>JBBDMC010000123.1:0-5323 GCA_040878485.1 Bauldia sp. | reverse complement strand
GCCGCGTCTGGTGGCGCTGGGCTTCGAGGTCGTCAACGTCAGCCGCGGCGAGCGCCAGCCCTACAAGGCTGACGCCGCCTGGACCGCCGTCCGGAGCGTCACCCTCGACCGCGAAGCCGCCGAGAAGGACGGCACCTTCGGCCGGGCGATCCGCGACCTGAAGCCGGACATCGTCATCGACATGATCTGCTTCACGCTGGCAAGCGCTGAGCATCTCGTCGCGGCGTTGCGAGGCGAGGTCAGTCATTTTCTCCACACCGGCACCATCTGGGTGCACGGCCCGAGCGTCGCGGTGCCAACCACCGAGACGGCGCCGCGCAGGCCGTTCGGCGAGTACGGCATCCAAAAGGCCGCGATCGAGGCCTACCTCCTCGGCGAGGCGCGCCGGACCGGCTTCCCGGCGACGATCGTTCACCCCGGCCACATCGTCGGGCCCGGCTGGGCGCCGCTGAACCCGGCCGGGCACTTCAACCCGGCGGTCTTCACCACGCTGGCGAAGGGCGAGGAGTTGGCGCTGCCGAACTTCGGCCTCGAGACGGTCCACCACGTCCATGCCGACGACGTCGCGCGGGTGTTCGTCAAGGCGATCGCCAACTGGAGCCAATCGGTCGGAGAAGCCTTCCACGCCGTCTCCCCGGCCGCGGTGACCTTGCGCGGCTACGCCGAGACGATGGCCGCCTGGTTCGGCCGGGAAGCGAAGCTCGCCTTCCTCCCCTGGCCGGAATGGAAGGCCGCCCACAGCGAGGAGGAAGCCAGGGCAACCTGGGACCACATCGCCCACAGCCCCAATTGCTCGATCGACAAGGCGCGCCGCCTCATCGGCTACGAGCCGCGCTACACCTCGTTCGAGGCGGTCTTCGAGGCGGTCGCCTGGCTGATCGCGGCGGGGGTGGTGAAGGCCGATTAGGCCCCTACGCTGCGGCGCAGCCGCTCCCGTTCCCGCGAGCGGTTCCGCTCCGGGGTATGGGGGTGCTCCTCCTGTTCGACCCTCGGTCCGCCTTCGCGCTGACGCGCTACGGCGTGACGAGGGGGTGGCGGGCGCTCGTCGAGTGCCAACCGGGTAGTCCGAATATGGGCGCTCTGCGAGCACCCGCCGCGGCGATTTCGCGTACCCCGGCCTGTATCTTCGGCGGGTTACCCCACCTTAAGCCTCTACCCCTTCCCGGACGACGTGCCCGAGGCGGGGCAAGCAGACGGGTCTTAGTGCCCGACGGTCCTTGCCAGGGCGTCCCGGCGACGGGCTTGCGAACCCGCCGGTAGGCGCCGCACCCCGCTCCACCTCAGGTCGCCACCGGTCGGCGCCCCTCATGAGCGAGGATGAGGGCATTATCGGGGAGGCCAGAGGGGCGGGGATAACTTTTGTTGGCGAGGAATATCAAATGGTTAGCTCCGGTGGGCGGAGATAAGTGCGAGCCGAGGTGGGTTGAACGCACTCAGCCCACTTTTACCACCGCCATCCCGATGTCGGCGAGGAGATCGGGCTCGGGCGTGTCGTCCGGATCAGTCGAGGCCGATGCCGTAGCGGGCGAGATCGGCGCGCATCCGGCCGGCATCGACGAACTGCTCGGCGCGCCACCCGGCCGCCCGGGCGCCCTCGACGTTATCCGGATTGTCGTCGAAGAAAAGGACGTGGCCGTCTTCGAGCCCGAACGCCGCGGCGTGATGCCGGTAGATGGCGAGTTCGGGCTTCATCACCCCGACGCGGCCCGACACCGTGACGCCGCGAAAGCGATCAAGGAACGGAAACTTCGCCCGCGCGATCTCGAACGTATCGGCGGCGAAATTGGTGAGAGCGGTGACGTCGTGGCCAGCGGCCAGCAGCTGGTCGAAGATCGCCAGCGTCGCGTCGATCACGCCGGGCATCATCTCGGACCAGTTCTGCCGGTAGGCACGGATCATCGCCGCGTGCTCGGGATGCTCGGCGATCAGTACGTCTTCGGCCTCGCGCCAGGTGCGGCCGCGATCCTGCTCGTTGTTCCACGCCGGGGTGCAGATCTGGCCGAGGAAGCGTTGCCGCTCGACGGCGTCGGGGATCAGCCGCCGGAAGGGGCGCTCCGGGTCCCACAGCAAGAGCACCCTGCCGAGGTCGAAGACGATATGGCGGATGGCGGTCATGCTGCCCTGCTCCGTGGCGGTTTCAGCGTCGCTCCCGGAAGCGCGGCTTCGATCGCCTTCTTGATCACGCTCGGCAGCGCTTCTGCGGCCAGCCCGGCGGCCGGCGCCCACCAGTGACCGGGCGGAGCCGGCGTCGCCTGACCGAGGCGGGCGCTGAGGACCGACAGCTCCAGCCGGAAATGGGTGAAGACATGAACGACCGGCGTCGGCATCCGGCGCCACCCGGCGGCAAAGGGCGCCGACGACCGGGCCGGCGAGCGTTGCGGGTCCTCAGACCATCCGGTTCCCGGCACCTCGGACATGCCGCCGAGCAAGCCGTGGTCGGGGCGCCGTCGCAAGAGCACCGCGCCGTCGGCTCGGACCGCCACGTAGGCGACGCCCCGGCGGGTCGGCCGAGCGGCCTTGGCCGCTCTCACGGGGTAGGATTCAGGATCGCCGGCGGCGCCGGCGCGGCAGGCGCCGGACAGCGGACAGAGCGAGCAGGCCGGCCGTTTCGGCGTGCAAACGGTCGCGCCGAGATCCATCATCGCCTGGGCGTAGTCGCCGGCGCGGTCGGCCGGGGTCATGCGGTCCTGATGCTCGCGAACGATACCCTTGGCGGCGGGAAACGACGTCTCGACGGCGAACAGCCGGGCGATCACCCGCTCGACGTTGCCGTCGATAACGGCGACCGGCTGGTCGAAGGCGATGGCGGCGATCGCCGCGGCGGTGTAGTCGCCAACGCCCGGCAGCGTCTTCAACTCGGCGGCCGTTTCGGGAAACCGACCGCCGTGGTCGCGAACGACCGCCTCGGCGCAGGCCTTGAGGTTGCGGGCGCGGGCGTAGTAGCCGAGCCCGGCCCAGGCCTTCATGACGTCGTCGCGCGGCGCGGCGGCGAGCGCGGCCACGTCCGGCCAGCGGGCGACGAACGCCTCGAAATAGGGCTTCACCGCCGCAACGGTGGTCTGTTGCAGCATCACCTCGGAGAGCCAGACGCGGTAGGGGTCGGACATGATGCCGCGGGCGCGCTCCCGCGGGCCCACCCGCCACGGCAGACGGCGGTGGTGGCGGTCGTACCAGGCGAGGAGCAGGGCCGGTTCAGGCGTCATGGGGGTCGGCCAAGAGACCAAGCCGTTCGACCACGGCCGCCAGCTTCTGGTCTCGCGTCCAAAGCCGGGCATTCGGGGTCATGCGAACGGAAGCAATCAGATGAGCGTCGACATAGCCGATCCCCGAGCCGGAAAGGCCTCGTCCAAGTATCAATGTCAGCACTTCGTCATGGCTGGCGACGAGCGCCGACGGAAGTTCGCGGACCCGCTGAAGAAAGACCTCGCGTTGCCGCAGTGCGCCCAGCGCCAGTTCTCCGATCACAAAGGGGTGCGCCATCACCCGCTCCTTGGCGAGTAGATTCTCGAGCAGGGGAGCGCCCTCGCGCAGGTGATCGATCCAGATCGACGTGTCGACGAGGATCACGCGAGAGGCGCGCGCCGGCGGGGTATGTCGGTCAACTGGGGTTCGGTCCCGCCCATGGCGGCGAGCCGGCGTGCGGCCTCGCGCTGGACCAGCTGCTCAAGAGCGACGCGGACAAGCGCCGATTTCTCCTTGATGCCCGTGTATTCCTGGGCCTTGGCCAACAAATCGTCGTCGAGGGCGAGCGTCGTGCGCATGCGAACAACTCCTGTGCATAGGCACGAAACATAGCATCATTTGATGCTGATTTCAATGCCTCAAACCTCACATACGAGCGGGGTGCGTCATTTCACCGGCTCCAGGAATTCCAGCCGGTTTCCGAATGGGTCGTGCAAGTAGAAGCGATCGTACCCGGGCAGGGCGTCGTCATCGATGGGAGTTTCGCCGGCGGCGATCACATGTCGGCGCAGTGCCGCAAGGTCCGTTACCCAGAACGCCGGATGCGCCTTCTTCGCCGGCCGGAAATCTTGTTCAACACCGAGATGGAGCTGCTGACCGCCGAGTGCGAACCAGACCCCGCCGCGCGCCGCAAGGTTTGCCGGCTTCGGTAGCTCAACAAGCCCGAGGAGATCACGATAGAACCGCCGCGCCGCGTCTTCTTTTCCGGCGGGCATCGCGAGCTGAACGTGGTCGAGGCCAGCAAGCGGCAACCCTACCCCGCCTCGCGGAACCGCTCCGCCGTCTCGAGATCGACCGAGACCAGTTGCGAGACCCCGCGCTCGGCCATGGTGACGCCGTAGAGGCGCTGCATGCGCGACATGGTGATCGGGTTGTGGGTGATGGCGACGAAACGGGTGTCGGTCTGGCGCGCCATCTCGTCGAGCAGGTTGCAGAAGCGCTCGACGTTGGCGTCGTCAAGCGGCGCGTCGACCTCGTCGAGGACGCAGATCGGAGCCGGGTTGGTGAGGAACACCGCGAAGATCAGGGAGAGCGCCGTCAGCGCCTGCTCGCCACCGGAGAGCAGCGTCATGATCTGGGGTTTCTTGCCCGGCGGCCGGGCGACGATCTCGAGGCCGGCCTCGAGCGGATCGTCGGATTCGGTGAGCTGAAGCTCGGCGGCGCCGCCGCCGAACAGGTGGGTGAACAAGCGCTGGAAATGACCGTTGACGGTGTCGAAGGCGGCGGTCAGCCGCTCACGGCCCTCGCGGTTGAGGCTGACGATCCCCTGGCGGAGCCGCTGGATCGCCGCGACGAGATCGTCGCGCTCGCCGGCAAGTGCATCGCGGCGCTCGGCGAGTTCGGTCGCCTCGGCGTCGGCCCTGAGGTTCACCGCGCCCAGCCGTTCGCGTTCCTGGCGATAGCGTTCGAGCCGGGCTTCGACGTCATCGAGATCGGGCAGCGGCGCGCCGGGCTTGAGCTCGGCCACTTCTCTGACCTCCTCGGGCCGGCAATCGAGGGTCTCGTCGATGCGGGCGGCGACCTCGGCCAGCCGCTCACGGGCGGCGACGACGCGCTCCTCGGCTCGACCGCGGCGTTCGCGCGCCTCCGACAGCCGGTCGAGCGCCTGGCGCGCGGCCTCGTCGGCCTCGGCGAGATCGGCCTCGGCGGCGGCGAGCGCATCGGCGGCGCCGGCGCGCCGGGCCTCGGCCACCGTCATCTCCGACAGCAGCGCGCGACGTTTCGCCTCGATCTTCCCCGGCTCGGCGGCGAGCCCCTGGCGTTCGGCTTCCGCCTCGCGGCGGCGGCCGGCGAGCGTCGCGATCTGGCTTTCGGCGTTGGCGGCCCGCTCGTGCCAGGTCCGCCGCTCGACCGCGATCGC
>JBBDMC010000122.1:0-5334 GCA_040878485.1 Bauldia sp. | reverse complement strand
GTCGAGCTGACCAAGAACCCGGACGCCATGATCGGTGCGCTGAGGAAGATTGCCGGCCATTCCGAGATCGCGGCGCCGGCGCAAATCCAGGAGATGTTCCTCGACCATCCGCGGGCGAGCGGCCTCTCCGGCCTGTTTGCGACCCACCCGCCGATCGAGGACCGCATCGCCGCCCTGGTCCGCTTCGCCGGCGGCAGCGACCGACTGCCCTCGACCGGAACCGGGGTCTCCCCCCAAGTTTCCGAACCGGCTCCCGGCGCCGCGCCGCCCGCCACCTTCCCCGGCCCCTGGGCGGACCCGCACCCTTAGTGCCGCCTGTTATTGCCGGAACTTTCCCGCTAGGCTCGCCGCGCTGGTTCAATCGACCCCAATCCCTCGGGAGAACGACGTGCTGATCGGCAAGCCCGGGCCGGCCAAGACCGCCATCGCCACCGCCGACGCCGCCGGCGTCGAGGTGCGTGGCCGCGATCTCGCCGGCGATCTGATGGGCCGGCTGACCTTCACCGAGTTCTTCCACCTGTTGATGACCGGGCGCGAGCCGACCCGCGACCAACGCTTCTTCCTCGACCTGCTGCTCGTCGCCATCGCCGAGCACGGACTTACTCCCACCGTCGTTGCCGCCCGCATGACCTACGACGCCGCGCCGGGTGCGCTGCAGGCGGCGGTCGCCGCCGGTATCCTCGGCTGCGGCACCGTCATCCTCGGCACCGCCGAGTTGTGCGGCGCCGTGCTGACCGACGCGCTCGGCCGCGTCGGCGCCGGCGGCGATCCCGACGCCGTCGTCGCCGAAATTGCCGGCGAGATCCGCGCCCGCGGCGACATGATGCCGGGCTTCGGCCACCCGCTGCACAAGCCGGTCGACCCGCGGGCCGAGCGCATCCTGGCGCTCGCCGATGAGCGCAAGATCGCCGGCCGTCACGTCGATCTTGCCCGCCGCCTTGCCCCGGCAGTCGAACGGACGTGGGGCCGCCGGCTGCCGATGAACGTGTCGATGCC
The DNA here is from genome assembly GCA_040878485.1 of Bauldia sp. Taxonomy (GTDB): domain Bacteria; phylum Pseudomonadota; class Alphaproteobacteria; order Rhizobiales; family Kaistiaceae; genus JBBDMC01. The sequence continues at coordinate 4,338 of JBBDMC010000122.1, read as the reverse complement.
GATCGCCGCCTGCCTGCTCGATCTTGATTTCCCGGCGCCGACGATCAAGGCGATCCCCATCCTTGCCCGCACCGCCGGCCTCCTTGCCCACCTCGCCGAGGAGCAGGAGCGACCGATCGGCTTCCTGATGGCCGCCAAGGGCGAGGAAGCGATCGCCTACGACGGCGGCAAGAACTCATGATGTTTGATCCCGAAGTCGAGACGGCCTCGTGGGCCGAGCAGCAGCGCGCCGACGATCCGGCCTACCGCCGCCAGATCGCCTACCTTTTCGCCAACTCGCGCTTCTACCGCGGCAAGCTTTCCGATGCCGGCTTCAAGACGCCAGAGGCCGTTGGCGGCATCAACGGCATCGCCCGCCTGCCTTTCACCGAGAAGGACGAACTCCGTACCACGCGCAGCGAAGCCGATCCGATCGGCACCCATCTCGCCGCGCCCATGGACAAGGTCGTGCGCATCTTTTCGACCAGCGGCACCACCGGCACGCCGAGCTTCGTCCCGCTCACCGCCGAAGACCTTTCCGACTGGATACGCATCTCGTGCCGCAGCTACTCCGCTTCCGGCATCCGGCGCGGCGACCGGCTGGTCTCGACCTACGGCGCCGGTCCCTTCGTCGCCGGCGTCACCCTCGACGCCTTCAACGCCCTCGGCCTCACCCACATCCCGGTCGGCGCCGGCGCGGCCGGGTTCGCCGGCAACACCGACCGGCTGCTGACGGCGGTGCGGCTTCTCAAGGCGGACGCCGTCGCGCTGACCCCGTCTTACGCCCTCTACCTCGCCGAGTGGGCGAGCGAGCGCCATATCGATCTCGCCGGGTCGAGTGTCAAACGCCTTCTCGTCGCCGGCGAACCCGGTGGCGGCGAGCCGACGATGCGGGCGAAACTCGATGCCGCCTGGGGCGCCCAGGTCACCGAGGCGATGGGCATCGGCGACATTGCGGTGTCGCTGTGGGGCGAATGTTCCGAACGGAAAGGCATGCACTTCAGCGGTCGCGGTCTTGTTCATTTCGAACTGATCGACCCGGAAACCGGCGAGGATGTCCCGCTCGAGGACGGCGCCGAAGGCGAACTGGTGTACTCACATCTGCGCCATCGCGCGGCGCCGCTTCTCCGCTTCCGCAGTCGCGATCAAGTGCGAGTCTGGACCTCTCAGTGCGCCTGCGGCCGGACCGCGCCTCGCGTCCGTTGCATCGGCCGCACCGACGACATGCTGATCGTCCGCGGGATCAACCTCTTCCCGACGGCGCTCCGAGAAATCGTCAACGAGTTCCAGCCGTCGGTGAGCGGCGTCGTTTCCGTCCGGCCAGGCAAGCAGGGCTTCCGCCAGGACCCGCCGCTGAAGGTTCTGGTGGAACTCGCCGTCGCCGCAGGCTCACCCGAACTCGCTGAGCGCATCAGGATGCGCGTCCGCGAGGCCCTCATCGTCACCACCGAGATCGTGCTCGTCCCACAGGGTGCCCTGCCCCGCTCGAGCTACAAGTCGCCGCTTGTCGACTGGTCGGAGGCCGCCGACAGAGACGAATGAGGTGCCGAACCGGCGTCTCATCGTTGCCGCGCTTCGCCGGTCAGACGTTGACGAACGACTGGTCCTTGACGTAGTCGCGGAAGCCGGCAAGCCCTGCGTTGACCTTCTGCCAACTCGGCAGCTTCTCCACGTCCTTCACCCACCGGTCGACGTTGGGATAGTCCTTGAATTCGTCGCGGGTGACCATGCCGCAGGTCAGGAGCGCGTAGCCGAAGATGTCGGCGATCGTCATCTGGTCGCCGACCAGGTATTTGTTGCCGCGTCCGAGCCAGTGGTCGTTGAGCACCGTCAGCCACTTCTTGGTTTGGCTCTTTCCCCATTCGATCGTGCCCTTCTGGACCTCGTCGCCCGGGCGTTTGTGATGCGGGTAGATCTGCGGATAGACGACGTTGTAGGCGTAGTCGCGATAGAAGCCGGTGTTGAACCAGTCCATCATCTCGTTGACCTTGGCCCGCGTCTTGAGGTCCTTCGGGTAGGTCTTCAGATTGAACTTGTCGGCGAGGTATTTCATGATCGCCGAGCTCTCGGTGAGGATGAAGCCGTCGTCGTCGAGCGTCGGCACCAGCGCATTCGGGTTGAGCGAAAGGTAGGGCTCGCTGGCGTGCTCGCCCTTGTAGAAATCGAGCGCGACTTCCTCGACCGGCAGCTTGTTTTCGGCGATGAGCGCCCGCACCGGGCGGCTCGTGTTCGAGACCTCAAGGATGTAGAGTTTCATCTGCTTCCTCCCATTTTTCCAGGCCGGCGTCCCGCGGCCGCGGTCAACATGCGATCCCGGCTCGGCTGGCGCGAAAACACTGCTCGCCCTGACTCTATTCTAGGCTAACGACTCTATTCTAGGCTAATACGGCTTCTTCGGCGAACGGTCCTCCGACAGGCTGCCCCGCGTCCGCTTGGTGAGATTTTCGATCGCGTCGGCGAGGTGGACCTCGGCGATGGCGTAGTCGCCGCGCGCCACCCGGATCCTGTGCGCCTCGAGCATCAACTCGCCGTAGGATACCCCCTCCGGCGGGAAGAAGCGGTAGGCTGACAGCTCAATCAGAAAGCCCAGCGGATCGCGGAAGTAGATCGAGTCCATGAAGCCGCGGTCCTTGACTCCACTGTGCTTGATGCCGCGCTCATCGAGCCTTGCGACGGCCTGGCTGAAGGTCGCCCGCGACACCGAGAAGGCGATGTGGTGGACCGCTCCGATATCGGTTGGCGTCTGCGTCGGATCGGGCTTGCGGCTTTCCTTGGTGAACACCGTGATCAGCCGGCCGTCGCCGGGGTCGAAATAGAGATGGCTTTCCTCGGGCACGTCGAGGTTCGGCTGCTCGAACACGAACGGCATGCCGAGCACTCCTTCCCAGAAGTCGATTGACGTCTGGCGATTGGCGCCGACCAGCGTGATGTGGTGCACCCCTTGCGTTTGCAGTTTCTGCATGGACGTTCCCTCAAGAAAAGGCGTGCGGCCAGGCCGCCGATCAGCCACTAAGGATAATGCAGGCCCGCCCAAGCGGACAGGCTACATATCGCCGCGAGAGCGCCGCTCAGATGTCGAAAGGACCCGCGCCCGCAATCGTCGTCATGGGCGTCTCCGGCAGCGGCAAGTCCTCGGTCGGCGCCCGCCTCTCCGCCGCCATCGGCCTTGCCTTCCGCGACGCTGACGAATTCCACCCTGAGGCCAACGTCGCCAAGATGTCCGCCGGGGTTGCGCTCACCGACGCCGACCGCTGGCCGTGGCTCGACGCCATCGGCGAGGCCCTGCGTGACGCCGACCACGGGATCATCGTCGCCTGCTCGGCGCTTCGCCGCGCCTACCGCGACCGTCTCCGATCCGCCGCCGGCCGCCCGCTGACCTTCATCCACTTGAGCGGGTCCCGGGCGACGATCGGCCCCCGGATTGGAGCCCGCCGGGGCCACTTCATGCCGCCGAGTCTTCTCGACAGCCAGCTTGCCACCCTTGAGCCGCCGGCCCCCGACGAGTCGGCGATCACCGTGTCGGTCGCGCCACCGCTCGACGACGTGGTCGCAGCGATCGTTGCCGCGCTGCCCGCCACCGCCGACCGAGGCGATTGACAGTCCGCCGCCGACCCACCAGCCTGAACCCATAGCGGCCAAAACCCCGATGGTGGACGGCTTGCACGATCGAAGCGCACCAGGCGCCATGTCAACGGCTGCCGCAGCGACATCGCCGGCGATCGGCCTGGCGATTGTCGGCGGCGTCGAGGCGCGCCGCGACCACCTGGTTTCGCTCACCCGCGACCTCATCCGCATCCCGACGGTCAATCCGCCGGGCGAGGCCTATCGCGACTGCTGCGAGCTGATCGCCGCCTGTCTCAGCCGGCTCGGCTTCGCCGTCGAATTCTTCCGCGCCGAAGGCATGCCCGGCGACAGCGACCGCTATCCTCGCTGGAACGTGGTTGCCCGCCGCCAGGGCCGCTCGCCCGGACCGGTGGTCCACTTTAACTCGCACATCGACGTCGTCGTCGCCGGCAACGGCTGGAGCGTCGACCCCTTTGCCGGCACGGTCGCCGAGGGCAAGGTCTATGGCCGCGGCGCCTGCGACATGAAAGGCGGCCTTGCCGCCTCGATCGTCGCCGTCGAGGCCTTCATCGACGCCGTCCCCGCCTACCCCGGGGCCATCGAGATTTCCGGCACCGCCGACGAAGAGTCGGGCGGCTACGGCGGCGTCGCCTGGCTCGCCGAGAAGGGCATCCTCGCCAAGCCGCGCGTCGACCACGTCATCATTCCCGAGCCGCTCAACAAGGACCGCATCTGCCTCGGCCACCGCGGCGTCTGGTGGGCCGAGATCGAGACCCTGGGGCGCATCGCCCACGG
>JBBDMC010000121.1:0-5351 GCA_040878485.1 Bauldia sp. | reverse complement strand
CCGCGCGTCTCCATGTAGTTGGCGACCAGGCGGTTGTTGACGATCTCGACCCGCGAGACGCGCGCCGCCCTGGCGAAGGCGATCTCGGTTGCCCGCTTGGTGCCGCGGGCGCACTCGAAGGCGACGTTGGTGCCGAACTGCGGCCACACCAGCGGCGCCTCGTCGGCGACCGCCGCCCGCATGTCGACCACCACCTCGAGCCCTTCGTATTCGACCTCGATCGCCTCGGCGGCGGCCCGCGCCCTCTCGACATCGTCGGCAACGATGAAGGCGATCGGGTCGCCGACACGGCGGACGACATCGCCGACGAGCAGCGGGTGCGGCGGAAACTTGGGATGGGTGCCGTCGACCTGGCGGATCTTTCCCTTGCACGGCAGCCCGCCGACCCCGGCGAGATCGGCGTTGGTCATGATCAGCTTGACGCCGGGCATCGCCCGGGCGGCGGATAGGTCGCCCAGCGCGATGCGGGCATGCGCCATCGTGGAGCGCACGACGACCGCGCGGAGCGTCCCTGCGGGCGTGTAGTCGTCGGTGAAGCGGCCGGCGCCGGTGACCAGCGCCCTATCCTCCTTGCGGCGCACCGGCGCGCCCATGCCGAACTTGAGCGGAGCGACGTTGTTCATTCTCTCTCGGCCGCGGGGCCGCCTCTGATGCGAACGCGACTTGGGATCGGGGACCGGCGGCAAGCCGGGAGGCCGCCGCGGATGGGACCAGATATGAGTGGCGATGGCAACCGGGCCGATGCGCCGACCGGCCCGCCGCTCAGCCGCCCCGCAACAGCCTGATTGCCGCCAGCAGCCCTTCGGTCGAGGCATCGCGGCCGCCGGCGCTCTCCCCGCTCTCGACCATCGGCAACAGCTCGTTCGCCAGGCTCTTGCCGAGCTCGACCCCCCACTGGTCGAACGAGTTGATCCCCCAGATCACCCCTTGCACGAACACCTTGTGCTCGTAGAGGGCGATGACCATGCCGAGCGTCTGCGGATCGAGCCGGCGATAGAGGATGGTGTTGGACGGCCGGTTGCCGGGAAAGACCTTGTGGGGGGCGAGGCGGTTGATCTCGGACTGAGCCATGCCGGCCGCCTTCAACTCGTCTTTCGCCTCGGCCAACGTCTTGCCGCGCATCAGCGCCTCGCTCTGGGCGAGGCAATTGGCCAGAAGCAGCGCGTGGTGGTGCTCCGCCTCCGGCGTGTCGACGTCGCCGCGGGCAGCGACCAGGAAATCGCAGGGCACCACGTCGGTGCCCTGGTGGAGAAGCTGGTAGAAGGCGTGCTGACCGTTGGTGCCCGGCTCGCCGAAGACGATCGGGCCGGTGGCGCCCCTGACCGCGGCACCAAGGGTGCGCACCCGCTTGCCGTTCGATTCCATGTCGAGCTGCTGGAGATAGGCCGGCAGCCGCGCCAGCCGCTGGTCGTAGGGCAGCACCGCCTGGACCGGGAAGCCCATGACGTTGCGGTACCAGACGCCGACGAGCGCCAGGATCACCGGCAGGTTGGCGGCAAGCGGCGCGGTGCGGAAGTGATCGTCCATCACCCTCCCGCCGGCGAGGAAGCGGCGGAATTCGAAGGGCCCGATGGCGATCATCAGCGGCAGGCCGATCGCCGACCAGATCGAAGTGCGGCCGCCGACCCAGTCCCAGAAGCCGAAGGTGCGCTCGCGGCCGATGCCGAACCCCGCCACCTTGTCGCGCGCCGTCGAGATCGCGGCAAAATGGGACCCGATCCCGTCCTTGCCGACGGCCGCCGCCATCCAGCGGCGCGCCGTCGCCGCGTTGGTCATCGTCTCGATGGTGGTGAAGGTCTTGGAGGCGACGAGGACGAGAGTGCGGGCGGGGTCGAGGCCGGCCAGCGTATCGCGGATGTGGGCGCCGTCGACGTTGGAGACGAAATGGACACGCGGGCCGCTGCGGTAGGGGGCAAGCGCCCCGACCGCCATCGCCGGGCCCAAGTCGGAGCCGCCGATGCCGATGTTGACCACGTCGGTGAAGCGGCCCGCCGCCCCGGCGATGGCGCCCGAGCGGACGCCGTCGGCAAAGTCGGCCATTCTGCCGAGCATGGCGTGGACGTCGGGGACCACGTTGCGACCGGCGACGCGGTAGACCGCGTCCGGCTCGGCGCGCAGCGCCACGTGCAGCGCCGGCCGATTCTCGCTGGTGTTGACCGCCTCGCCGGCAAACATCTGGGCCCGGTGCTTCTCGACCTCGGCTACGCCAGCGAGATCGACCAGCAGGCGCATCGTCTCCTGGTCGATCAGGTTCTTGGAATAGTCGAGCATCAGATGGCCGAGCGAGAGGGAGAATCGACCGAACCGGGCCGGGTCGTCGGCGAAGCGCCGTCGCATCGGCACCGCGTCGATCGCCGAGCGGTGGTTCTCCAAGGCCTCGAACACCCTGACCATGGCCTTGTTCACGGCGGGCACCCTTCGTCTCGCGCGGCCTCAGCCCAAGTCCATCAACAAGCATGTGACATGGCAAGGCATATTCACTTGAGCCAGGCGGCGAGCCGATCCATCCCCTCCGCCATGTCGGCCTCGGTGCCGGCGAAGGAGAAGCGGACGAAGCCGTGGCCGCGCTCGCGGTCGAAATCCGGTCCCGGGGTGGCAGCGACCCCGGCCTCGACCAGCATCCGCCGGCAGAACTCGACCGAGTCGTTGGCGAAGCGGTTGACCGGCGCGTAGACGTAGAAGGCGCCATCCACCGGCAGGTGTCCCGCGAAGCCGATCGCCGGCAGGCGCTCGATCAAGAGCTTGCGGCTCTGGGCGTAGCTGGCCTTGACCGCCTCGAGTTCCTCGGTCGCGTCGAAGGCCGCGATCGCCGCCTTTTGCGAGATATCCGGCGCCGAGATGTAGAGGTTCTGGGCGATCCGCTCGACCGGCCTGACCAGCGTCTCGGGCAGCACCATCCAGCCGATCCGCCAGCCGGTCATGCAGTAGTACTTGGAGAACGAGTTGACGACGATGGCGTTGTCGCTGAACTGGAGGGCCGTCGCCGCAGTGCCGACGTAGACCAGGCGATGGTAGATCTCGTCGGAGATGAACAGGATATTGAGTGCCTCCGCCGCCGCGATCAGCGCCGCCAGCGCCTCAGGGCTCATCAGCGTTCCGCTCGGATTGGCCGGACTGGCGATCAGCACACCCTTGAGCGGTTTCAGGGCGTGGGCCTTCTCGATCATCGCCGGGGTGAGCGCGTAGCGCGTCTCGGCGTCGACCGGGATCTCGACCACCTCGAGGCCGAGGGCGCTCATCAGGTTGCGATAGGCGGGGTAGCCGGGCGCGGCGAGCGCGATGCGGTCGCCCGGATCGAACGCGGCGAGAAAGGCGAGATTGAAGCCGGCCGACGAGCCGGTCGTCACGGCGATCCGATCCGCCGGGACCGCGATGCCGTGCTGCTCGCCATAGTAGAGCGCGATGCGGGCGCGCAGGCGGCGGAGCCCGAGCGCCTCGGTGTAGCCGATCCGCCCGTCGGCCAACGCCGCCACGGCAGCCGCCACGACGGCGCCAGGCGCCGGCGCGCCGGGCTGCCCTACTTCCATGTGGATGACCCGCTCGCCGGCCTGCTCGCGGTCGATCGCCGCCCGCATCACGTCCATGACGATGAACGGCTCGATGGCGCTGCGCCGTGAGGGGATGGGCGCCTTGCCGCTCATTGCCGGATTCCGGGCCTTGCCGTCTTGCTCCCGCCAAGATTTCCAGCCATCCGGGGCCGCCGCCGGGCGAACCCGCATTGACCGGCTGGAACGCGGTTCCTAACCTGCGGACGACGCCGAGAAGCAAGCCAGGGCATGGCGGTGAGGCAACCGATGCGACAGAGGGCGGTGACTAGCAGGCCTCGGCTCCCTTGCAAAGCCCCGGCGGCGAGAGCCTTTGCCGGGTTGCTCGCCGCCGGCCTCGCGTTCGCCCCGCCGATCGCCGAGGCGCAGCAGGGTTCGGGCATCGTCCGCGACGCCGAGACCGAGGCGCTGCTCCAGGACTACGTCAGGCCGCTCTTCAAGGCGGCCGGCATCCGCTCCCCATCGATCCAGATTTTCCTCATCCCCAGCGACGGCTTCAACGCCTTCGTCGCCAACGGCCGACAGATGTTCGTCAACACCGGCACGATCATCGATTCCGAGACCCCCGGCGAAATGATCGGGGTGCTGGCCCACGAAACCGGCCACCTGGCGCGTGACGATCTGGCTCATCTCCGCCAGGCCATCGAGGACACGAAGACCGCCATGATCATCGCCTCGCTGCTCGGCATGGGCGCCGCCGTCGCTGGCACCATTGCCGGTTCGCCGAATGCGGCGGCAACCGGATCGGGCATCATGACGGGTGCATTCTCGGTCGGCGAGCACAGCCTGCTCGCCTACAAGCGCACCCAGGAATCCGCAGCCGACCGGGTCGCCGTCGACTACCTGAACGCCACCGGCCAATCCGGCGCCGGGCTGCTTGCGACGATGAAGCGGCTGGCCGACGAGAACCTGTTCGCGTCGCGGCGCGCCGACCCCTATCTGCAGAGCCACCCGCTCCCCCGCGAGCGGGTCATCGCGCTCGAGGGTCTGGTCAAGGAGAGCCGGTACTTCGGCAGGACCGATGCGCCGGCCATGCAACTCCGCCACGAGATGGTGCGGGCGAAGCTCGTCGGGTTTACCTGGCCGGCCGGCCGAGTCCTGACCCGCTATCCGGCCGGCGACTCAAGTCTGCCGGCGCGCTACGCGCGGGCGATCTCGACCTACCGCTTCGGACAGCTCGCCCCAGCCGTGAAGCAGATCGACGGCCTGATCGCCGAGAATCCGGGCTTCCCGTACTTCTGGGAGTTGAAGGGCCAGGCACTGCTCGAGACCGGCAATCCCAAGGCGGCGATTGAGCCGCTCCGCAAAGCGGTTTCGCTGGCGCCCCAGTCGGGACTGCTCAAGATCATGCTGGGCCAGGCGCTGGTCGCGACCGACAACAAGGGGCTCGCCGGCGAGGCCGTCAAGGTGCTCACCGTCGGGCTGCAGGCCGACCCCGACGCCTCGATCGGGTTCCGCGCGCTCGCCCGCGCCTATGCCATGCAGGACAACATCGCGATGGCGCAACTGGCGACCGCCCAGGGGTTATTGGCCGACGGAAACGTCAAGGAAGCCAAGACACAAGCGGCCCGCGCGCAAGCAAAATTGAAGACTGGCTCGCCGGCATGGCTTCGCGCCGACGACATCGTGTCCTATAACCCCCCGAAGCTGAACTAAGCTAATCTGCCGCTTCGGAGACTCACATGAACGGTCGCATCGTAGCTGCCTTCGCCATCGCCGCGACGATCGCGGTGGGAGCCGTCGGCTACGCCGTCGGGGTGCGCGTCGCCGGGACCGCCGATCAGCCCGCCGGCTCCGACGCGGTGA
>JBBDMC010000120.1:0-5361 GCA_040878485.1 Bauldia sp. | reverse complement strand
CCGGCACGCTGGCGGTGCTGTTCACCATCGTCGGCATCATGGCCTACATCTGGTTCCGCTTCGAGTGGCAGTTCGGCGTCGCCGCGGTAGCGACGCTGGTCCACGACGCCATCCTGACCGTCGGCTTCTTCGCTGCCACGCAGATCGACTTCAACCTGTCGAGTCTGGCCGCCATCCTCACCATCATCGGCTACTCGCTAAACGACACGGTGGTCATCTTCGACCGCATCCGCGAGATCCTGCGGCGCTACAAGCGGATGCCGGTGAGCGAAGTCATCGATCTGGCCACCAACCAGACGCTGGCGCGCACGATCATGACGTCGCTGACGCTGGAGCTGGCGCTGCTGGCGCTGTACTTCTTCGGCGGCCCGGTGGTGCGCTCGTTCACCGCCGCCATGATCTGGGGCATTTTCGTCGCCACCGCCTCGTCGATCTTCATCGGCGGTCCGATCCTCATCTATTTCAACATCCGCCCGCGGCCGGAGACTGCCGAAGCGGCGGGCAAGGCGTGAGCCGGTTGACCCCGGCGGCGGTCAACGCCGGCGCCCCCCACTATCCCCGCCGGGCGCCGATCGACGCCTACGGCAACGGCGGCTTCCGCTTCGCCGGCATGTCGCATCGCGGCAGCCTGTTGTGCCTGCCGAGCGGCATCTATGGCTGGGCGCCGGCCGCGCCGGCCGATCTCGACGCCGTCGACTTGGCCCGGGTTTTCGCCGAGGCGGCCGACATCGAGGTCCTTCTCGTCGGCGCCGGGCGCCAGCTCGCTCCCCTCGGCGAGCCGATCCGCCGGCGCTGCCGCGCCGAAGGAATCGTCGTCGAGGCGATGGCCACCGGAGCGGCGGTCCGCACCTTCAATGTCCTCCTCGCCGAGGATCGCGCCGTCGCCGCGGCCCTGGTCGCGGTCGACTGACAGCCCGGGCGATCCATATCCGGCTCATGGACGTCTACGCCCACTGTGCCGATACCGTCCGCCAGCGCGACCGCGATCGCTACCTCGCCGACCTGTTCGTACCGCAGCCGGCGCGCCGACACCTGTTCGCGTTGCACGCCTTCGACGCCGAGCTGGCGCGCCTGCGCGATGTCGTCAGCGAGCCCGGTCTCGGCGACATCCGCCTGCAATGGTGGCGCGACGCAGTGGCCACGAGCGACGGCGCCGGTCATCCGGTTGCCAGGGCGCTGATCGAGACGATGCGCACGTTTGCCTTGCCGCCGGCGGCCATCGAGATGATGCTCGATGCGCGGACCTTCGATCTCTATGACGACCCGATGCCGAGCCTTCGCGACCTCGAAGGCTATGCCGGCGACACGGTGTCATCGCTGCTGCAGCTGGCAGCGATCGTTCTCGCCGACGGGCGCGATCCGGCGAGCGCCGCGGCCGCTGGCCACGGCGGCGTCGCATTCGCCATGGCGGCGATCCTGCGGGCGTTGCCGCTCCATTCGGCGCGCGGGCAATGCTATCTGCCGGCCGACATGGTCGCCGCCCATGGGCTCGACCGCGAGACGCTGCGCGCCCGGCGGACGACCCCGGAACTGACCGCGCTCCTCGCCGAGCTGAGGTCGATCGCGCGGGCGCACTTGCGAGAGGCGGAACGGGCTATCGCCGGACTCCCGCGGGCGGTGAGGCTCGCGTTCCTGCCGCTTGCCGTCATTGGGCCCTACCTCGACCGCATGGATCGGGCGGATTACGAGCCGCTGTCGCGCCGGGTTGAGCTGGCGCCGCTCAGGCGTCAGTGGATCATCTGGCGCGCCGCGCGCCGCTTCTAGCTCGTCCTTACTCGGCCGCGAGGGGCGGCTCCCTGCCGAGCCATCGCTCGAGATCGGCGAGGGCGCGCGCCGCAATCGCCTGCTTCTTGGCGAGGCCCCGGTCGGCGTGAGATCGCTTGCCGCCGGGCCCTGGCCCCTCGCCGATCGGCGGAAACAGGCCGTAGTTGACGTTCATCGGCTGGAACGAACGCCGGCCCGGCTCGTCGGCGGCGAGGTGTCCGCCGGTGATGTGGCCGAGGAGGGCGCCGAACGCCGTCGTCGACGGCGGTGGGACCGCCGCCGCGCCAAGGCGCTCGGCGGCGGCGAAACGGCCGGCGAGCAGTCCGATCGCCGCCGATTCGACGTAGCCCTCGCAGCCGGTGATCTGCCCGGCAAAGCGCAGGCGCGGCTCGGCCTTCAGCCGCAGCGTTCCATCGAGGAGCTTCGGCGAGTTGAGAAACGTGTTGCGATGAAGGCCGCCAAGGCGGGCGAACTCGGCGTCCTTGAGGCCCGGGATCATCCGCAAGACTTCGGCCTGGATGGCATAGCGCAGGCGCGTCTGGAAGCCGACCATGTTGTAGAGCGTGCCGAGCGCATTGTCCTGGCGGAGCTGGACGACCGCGTAGGGCTTGGCGTGCGGCGTGTGGTGGTTGGTGAGGCCGACCGGCTTCATCGGCCCGTGGCGCAGCGTCTCCCGCCCGCGCTCGGCCATGACCTCGATCGGCAGGCAGCCATCGAAGTAGGGGATGTTTTCCCAGTCGTGGTGCCGGTGCGGCTCGCCGCCGAGAAGCGCGTCGACGAAGGCCTCGTACCCGGCCCGGTCGAGCGGACAGTTGATATAGTCGGCGCCGCTCCCGGCCGGACCCGCCTTGTCGTAGCGCGACTGGAACCAGGCGATGTCCATGTCGATCGAATCGAAGTGGACGATCGGGGCGATGGCGTCGAAGAAGGCGAGGGCCTCCTCGCCGGTGAGTTCGGCGATCGCCGCGGCAAGCGGCGGCGAGGTGAGGGGGCCGGTGGCGACGATGACGCTGTCCCACCCGGCCGGCGGCAGCCCGGCGACCTCGCCGCGCTCGATGGTGACCAGCGGATGGGTCGTCAGCGCCGCGGTGACGGCAGCGGAGAAGGCGTCGCGGTCGACGGCCAGCGCCCCGCCGGCCGGTACCTGGCAAGTGTCGGCCGCCCGCATGATCAGCGAGCCGGCGCGGCGGAGTTCCTCGTGGAGGAGGCCGACCGCGTTGGTCTGCCACGCGTCGGAGCGGAACGAATTGGAGCAGACGAGTTCGGCCAGGCCGTCGGTCTTGTGGGCCTCGGTTGTCCGCAGCGGCCGCATCTCGTGGACGACCGCCGGAACACCCTGTCGCACCGCCTGCCAGGCCGCCTCGCAGCCGGCGAGTCCGCCGCCGATGACGTGGCTCGGTCTCATCACGGCGTCGAAACTAATCGGCCCGCCCGCCGGCTTCAACGATTCCCGCCAACGAAAAACGCCCGCCTGGGAGGAGGGGGCGGGCGTTTCTCTAGGGGAGCCGGGGACGTGGGAGGACGTCGCCAGCCCCCATCGCCCGGGGAGGTTCCCCGGCGCGAATTCGTTAAAGCGATGCGCTCTGGCGAGCGATCCGCTGGATATCGGTGCGACGGATACCGAGGTCGGCGAGGTCGCGGTCGGTCAGCCGCATCAACTCGTCGTAGGTCTCCCGGTACTTCCGCCACGTGCGGATGGTGGTGAACAGCCTGTTGGTCATGAATCGCGCCTTTTGGTTCCAAATGCGGCCGGCGGTGAGTCCGTCCGCGCTCACCGAATCTAGGCACGTACACGATGCCTGTGCAGGCAAAAATCCGCATACCGGACCTGCGCTTAGTGCATCGCATCGCAATTTTGCCATATGTGTGGCAACGCGGTAAAGACCCATTGGCAAGGCGCCTCCGTCCCGGGCTATGGTGGCAAGGCCTAACCAGAGCCAACAGGGCACGATGCGCCAGGCGCTTCACCACATCACGGTCGAAACCACCGGCAAGGGGCTGACCGAGATCACCCGGCCGATCGCCAGCTGGCTGGCCGGGCAGGGCATCCAGACCGGCCTGCTCACCGTCTACTGTCGCCACACCTCGGCCTCGCTGATCGTCCAGGAGAACGCCGACCCCGACGTGCGCGCCGACCTCGAGGCCTATTTCGAGCGGATCGCGCCGGAGTCCTCGGGCTACGCGCACATGATCGAGGGTCCCGACGACATGCCCGCCCACATCCGCGCGGCGCTCACCCAGACCCAGCTTGCCATCCCGGTCGAGAGTGGGCGGATGGCGCTCGGCACCTGGCAAGGGATCTACCTCTTCGAGCATCGCCGGGCCCCGCACCGGCGCGACGTCATCCTCCATCTTTTCGGCGCCTGAACCTGCCCCGGCTTCGGACCGGCTCGGCATGGTTAACAAACGGTTCATAAACACCGTGCGATGATTGGGCCGTTGCGTGTCGTTCCAGGCGTGGAAGGCGGGAGGACAGTCCATGGCGGATGACGCCGCAAATCACAGCGGCGCCTGAGGACCCGACCGCGCCCTCTGCGGTTGCTCCACTCGGGCGTCCCGACGGAGTGATCGCGATGCTGAACCTGGTGAAGCCTTGCCTCGTAGCCGCCGTGCTCGGCGGGTTGACCGCGCCGGTAGCGGCGGAGCCGCTGGTCTGCGGCGCGCACGAAACGATCGTCGGCGCGCTCGCTGAGCAATACAAGGAAGAGCGCCAGTCCATGGGGCTCTCGAGCTCCGGCCATCTGGTCGAAGTCTTCGTCTCCGGCGGCGGCACCTGGACCATCCTGTTGACGACCAAGGCCGGCCTCGCCTGCATCGTCGCCAGCGGCCTGCGCTGGAACGGCCTGACCCCGACGGTGGTCGGGGGACCGGCCGCCTGACGGCTCGAGGTCTCGGCGCGACCCTGGAAGGGCCGGAGTCCTGTCAGTCGGACAGGTCGCCGATCGGGCGGTCCGTTTCGGCCGGCGTTCGCGGGTCGACGAGGCGCCGTCAATCGGACGACGCATCGTTGGCGACGAGCTTGTCGATCTGCTCGCGGATGAAGAGCCGCTCTTCCTCGGTCATCGGCCTGTCGAAGTAGGTGCGGCAATGTCCTTGCTTGAGGCACCGCTTGTTGCGGCGGCAGCCGGCCAGCGGGCACCTCTCCCAACTCCGTGCCCAGGCGGCGACCTTGCGCGCAAGGTCGCGGTCGATCTCCTCGCGGGTGGGAGGGTTTGCCTTGGCCCAGCGGTCGGCGGCATCGTCCCGACGTGGCTTCATGCGCATGCTCCTTCGTTCCCGCGAGCGGTCCATCTGCTCCCTACCTCCCCGCAAAGGGGGGAGGAGGGAGAAAGGAGACGCTGGGTCTGGGATCGCCTCCACCCACCGTCATCCCCCGGCTTGACCGGGGGACCGTTCGTAGCCGCACGATGCCAACGATAGGTTTGCTCGCCTGATCCACCCGGTCCTCCGGTCTCGCTGCGCTCGCCGTAGGATGACAGGCGCGGGTGTCCGTTCCCGCGAGCGGTCCCGCTCCGGGGTATGGTGGTGCTCCTCCTGATGTGCCCCCGGTCCGCCTTGGCGCTGACGCGCTTCGGCGAAAACGGGGTGGCGGGCGTC
>JBBDMC010000119.1:0-5371 GCA_040878485.1 Bauldia sp. | reverse complement strand
GCCGAAGGAAACCGGTCCAGGTGATGTGCTCGACGATGCGCTGAGCCTTAAACGCCTCGAAAGCGGTGGCTCGCGCCCCGGTCAGGCCGATCTGGTCGCAAACCACCGTCACGGTGAAGCTCTTGTAGATCTGCTTGAATTCTGCGTGGCCGGGCAGGTCCAGAAAAGCTTGCATTTGTTCGATATACGTTTGGATCCTGTCCCACTCGTCATTCCCCAACTTATGTTTTGGTCTCTTGATCTCAATGATCTGAAGCCCGAAGTCGTCCGCTGAGAGGACAAAATCCGGACGCTTGCCCTTTGCCTTCTCATCGAACCCGCTGAGCTGAATATCCTGCCCTGTCTGCTGCTTGTAGAATTTCTCGAACTCCGATTTGACGGTAGCGAGGCTCATGTTCGCTGTGATCGGTGACCACAACGGGTTGATGAGCCACGGAGCCTCGTCAAGGGAGTCCTGCAACGCCTGCTCCAACGTGTCGCCATCGTCCTTAAGTCCGATGATCCGCTCGATCACCTGGACGCGCTTCTCGGCAATCATGCCATAGGAGGACAGTTCTGCGATTCTCGCCGTCCGTAGGATCGTGGCCATGACCGCTATTGGCGCCGCATCGTGGCTGGCGGCATTCTTCAGTGCTTCGTCCAGTTGGACATGGGGCCCGAGCATCAGGCTAAGTTGGACGAGAGAATCGACGTGCTCGTGGTCCTTGGCCTCCCCCGGTCGCAGACGCTCGCCCATCAATTTTGCGATCCTCATCGTCGTATCGCGGACTGATTTCCATCGTTCTCCGGGGTAGGCGCTCTCGACGCGGTTGATCACATCTCCAGTCTCAAGGAACTCCTCCCAGACCTTCTTCTTAAGCGGCTCCCTCGACTTTGTGCCGAGCAACTCGACAATGCGCTGGCCCCAATGTTCGAACTCTTGACCCAGGTCGTCAGACCAGAGGATATCCCGCCGATCCGTCTGAATCAGGTCTTCCCCTTCATCCAGCCAATCGGCGTGAAGCTCACCGACCAGATAACTGCGGATGTTGTGCTCACCCGTGAAACCTGACCTTCGGTTAAACAGAGCGGTTTGGGCGGCAATCTTTCCCCGACAGTAGATCCGAATGCCTGCCATCAGCTCATCTCGATATGATTCCTTGGCATAGGCGACCCACCCCACTACCGGATAGAAGCGACCGTCGGTGTGCACGAAGCCCGCCTCAGTTCCCGGTACGGGTTGACCATCCTCGCCGACAGCTCTGAATTTTGCACGTTCCGTGAACTCAACAGCCTCTGTCGTGGGGCCGCTGAGGACAATCTTCGTGTTGGGCATGGTGTCGATGTTGAAATCGCCCACCACTTTCTCACGCTTATTCGTCCCGGCAGCCAAGTTGGTGTCCACCAAACGGATTGACCAGTCTGCCGTTGCCATCCCGAACCGCTGGGCCAACTGCCGAGAAAAGGACGGCATCTCCGGAACAAACCTCCGGATGAAGTCGGTCATAATAAACTTAGAGCCGGCGGTTGCCTGAACGGTACCATCGAGAGGGCCTGCCGGCGGCTCGTAATCCTCGTCCTTGTCCGAAAGGATGTCGCTCCTGCGCATGGTGAAGTGGGCGGTGTCGTAACCTCGGGCGGGTTTGCCGTGCTCATCGACGCCGTCGGTCAGGTCCCCTCCCGACGAGATGACCTCTATGCTGTTGCAGATGCCAAAAGGAGCCAGTTTGCCGACGCCTTTGCGACCCATTACGCGTCGGTTGAACTTCTTGCTCCGATCGCCGCGCGCGGGGTCCTTTCGTCGCTCGGCGCCGACCTTCAGGTAGAATGCATTCACAACGTTGGGCGGCATCCCGCATCCGTTGTCGGTGACTTTGATGGTGTAACCGGCATCGTTGACCTGCCCGCCAGAGAGCGAGGCCAAGTAAGTTCCCATCGGTGCCTCAATGGTAACCTCCGTCGCGTCGGCGTCGTAGCCGTTGGCGATCAGCTCGGCGATCACTGCGGAGACGCGGTCGTAGAGTTTCACGCCGAGCTTGTCGACCGTCATCCGCGAGATGGACATCACGTATTTGCCGCTCATGTATCTCGCTCCCACCGTGTCCCCTGCAAGATCACGCAAAAGGCCCGGCTGGGAACCGGGCCTTACGCCAAGAGGGCTTCTGCCCCGGGCATGAACACCGGGTGACGCGCGTCACCGGTATGGGATGCCCCTGCAATCCCGATATTGCCCACATGACGCGCTTCAACGCAATCCCCGCCCTCCATGTGGCCCTGCATGCCGCGGCCGTGCCGGCGACCGACCGGACCGCCTTGTGCCAGGCCGTTGTGCTGCCCGACCCCGGATCAGGTCCGGGGCAGGCTGCGCCCGAGTGGATCCACCTGCTGCCGGCGGGCGACGTCGTGACCGTCGACGGCCGCGGACCCTACCGGGTCGAGGACGCCGCGGCGCTCGTCAACGCCAGCCTCCAGGCCGGCAACCGGCTGGAGATCGACGAGAACCACGCGACCTATCTGGCCGCGCCCAAGGGGCTGCCGTCGCCGGCGCGCGGCTGGATCGTCGAGCTGCAGGCCAGGGATGACGGCATCTGGGGCCGGGTCGAATGGACCGAGGCCGGCCGCCAGCTCATCGCCGACCGCGCCTACCGGCATATCTCGCCGGTGATCGTGCACCGCAAGGGCGGCCAGGTCATCGCCCTGCGCGGTGCCTCGCTGGTCCAGCATCCAAACCTGCGCGGGCTCACCGCGCTTCATTCAGAGGAGTCCGACATGGACCTGCTTGCGAAGCTGCGGGAGGCCCTCGGGCTTGCCGACGACGCCGACGAGGCGACGGCGCTCAACGCCGTCACGGAACTCAAGGGCTCGACGTCGCTGCAGTCGGCGCTCGCGCCGATCGCCAAGGCCGCCGGGCTGGCCGATGACGCCGACCAGGCGGCCGTGCTCCAGGCGGTGACGACGCTGGCGACCGCCGGCGCCGATGCCGGCAAGGGCGGGGGCAAGGGCAATGCTAAGGATGGGGAGGCCATCACCGCCCTGCAGGCGGAGCTCGCCACCGTCACCACCCAGCTCAACGAGCTGCGCACCGCCGGCGCCACCGACAAGGCCACCGCCTTCGTCGACGGCGAGATCGCCAAGGGCCGCGTCGGCGTCAAGCCGCTGCGCGACCACTACATCGCCATGCACGCCGCCGACCCGGCGCGGGTCGAGAAGGAGATCGGCGCATTCCCGATCCTCGGCCACTCCGGCGCGACGATCGCCCCGCCGGCCAAGGACAAGGACGGCAACGTCTCGCTCCACGCCGAGCACCGCACCGCCGCCAAGCTCCTCGGGATCGACGCGCAAGCCTACGCCAAAACCCTCGCGGCCGAGGCCGCCAACGCCGAGGAGAACGCCTGATGCCCGCTCTGACTGCTGACCGGAACACGGCACGCCTGGACGGCGACGTGGACGAGTATCCCGTCCTCGCCTCCACCAAGATCTTCGCCGGCTCGATGGTGGTGCTCGACGCCTCCGGCTGGGCCAAGCCCGCCGTCACCGCCACCGGCCTCGTCGCCGCCGGCCGGGCCGAGCACCAGGCCGACAATTCCGCCGGTGCCAACGGCGACATCTCGGTCAAGGTGCGCCGCGGCGCCTTCAAGTTCGCCAATTCCGCCGACGCCGACGAGATCACCAAGGCCGAGATCGGCGATACCTGCTACATCGTCGACGACCAGACGGTGGCCAAGACCGCGAGCGGAAAGTCGCCGGCCGGGCTGATCGTCAGCGTCGATGACCAGGGCGTCGGCGTGTTCATGGGCTACGGTCCGCTGCTCGCCCCCGGCGGTGCGCTGCTCGCCGCCAACAACCTCTCCGACGTCGGCACCGCGGCGACGGCCCGCAGCAACCTCGGCACATACGAGAAGCTCGGCACGCCCACCATCGTGGTCGGCGCTGCGGTCGGCGACGTCATCAACGTCGCCATCCAGCTCACGGACTCGGACGACGCGGACCTGGCGGTGCGCGGCTCGGTGTTCGCCTATCTCTCCGACGACGCCAACGGCGACTCGGTCGCCGGCACCGCGCCGTCGGCCGGGGTGGCGATCGGCACCGACGGCCTCGCCATTCCGCTGGTCGCCGACAAGGCCTTCCAGCTGGTCTCCGAGGCCGACGGCGACATCGACCTCAACATCGAGGAGGCCGGTGCCGACACCTGGTACCTGATCCTGGTCATGCCGGACGGCCGCACGGTCGCCTCCAACGCCATCACCTTCGCCTGAGCCGCAGCCGGCGAAGCTTAAAAAGGAAACTCACCCATGCTCGTCAATGCCGCCAACCTCGACGCCCTCCGCGTCGGCTTCTCGACCAGCTTCCAGGGCGGGCTGGCGATGGCCTCCACGATGCACACCCGCATCGCCACCGTCGTGCCGTCGTCCGCCAAGGAACAGAAGTACGGCTGGCTCGGCAAGATCCCCAATGTCCGCGAATGGATCGGGCCGCGCGCCGTGCAGAACCTGCAGCAGCACGACTATGCCATCAAGGAGAAGCCGTGGGAGCTGACCATCGGCGTCGACCGCGACGACATCGAGACGGACAACCTCGGCATCTACACGCCGATGTTTACCGAGATGGGCCAGTCGACCGGCGCGCACTGGGACCAGCTCGCGTTCGCTCACCTGAAGAACGGCTTCACCGAGCTCGCCTATGACGGGCAGAACTATTTCGACACCGACCACCCGGTGCTGGACGAGAACGGCGCGGAGATCTCGGTGGCCAACACCGACGGCGGCGCGGGCACGCCGTGGTTCCTCATCGACGCCAGCCGCGTGCTGAAGCCGGTGATCCTGCAGAAGCGCCGCGATTTCCAGTTCGTCGCCAAGGACCAGCTGACCGACGACAACGTCTTCACCAACAAGGAGTTCGTCTACGGCGCGGACGCCCGCGGCAACGTGGGCTTCGGCTTCTGGCAGTTCGCCTGGGGCTCCAAGCAGACGCTGAGCGCCGCCAACTACGCCACGGCGCGCGCCGCCCTGGCGGGCATGAAGGGCGATTACGGCCGGCCGCTGGGCATCATGCCCAACCTGCTCGTCGTGCCGCCGTCGCTGGAGAGCGCGGGCCGCAAGATCCTCAACTCCGAGTATGCCTCGGGCGGCGAGACCAACGAGTGGAAGGGCACCGCCGAGCTGCTCGTCGTTCCCTGGCTGGCATAGTCGGGCTGGCCTGACGCCTGAACGGATCAACCGCGGGGTGGAGCAGCGGTAGCTCGGCTGGCTCATAACCAGCAGGTCGCCGGTTCGAACCCGGCCCCCGCTACCAGCTTTCGAGGACGGAGACGGCGATGGACGATCTGACACGCATCAAGGGCATCGGGCCGAAGACGGCGGAGGAGCTGCGCGCGCGCGGCGTCACGAGCTTC
>JBBDMC010000118.1:0-5406 GCA_040878485.1 Bauldia sp. | reverse complement strand
CCAGTTCATGCCGATCATCCTGATCTTCGTGATCATGTATTTCCTGATCCTGCGGCCCCAGCAGCAGAAGGCCCGCCGCCACCGCGAGATGGTCGCCAATCTCCGCCGCGGCGACACTGTCGTCACCAACGGCGGGCTGATCGGCAAGGTCGCCAAGGTCGACGAGAACGAGCTTCAGGTCGAGCTTGCCGAGGGCATCCGGGTGAGGATCGTGCGCGGCATGGTCGCCGAGGTCCGCGCCAAGGGCGAACCGGTGAAGGAGACCGGCTGAGCGCTGGCGCCGACGCGCCCGTCCGGCCCCCGCATCCATGCTTCAGATCGCCCGCTGGAAGATCACCCTGATCCTGCTCGCCGTGCTGGCGGCGGTCGTCGTCACCATACCCAACTTCTTCCCGGCGGCGACGGTGGCCGAATGGCCGGGGTGGCTGCCGCGCAAGCAGGTGGTCCTCGGGCTTGACCTGCAGGGCGGCGCCTATCTCCTCTACGAGGTCGACCGCACCGACTACGTCGAGAAACGCCTGCGCGCGCTGGTCAGCGAGGTGCGCACCGCGATGCTGGAGAGCCCGCGCATCGGCTATACCGGCCTCGGCATCCAGGGCCAGGGCGTGCAGTTCCGCGTTCGCGACCTTGACCGCCTCGCCGACGTGCGCCAGCGCCTGGAACCGTTGCGCAATCCGCTGAACGCCAATCTGCTTGCCGGCACCGGCGGCGTCCGCGAGTTCGATGCGACCGTCAACGACGACGGCCTCGCGCGGCTGACCTACTCCGACGCCGGACTGTCGGAGCGCGTGCGTGGCATCGTCGCCCAGTCGATCGAGGTGATCAACCGGCGCATCAACGAGCTTGGCACCACCGAGCCCAGCATCCAGCGCCAGGGCGAGGATCGCATCCTGGTCGAAGCGCCCGGCCTCGGCGACCCGGAACGACTGAAGGCGCTGGTCGGCCAGACCGCCCAGCTGACCTTCCATCTGGTCGAAGGCCAGATGAACGACCAGCAGGCGCAGCAAACGCCGCCGCAGACCGGCACCGTCCGCTTTCCCCTCGTCGACGACCCGTCGTCGATCTTCGAGGTTGCCGATGTGCCTCTGATGACCGGCGAAGACCTGGTCGACGCGCAGACCGGGTTCGACCAGCAGACCAGCCAGCCGGTGGTCAACTTCCGCCTGACGACCTCGGGCGCGCGCAAGTTCGGCGACGTTACCTCCGCCAACGTCGGCCGCCTGTTCGCGATCGTCCTCGACGATGAGGTCATTTCGGCGCCGGTGATCCGCGAGCCGATCCGCGGCGGCTCCGGCCAGATCAGCGGCAGCTTCACCGTCGAGAGCGCCAACGACCTCGCCATCCTGCTCAGAGCCGGTTCGCTGCCCGCCAAGCTGACCATCATCGAGGAGCGCTCGGTCGGGCCGGGGCTGGGCGCCGATTCGATCGAGGCCGGCAAGATCGCGGCGGTGATCGGCACCATCGCCGTGGCGTTGTTCATGCTCGCCGCTTACGGCTTCTTCGGCCTGATCGCCAATGTCGCCGTGATCGTCAATGTCACCATCATCGTCGCCATCCTCACCCAGCTCGGCGCGACGCTGACGCTGCCGGGCATCGCCGGCATCGTGCTCACCATCGGCATGGCGGTCGATTCCAACGTGCTGATCTACGAGCGCGTCCGCGAGGAATTCAAACAGGGCCGCACGGCGATCGCGGCGATCGATATCGGTTTCAAGCGCGCCCTCGGCACCATCATCGACGCCAACATCACCACCCTGATCGCCGCGGTGGTGCTGTTCTTCCTGGGGTCCGGGCCGATCCGCGGCTTTGCCATCACCTACATGTTCGGCATCGGCACCACGATGTTCACCGCCATCACCTTCACCCGCATGGTCATCGCGCTGTGGGTCGCCGCGCGCCGGCCCAAGCTGATCCCGATCTAGAACAACGGCGAGGCCCAAAATCCCATGCGCAAGTTCCGCCTTATCCCGGATCATACCAACATCCGCTTCATGTGGCTGCGCCGGTTCAATTTTCCGGCGTCCACGGTTCTCTCGGTTCTGTCGCTGGTGCTGTTCTTCACCATCGGCCCCCAGTACGGCATCGACTTCCGCGGCGGCTCGCTGATCGAAATCAAGCCGGTGGCGGCGACCCACGATCTCGGCGCCATCCGCGCGACTCTCGGCGGCCTCAATCTCGGCGACGTTCAGGTGACCGAAGTCTCCGACCCCATCACCGGGACCAGTGTTCTGATCCGCTTCCAGCAGCAGGAAGGCGGCGCCGCGGCGCAGCAGGCGGCGCTCACCAGGGTGCGGGAAGCGTTCGCCGATACCGTCGAATTCCGCCGCGTCGAGACCGTCGGCCCGCGCGTTTCGGGCGAACTTGCCAGGAACGGCACGATCGCGCTGGTGGTGACGCTGCTCGCCATTCTCGCCTATATCTGGTTCCGCTTCGAATGGCAGTTCGCCATCGGCGCCATCATCGCCACCAGCCACGACGTGCTGATGACGCTCGGCTTCTTCGTCGTCGCCCAGCTCGACTTCAACCTGTCCAGCATCGCGGCGATCCTCACCATCGTCGGCTATTCGCTCAACGACACTGTTGTCGTTTACGACCGCATCCGCGAGAACCTGCGCAAATACAAGAAGATGTCGCTGGTCGAACTGCTCGACCGTTCGGTCAACGAGACCCTTTCGCGAACCACCCAGACGTCGCTGACCACGGTGCTCGCCCTACTGGCGCTGTTCTTCTTCGGCGGCGAAGTCATCCGCTCGTTCGTCGCCGCGATGATTTTCGGCGTCGTCATCGGCACCTATTCGTCGATCTACATCGCCGCTCCGCTGCTGATCTACTTCAAACTGCGCCCCGGCCAGGCGGCCGCCGACGAGGCCACGACCGCCGGTGCCGCCGGCAGGGCTTGAGGTGATGGTCGCCGCCGGCCTCGTCATCCGCTCCGCCCACTATCCCGGCCGCGCGCCGATCGAGGCTTACGGCAACGGCGGCTTCCGCTTCGCCGGCATGTCGCACCGCGGCGGGCTGATGTGCCTGCCGAGCGGCATTCACGGCTGGGCGGCGCCGGCGCCGGACGCGATCGACGAGGCCAGCCTTGCCGGGGTTTTCGCCGAGGCCGGCGCCAACGGCATCCTGCTGGTCGGAACCGGCCGCGAGATCGCGCCGCTTGGCCAACAGGTTCGCCAACGCTGTCGCGCCGAGGGGATCGTCGCCGAGGCGATGTCGACCGGCGCGGCCGTGCGCACCTTCAACGTGCTGCTTGCCGAGGAGCGGGCGGTCGCCGCCGCGCTCATCGCCGTCGACTGACCGCCGCGGCGGTCCATATCGAACCCATGGACCCATACGCTCACTGCGCCGATATTGTCCGCCGGCGCGACCGCGACCGCTACATCGCCGCGTTGTTCGCGCCGGAATCGGCGCGCAAGCACCTGTTCGCCCTGTACGCGTTCGGCGCCGACGTCGCGCGGGTGGGCGACGTGGTCGCCGACCCGGCTCTCGGCGAAATCCGCCTGCAGTGGTGGCGCGACGCGCTCGCCCGGGCCGGCGGCGACGGTCACCCGATCGCCGCGGCGCTGATCGAGGGCATGCGCGCGTTCACTCTGCCGCTGGCGGCCTTCGAGATGCTGCTCGATGCGCGCACCTTCGATCTTCACGACGATCCGATGCCCAGCCTCAGGGACCTCGAAGGCTATGCCGGCGAGATCGCGTCGTCGCTCATGCATCTGGCCGCCACGGTTCTGGCCGACGGGCGTGATCCCGACAGCGCCGAGGCCGCGGGCTACGGCGGCGTGGCACACACGCTGCCGGCCGTCATGCGCGCGCTGCCGCTTCATTCGGCGCGCCGGCGATGCTACCTGCCGGACGATCTGGTTGCCGCCCACGCGCTCGACCGCGAGTCGCTGTTTGCCGGGCGACTGACACCTGAGCTTGCGGCGCTGCTTGCCGATCTGCGATCGGTCACCCGCCGGCATCTGGCCGCGGCCACACGCGCCATCGGCCGCCTTGCCCCGGCGGTGATGCCGGCGTTCCTGCCGCTGGCCCTGGTCGGACCTTATCTCGACCGCATGGACCGCGCCGACTACGACCCGTTCACGCGCCCCCTCGAACTGGCGCGGTGGCGGCGACAGTGGATCATCTGGCGGGCGGCGCGGCGGCGCTGAGAGCGGGCCCTATTCGGCCGCCTCGCCGAGGGCCCCGGCAAGCCACGCTTCGAGATCGGCAAGCGCCCGCGACGTGATCGCGCGCTTCTTGGCGAGGCCTCTGTCCGCGCGTGACGGACGTCGACCCGCCGTTGCCGCCGCCACCGGCGGGAACAGGCCGAAATTGACGTTCATCGGCTGGAAGGAGCGCTTGCCGGGCTCATCGGCCGATAGATGCCCGCCGGTGATGTGGTGGAGGAGGGCGCCGAACGCCGTCGTCGGTGGCGGCGGCAGCGCCGCCTCGCCGAGGCGTTCGCCGGCGGCGAAGCGGCCGGCGACAAGCCCCATCGCCGCCGACTCGACGTAGCCCTCGCAGCCGGTGATCTGACCGGCGAAGCGCAGACGCGGCATCGCCTTCAGTTTGAGCGTTGCGTCGAGCAGTTTCGGCGAATTGAGGAAGGTGTTGCGGTGCAGGCCGCCGAGCCGGGCGAACTGGGCGTTGGCGAGGCCAGGGATCATGCGGAAGATGCCGGCCTGGATTGCGTAGCGCAGCCGCGTCTGGAAGCCGACCATGTTGTAAAGGGTGCCCAGCGCGTTGTCCTGACGCAGTTGGACGACGGCGTAGGGCTTGTCCCCGGGCCGGTGGCGGTTGGTTAGGCCGACCGGCTTCATCGGCCCGTAACGCGGCGTCTGGCGGCCGCGTTCGGCCATCACCTCGATCGGCAGGCAGCCGTCGAAGTAGGGAATGGTTTCCCAGGTGTTATGCGTATGCGGCTCGCCGGCGACCAGGGCATCGACGAAGGCGTCGTATTGGCCCTTGTCGAGCGGGCAGTTGATGTAGTCGGCGCCGGTGCCGCCGGGCCCCGCCTTGTCGTAGCGCGACTGGAACCAGGCAACCTCCATGTCGATCGAGTCGAAATGCACGATCGGCGCGATGGCGTCGAAGAAGGCGAGCGCGTCCTCGCCGGTGAGGCCGCCGATGGCGGCGGCGAGCGCCGGCGAGGTGAGCGGGCCGGTGGCGACGATGACGCTGTCCCAGTCGGCGGGCGGCAAACCCGCCACTTCGCCGCGGACGATGGTGACCAGCGGGTGGCCGGCGAGCGCCGCCGTGATCGCCGCCGAAAACCCTTCGCGGTCGACCGCCAGCGCGCCGCCGGCCGGCACCTGGTTGGCGTCGCCCGCCCGCATGATCAGCGAGTTGGCGCGGCGCAGCTCCTCGTGCAGGAGGCCGACCGCGTTGGTGTCGCGATCGTCGGAGCGGAACGAATTGGAGCAG
>JBBDMC010000117.1:4115-5424 GCA_040878485.1 Bauldia sp. | reverse complement strand
ACGCAGCGCATCGGCGAGGGCGCCGTCATCCGCATCGGCGGTCTCGACTGGCGCGTGCTGATCGGCCGCGGCCATGCGCC
Organism: Bauldia sp.; assembly: GCA_040878485.1. GTDB lineage: Bacteria > Pseudomonadota > Alphaproteobacteria > Rhizobiales > Kaistiaceae > JBBDMC01. Next base: position 5,344 of record JBBDMC010000117.1, on the reverse strand, counting down.
CGAACACGCGTCGCTCTACTGCGCCGAAACCGACACGCTGATCGCCGGCGACCAGGTGCTGCCGAAAATCTCGCCGAACGTCTCGGTCCATCCCGGCCATCCGGAAGAAAATCCGCTCGCCGACTTCCTCGACACCATCGTGAAGTTCCGCGCCGCCCTGCCCGACAGCGCCACCGTGCTGCCGTCGCACAAGCTGCCCTTCACCGGCCTGCATCGCCGGCTCGACGAACTGGCGCACCATCACGACGACCGGCTCGCCGCGGCGTGGGACTGCTGCGCCGAGCCGCGCACCGTGATGGAAGTGACGCGCAGCCTGTTCCGGCCCGACCTCGACAGCCTGCAGACCAGCCTCGCCGTCTCGGAAGCGCTGGCGCACCTCAACCTGCTGGTGTCGCGCGACGAACTCGACCGCGACCGCCGGCGCGACGGCGTCTTCGAGTTCCAGCGCCGCTGAGGCGTGGCGACTGCCGCACCGTCGACGGGTAATTTCCTCGTCCTGAGCCTGTCGAAGGGCGAGGATCGCACGGCGTTTCGGTTCGGCGCCGCCCTCATCCTTCGACAGGCTCAGGATGAGGAAGGGCGGTTTCAGTTCTCGGTTTTCTTCTTCGGCCAGGGCAGGCGGGCGACCGGCACGCCTTCCTCGGCGAGAGTCCTCGCCTCGTCCTCGGTGGCGTCGCCGTAGATCGGCCGGTCCTCGGCCTCGCCGTAGAAGATCTTGCGCGCTTCCTCGGGAAACCGGGTGCCGACATTGTCGAAATTCGTTTCGACATGATCGCGCACCTCGGCCATCAGCTTGCGCATCTTGCGCAGCGCCGCGGCCTTCTCCGAGCGGGTCGCGATCGTCGCGCTCTTGGCGCCGACGGAAGGCGCCATCGGGCCCTTTTCGACGTCGGTATCGCCGCAGTCCGGGCACTCGACGAGATGACGCTCGATCTGGTCGTCGAAATTCGCCGAGTTCCGGAACCAGCCCTCGAATTCGTGACCTTTCGAACAGGTCAGGTTAAAGCTGATCATGCGGCACTAATCCCGAAATCCGCCAAGGCGGCACATTTACAACGAATACTCTTCAGCGCCGGTTAAAATGGCGATATTGCGGACGAATTCAATATGAACCGGAGCGATCGCATGGCGCCGCGCGCCGCCCCTGCCGCGCCCGCGCCCTGGATCGAACGCTTCGCGCCGCATATCGCCGGCCCGGCGCTCGACCTCGCCTGCGGCTCGGGCCGCCA
>JBBDMC010000117.1:1765-4105 GCA_040878485.1 Bauldia sp. | reverse complement strand
CACGTCCGCTGGCTGCTGGCGCGCGGCCTCGCCGTCACCGCGGTCGACCGCGACGTTACGGGGCTCGCCGACATCGCCGACGCACCGGGACTGGAGATTATCGAAGCCGATCTCGAGGCTGCGCCGACCGCTGGCGGCGGCTGGCCGCTCGGCGGGCGCCGCTTTGCCGCCGTCATTGTCGCCAATTACCTGTGGCGGCCGCTGCTGCCGGCGATCGTCGCCGCCGTCGCCGAAGGTGGCGTCCTGCTCTACGAAACCTTCGCGCGCGGCAATGCGGCGTTCGGCCGGCCGGCCAACCCCGACTTCCTGCTGGCGCCCGGCGAACTGCTCGACGCGGTCCGGGGCAGCTTGCACGTCGTCGCCTACGAGCACGGCGTCATCGACACGCCGCGTCCGGCAGTGGTGCAGCGCATCTGCGCGGTGCGCGGCGACGGCCCCGTGCCGCTGTAATCCCGGCCCCGCGCCGCTGTAATCCCAAAACGAGCCGGAAAACCGCTCAGGCCAGCCCGAGCTTGGCGTCGAGCTTGCCGGCGGAGTCGAGGTCATAGAGATCGTCGCAGCCGCCGATATGCTCGCCGTCGATGAAGATCTGCGGCACCGTGCGGCCGCCCTGGGCGCGCTCGATCATGGTCTCGCGCGCGCCCGGCGTCGCCGACACGTCGGTCTCCTCGAAGGCGACGCCCTTCTGCTGCAGCAACCGCTTGGCAGCCGCGCAGTAGCCGCAGAACATTCCGGTATAAATTTCGACCCGCGCCATTTGCAAGTCCGTCCCGTGTCGTTCCCGAACCGGACTTATCTAGGTCTCCCATTGCACGAATGCCACTCACATTTGCGACAGGCCCGGGAGCCGATACTCAGGCGCCGGACTCACGCGCCAGGCCCGTCGACGCGGGCGAGCGTCAGCACGTCGACGGACGCGGCGCCGGCAGCCTTGAGCACGCGCGCGCACTCGCCGACGGTAGCACCCGTCGTCAGCACGTCGTCGACCAGCAGGATACGTCGGCCGGCGACCCCGGCCGGAGCGCCGCGCAGGACGAAGGCGCCACGTACGTTGCGCCGGCGCGCCGCCGCGCCGAGGCCGCCTTGCGTCGGCGTCGGCCGCCACCGCTCCAGCAGGTCGGGCACGAGTCGCGGCGCGATTTCCGCTGGCAATGCCGCCACCAGCGCGCCGGCAAGCAGCGCCGCCTGGTTGAAGCGCCGATGCGCCAGCCGGCGCCAGTGCAGCGGCACCGGCGCGACGATATCGGCATCCGCCGTCAGTTCGGCGCCGGCGCGCGCCAGCCAGCGGCCGTAGGCCGGTGCGGCGTGGATCCGGTCGCCATGCTTGAAGCCGACGACCAGCCGGCGGCCGACATCGCCGTAGCGCATCACCGCACGCGCCCGGTCGAAAACCGGCGGCGCGCGCAGGCAGGAACCGCAGACCGGCGCGCCGGGCGTGGCGAATTCGAACGGCATGCCGCAGACGGCGCAGTGCGGCGCGGCGATGAAGACAATGTCGGCCCAGCAGCCGGCGCAGAGCGCCCCGTGCGCATCGACCGGCCGCGCGCAGGCCAGGCAAAGCGGCGGCAGCACGGCGTCGAGGACGAAGCCGGCGGTACGGCCGAGCCGGCGCCGCACCGCGGTCAGCCGCGCCTGCACCGGCGCCAGCGCCACCCGCCATTGCGCCGCCGCATCGGCATGCTGTCGCAGATCGACCATCGCGCGATGACACGCCGGCCGGATTGCTGAGTCAACTGCCGAGTCAATGGGGCGGGCACCGGCTTCCGGCCCTTTCGCGAGACGGCGCGCGCGTGCGATACAGCCGCCATGGCAGCACAGCGACCCGACCCGATTGCGGTGTTCGACCGGCGTCTGGTCCGGCGCCGGCGCGACCGCGCGATCACGGCGGATCGGGGGGCGGGAGGCTTCGCGGCCGCCGATTTCCTGATCCGCGAGGCCGCCGCCCGGCTCGCCGAACGGCTCGGCGACATTCGCCGCGATTTCGCCGTGGCGCTCGATCTCGGCTGCCATGACGGCGCCGCCGCCGCGGCCCTTGCCGAAGCCGTTCCGGGCAAGGTCGGCACGCTGGTCGCCGCCGACCTGTCGCCGGCGATGGCGGCGGCGGCGCGCGCGGCGGCGGCCGATCCCGCCATCGCCGCCGACGAGGAGGCGCTGCCCTTCGCCGAGGCCAGCCTCGACCTCGTGCTCAGCGCCTTCAGCCTGCACTGGGTCAACGACCTGCCCGGCGCGCTGCTGCAGATCCGCCGGGCGCTGAAGCCCGACGGCCTGTTCCTCGCCGTGCTGCCGGGCGGCGCGACCCTGCACGAACTGCGCGGCGCGCTGCTGGCGGCAGAGGCGGCG
>JBBDMC010000117.1:0-1755 GCA_040878485.1 Bauldia sp. | reverse complement strand
GTCTCGCCCTTCGTCGGCCTCGCCGACGCCGCCGGGCTGCTGCAGCGCGCCGGCTTCGCGCTGCCGGTCGCCGACATCGAGACGCTCACCGTGACCTACGACACGCCGCTGAAGCTGTTCGCCGACCTGCGCGCGATGGGCGAGGCCAGCGCGCTGGTCGAGCGGTCGCGCCGGCCGCTGCGCCGCGCCACCCTGTTCGCCGCCGCCGAACGCTACGCCGCCGACCATGCCGGCCCGGACGGCCGCATCCCGGCGACGATCGAGCTGATCTTCCTCGCCGGCTGGGCGCCGGCGGCGAACCAGCCGCAGCCATTGCGGCCCGGCAGCGCCGCCGCTCGCCTCGCCGACGCGCTGGGCGGCGAAGAGCGCCCCGCCGGCGACGCTACGCCGCGCGGCACCGGCTGATGCGCGCCGGCTTGCATCGCCTGAACGAATCGCCCCGCTTGGCCGCTATACTGGCACGCGACGCCGACGGCCCGCCGCTCCCGGAGAGACCATGAAACGGCTACCCATCTTCGCTACGCTGCGCGACGCGCTCGCGCTGGTATGGCGCGACCGCCGCGACTTCGTCGCCTTCGCCTATCTGCCGGTGATCGCCAACGCGCTGCTCGGCGTGGCGCTGCAGTCGAGCCTGCCGTCGCCGCTGCCCAACGACGCTGCGGCGCTGATCGCCAGCCTGTCCGGGGTGACCATCGCCATCTGGCTCGTCTCGCTCGTCGCGACCATCGGATTTTACATCGTCTTCGCCCTCGCCTGGCACCGGCGCTGCCTGCTGCCGGGAGAAACCACGACGGTCGGCGCGGCGTTGCGCTGGCGTGCCCGCCACTGGCGCTTCTTCGGCGTCACCATGGCGCTGGCGATCGGCGTGATCCTCGCCGCGGTTGTCCTGAACTTCGCCGCCGCGCCGGTCGCCGCCGCCCTGTTCGCGGGAAACAGCGGCGCCGGCGGCATCTTTTCGGTCGTGCTGTCGTTCATCGTCGTCACCCTGGCGATGCGCTTCCTGCTGCTGTTTCCGGCGATCGCCATCGACGAGCCGATGACGCCGGCGGAATCGTGGCGGCGCACCCGCGGCAACGGCGCGACCCTGTTCATGCTGCTGTTCGCGATTTCGCTGGCGATCGCGATCGTCCACCAGATCCTCGTCCTCGCCTGGGTCACGGCGCTGGGCTCGTTCGCCGCCAACGGCTCGCTGCTGGCGCTGCTCGCGCTGGCGCTGCTCGTGCAGAGCCTCGCCTTCATCGGCGTGGCGCTGATGACGACGGTGGTTTCGATCGCCTATCGCGAACTCGACGGCTCGGCCGCCGCCCCGACGGTATAGGCGCGCCGGTTCAGGCGCACCGGCGAGCGACCGGAGCGGCGCTACGCCGCCAGTTCCAGGATCTCCAGCACCTCGGCCGCGCCGTTGATCGGCCGCGGATTGTCGCGGATGCCGCGGTCGGCCATCGCGGCGGCGGCGATCAGATCGAACTTGTCCGGCCCGATGCCGACCTCCGACAGCCGCGTCGGCTGGCCGAGCCCGGCGATGAACGCCTCGATGACGTCGGCCGCATCCTCGCCCGGCTGGCCCATCGCCGCGGCGACGCGCGCCTGCTGGCCGGCGTTCACCGCGGCGTTCCAGCGCATCACCGCCGGCAGCAGCACGCAGCTGGTATGGCCGTGCGCGACGCCGCACGAACCGCCGAGCGCCCGCCCGATGGCGTGGCTGGCGCCCATCGGCGTGCCGCCCTGCACGGCGGCGACCGACAGCCACACCCC
>JBBDMC010000116.1:470-5478 GCA_040878485.1 Bauldia sp. | reverse complement strand
CAAAACCGGACAACTCGTGTGCTACCTAACCCGGACAACTCTTCTGCTAGCGACATGGGTGGGTCAGCGCGTTGCGCCGCACGATATCATCGTCTATATGAGCCGTCGCCGCGCCGACACCCCTCTCAGGCTCGCGGCTTTCCATGAGGAGTTTCCGATGGGCGCCAGCTACGAGCTCACGGCGACGGCGCGCGACAAGGTGGGCAAGGGGGCCGCCCGCTCGGTTCGTCGCCAGGGCATGGTCCCCGCCGTCATCTACGGCGGCGATCAACCGCCGATCGCCATCAGCCTCAACGACCGCGAGGTGATGAGCCGCATCACCGGCGGCGGCTTCCACACCACGGTCGCCACCATCGCCGTCAACGGCGACAAGATCCCGACCCTGCCGCGCGATTTCCAACTCGATCCGGTCAGCGGCAGGCCGATGCACCTCGATTTCCTGCGCGTCGTGCCCGGCGCGCACGTCACCGTCGAGGTGCCGGTCCAGTTCATCAACGAAGGCGGCTCGCCCGGCATCCGTCGCGGCGGCGTCCTCAACGTGGTGCGCCGGCGGGTGTCGGTGGTCTGCCCGGTCGACGCCATCCCGGAGAAGATCGTCGCCGACGTGACCGGCCTCGAAATCGGCGACTCGCTCCACATCTCGGCGATCGCGCTCCCCGAGGGCGTCAAGCCGACGATCAGGAACCGGGACTTCACGATCGCCACCGTCGCCGCCGCCGCCGGCGTCAAGGAAGAGATGCGGGCGGCCGCCGAAGCGGCAGCCGCGGCCAAGGCCGCGGCTCTGGCCGCCGCCGAAGCCGGCGTCGAGGAGGGCGAGGAAGGTGCCGCCGCCCCGGCGGAGGGCGCTCCGGGCGCTGCGGTGGCTCCCACCGCTGCCGCGACCGCGGACGCCAAGCCCGCACCCGGCAAACCGGAGGCCGGCAAGGCCAAGCCCGCTGCCGGCAGGCCGGAGGCCGGCAAGGCCAAGCCGGAGGGCGGCAAGAGGGGGTAGGTCCTTTCCTCCGACCGGCGGAGACGGCGCATGCTCCTCATCGTCGGGCTCGGCAATCCCGGCCAGCGGTACCAGCGCAACCGCCACAACGTCGGCTTCATGGCCGCCGATGCCATCCACCGCCGCCACGGATTCTCCCCCTGGCGGCGGCGCTTTCACGGCGAAGTCTCGGAAACCGAGTTGGGCGGCGAGAAGGCGCTCATCCTCAAGCCCCAGACCTACATGAACGAATCCGGGCGCGCGGTTCAGGAAGCTGTCCGCTTCTACAAGCTCGATCCGGCGAGCGTGGTGGTCATCCACGACGAGGTCGACCTGCCGCCCGGCAAGATCCGGATGAAGGTCGGCGGCGGAGTTGCCGGTCACAACGGCCTCAGATCGATCGGCGCCGCCATCGGCGACGGGTTCCGGCGGCTGCGGATCGGCGTCGGCCATCCCGGCGTCAAGGAGGCGGTGCCGAACTACGTCCTCCATGACTTCGCCAAGGCGGACGGCGCCTGGCTCGCTCCCCTCATCGATGCCATCGCCGAACATGCGCCGCTGCTGGCGGCGGGGAAGGACTCGACTTTCGCCAACCGCCTGCACGAGGCGCTGGGCGAGGCAGCGCCCGGAAAGAAGAAAGTCAAGGAAGACAAGCCCACGGGCGAGACAGTGGAGTCGAAATCCGCTGACGCCGCCGCCCGCCCGGTGGCCGGCGACGACAAGGCCGCAGGCCCCCTCGCCCGCAGCCTCAGGAGGTTGTTCGGCCGCTAGGCCGATGCCTAGCGATGGACCACACCAGTCCCCGAGTGGCGGAGCACGTTGAACTGGCCGTACGAATTCTTAAGGTCGAGTCTGATCGCGCCGCCCGCCGTCGTCGACGCACTGCCGATCTCGGCCTGCTCGAACTCGATGCCGTTCGGGATGTCGATCCTGACGCGGTGAATATCGCCGGTCGCCGGGCTCCTGATCGGTTGTCCGACTGAGACGAGCACGCTCGCGATGTTGACCCGCGCGGTCCGCGCCTCGAGGTCGACCTCGAATTCGATGCGCTTGAACAGCGGCTCGTGCACCTTGCTCGACATGGCGTGGTACACCCACCAGTGCGTGGCCGCCTGCCTCGTCTCTCCGCCGTGAACAATGGTGCGGAGCGCCTCCCGTTGCTGCGGGTCGGCGCGCTCGTCGATGACGGCCTGCATGACGCCGTTGCCTTCGAAGATCGGGCCCGGCCAGACATAGATGAGGGCGACGCAGAGGCCGTCAAGCTTCACATCCCCGAAGCGGCCATGGTCGATGCGCACGACCTCGAAGCCCTCACAGCCGCCGTGTGTCGGCCGCGACTCGAACTGACACGGGCAACCGTAGTCGCAATTGCAGTTGCCGAATTCGATGCCTTCGACATACCAATCGACCGCAACCATGGTTGCCTCCCTCAAATCAAACCGCCGAGCAGCGTAGCGCCAATTGCCACGAGGCCAACGCCAGCGCCGTTGGCGACCCATCGGCCCGCGGGCAGCGTCTTCTCGGCAAGCACATACACCGCGATGCCGGCGATCCACACGAGGTTCATCACGCCGCCAACGAAAAGAAGCAGCATCAGGAACCAGCAGCACCCGAGACAATACGCGCCGCGGACGACGCCCATGCGGAAGGCGCCGGCATTGCCGGAGGCCCAATGTTCGGAGATCAACCGCGCCGGCTCGCGACAGCCCTTGAGACACGCGTACTTCACCGGAGTCAATTGATAGAGACCGGCCGCGATCAGGATCGCACCGCCAAGAGCCTTGCCGGCGGTCAATGTCACCGGCGAGATGAGCGTCGCCCATTCAAGCCGCCACTGAAGCAGCGTCGCGGCAAGGCTGAACACGCCCCAGACCGCGAGATACCCTGAAAGGAAAACCGCCGGCGCGAGCACCGGATCGGCGGCCGCTTGTTTCCGCTGGATGGCGGCGTAGAGCAACACCATCGGCGACGCGCTCGGCACCATCATGGCGACCATCATGATCCACCACATGAGGAACATGATTACCGCGTAGCCCGCCGACCACGCCGATGGTGTCATCGTCATCGCCATCTCGTCCATCCCGGCGACGCCGCTCGGCGTGGGCGCCATGCCCGGGCGAACGACGGTGTACGCAGCCGCGATTAGAACGACGAGGCCGAGGGCCGAGACTACGATAAGCCGGTCACGCCTCAGAAGCCGCTCGACCAAAAGAGAGTCCGCCAGAAGAGCCTCCCGTGCGGTTCCGTGCGAGGCAGAAGCTACGCGATTGGCCGAGGCGAGGCCACCGCCGCCCAGCGCCCGCATCCAGCCTCAATCCTTGACACGAAAACACAAAAGCACAGATACACAAGAACGCGAGACGCGGTTCTCTGCGGGCCGTGGGGGCGGCAGGTTTGTTGTGGCGTCGGCTGGGGTCGATCAACATGAAGAATGTCACGATCACACTCAATGAGGACACCGCCCTTTGGGCCCGCGTCGAGGCCGCCAAGGCCGGCAAGAGCCTCTCCCGCTGGATCGGCGAAAAGCTGGAGGTGGAAAAGGGGGCGCAGCCGGCTTACTCCGGTGCCGACAACGGGATGGACCGCTTCATCCCCGCCGCCGAACCGACCCCCGATGCCCCGAAACGCATCGAGCGCTTCGATCGCCCGCTGCTGCGCAAGAACACTTAGCCCGGGCCACGGGCGGCTGCGGACGGCGGCGTCTAGGGCCCGTTTGCCGGCAAACTCAGGAAGCCGTTCGGGCGCTAGACGTGCTCATAGCTGAGCACGACGTTGCCGTTGGCGAAACTCCCGACCGCCGTGCGCTTCAGATCCAACCTCTTCCTGATGCCGGCGAACATCGTCTTGCCGGCACCCAGGGCGACCGGGTTCACGACGATCTGGAATTCGTCGATCAGGCCTTGGTCGGCGAGCTGCGCAACGATGGTGCCGCTGCCGAAGATGACCATGCCCGGACCGGGCGCCTTCTTCATCCGGCCGACTTCCGCCGCGATGTTGCCCTTCATCAGCTTCGTATTGTTCCACGTCGCCTTCTCCAGCGTGCGCGAGAAGACGACCTTGGGAAGGGTGTTCATGCGCTCGGCAACGACCGGATCGTTCTCGGCGGCAAGCGGCGTCGGCCAGTATCGCGCCATCAGCTCGTAAGGGATGCGGCCGAACAGGAGTTCGGCCCCGCCCTCGGCATTGCCCTTGACGAAAGCGTTCCACTCATCGTCGTCGCGGTGGGCCCAGCTCAGTCGCCGTTCACGTCGGCGATGTAGCCGTCCAAGCTCACCTGGTTGAAAACGCTCAATCGACGCATCGCTGCTGCCCTCGCTTTCTTGGCGCTGACGAACGTCGGTCGCGGCGCCTGCGCACTTGGCTCGGTGAAGACCATCTCCAGATAGCGGCGGTATGGTGTCGAACCATGGAGACCCGCCAGCTTGCCGATCGGGCAGAGCCTGCTAGAAGACGGCGCCTCCCCGCTTCTCCCCTGCGAGGATTCCCGATGGGCTTTCGCTGCGGCATCGTCGGCTTGCCCAACGTCGGCAAGTCGACCCTCTTCAACGCCTTGACGCGAACCGCCGCGGCGCAGGCGGCCAACTACCCATTCTCGACCATCGAGGCAAATACCGGCGAGGTCGCGGTGCCCGATCCGCGCCTGGAAGCGATCGCCGCCATCGTCAAGCCGGTGTCCGTCGTCCCGACCCGTATCAGCTTCCTCGACATCGCCGGGCTGGTCAGCGGCGCCTCGCGCGGCGAGGGTCTCGGCAACCAGTTGCTCCCCGGCATCCGCGAGGTCGACGCCATTGCCCACGTGGTGCGCTGCTTCGAAGGCGGCGAGGTCACTCACGTCATGGGCCGCATCGACCCGGCATCGGACGCCGACACTGTGAACACCGAATTGATGCTGGCTGACCTGGCGAGTCTGGAGCGGCGCGTCGTCGCGGTGCGCAAGCGCGCCCAGACCGGCGACAAGGAGGCGAAGGCCGACGTGCTGCTGATGGACGTCGCACTGGCGCTCCTCGCCGAAGGCAAGCCAGCCCGCCTCGCCGACAT
>JBBDMC010000116.1:0-460 GCA_040878485.1 Bauldia sp. | reverse complement strand
GGCGTTCGGCAAGCCGGCGCGGCTGGCGACCGTTCTCAAGGGTGAAGAGAAGCGCTTCGCCGGACTGAACCTGCTGACCGCCAAGCCGGTGCTGTACGTGGCCAACGTCGACGAGGCGTCGGCGGCGAACGGCAACGCCCATTCCGAGCGCCTGGCCGAACTCGCCGAGAGCGACGGCGCCGGGTTCGTCGTCATCTCCGCCGCGATCGAGGCCGAGATCGCTCGGCTGCCCGACGCGGAGCAGCGGGAGTTCCTGGCGACGCTCGGCCTCTCCGAGCCGGGTCTCGACCGCCTGATCCGGGCCGCTTACCGGCTCCTCGGCCTGATCACGTTCTTCACCGCCGGGCCGAAAGAGGCGCGGGCGTGGACGGTGCGCGCCGGCAGCAAGGCGCCGCGCGCCGCCGCCGCCATCCACACCGACTTCGAGCGCGGCTTCATCCGCGCCCAGACCATCGCCTAC
>JBBDMC010000115.1:0-5536 GCA_040878485.1 Bauldia sp. | reverse complement strand
ATCGCCGGCGCGGCTTCATGGTTGCCGGGTTCTTTGGGGCCGCCTGCGCCCTCGGCCGCTCGGGGATCGGACGGCGCAAGCGCGAAGGCGACGGCGCCACCCCGTCCGGACGCTTCGCCCTGGTCAATGTATTCTACCGCGCCGACCGCCTCGCCAGGCCGGCGACGCGCCTGCCGGTCGCGCCCTTCCGCCGCTACCGCGGCTGGTGCTACGACCCCGCCGACCGGCGCTACAACCGCCCGGTCCGTCTCCCCTATCCCGCCCGCCACGAGCGCCTGTGGCGCGACGACCATCTCTACGATGTCGTCGTCGTCCTTGACTACAATCTGGCGATGCCGCGGCCCGGCGCCGGCAGCGCTATCTTTCTCCACATCGCCACGCCCAGTTTCGCCCCGACCGCCGGCTGCATCGCCGTCGACCCCGCTACCATGCGCCGGTTACTGGCGCTCGTTGGCCCGCGCACACGCATCGACGTGCGTTAGACAATCGGCGCCCGACAGGCGCCAAGCGCGGCCGCGCCTGAAGATTTCTCACTCGGCGCAGCAGGATAATTTGTATGGGTCCTTTGTGCGAGCGATTGCGACGATTTTCAGGGCCTCGGCCATCGTCGGGTAGATGTGTAACAGGTCGACAAAATCCTTGATCTTGGCCCGGAACCGCATGGCCATGGCGGCTTCGTGGATGACTTCGCCAGCGTTCACGCCCATCATCGACACCCCCAGAACTTCGTTCGTGTCCGCGTCCGCGACCATCTTGACGAGCCCGCGCGCGTCCCGGATCGCACCAGCGCGGGGCACGATTTCTATCGGTAATGTCGTGCACCAACAGCGATGCCCGGCTTTGATGGCTTCGGCCTCGGTCACGCCGACGATGCCGATCTGCGGATCGGTGAAGATCGCTCGCGGGACGACTCGACCGTCAAACGCACGCAACTCGTTCCCGTTCAGAGCGTTTTGGGCGGCGATTCCGCCCTGCCGAGCGCCGACCGGCGTCGCCATCTGACTCTCGTGCGACCCTCCGATCACGTCACCGGCCGCGAAGATATGCGGCATCCGCGTCCTCAGGTGCTCGTCGGTCTCCACCTCGCCCAGTGCGGTAACGGCAATGCCCGCGGCGACAAGACCGATATCATCGGTGTTCGGCCGACGACCGGTGGCGATCAACAATCGCTCGGCGCGAAATTGGCGCTCGGCGCCCGCGATCCGCGCTACTGCAACGATTCCATCCTCCTCTTCTCGCACCGCGGCCACAGCGGCATTGGCGACCACGGTTATGCCCTCTTCCTCGAAGACCCGGCCGATCGCCCGGCCCAGTTGCGGCTCGTAGCCGTGGGCGAGAAGCTGGCGGCTCCGCGCCAGGATGGTGACCTCGCTGCCAAAGCGTGCGAACATCTGCCCGAGTTCGAGCGCGATATAGCCGCCGCCGATGATTAGGAGCGACGCCGGCAGGTCTTTGAGTTCAACCTCTTCGCCGTGGCCCAAGAGGTCGCTTGTGAGATAGGGAATGTCCGAAAGGCCAGGTATTTCCGGGACGGCGGGCCGCGAACCGGTCGCGATCAGGAAACGCTCGCCGGTAAGGCGCTTGTCGTTGACTTCGACCGTATGCGGGTCAACGAAACGGGCGTGGCCTTCCTCGATGCTGATCTTTCCTCCGACGAGACTGTCATATTTCTTGTCGCGGTAGACGTGGATGACCTCGTCCTTCTGAGCGACGAGCGCCGCGAAATCGACCTCTAGTCCCGGCCCGACGGGCTTCAGACCGGGATAGCGCGGATGCCGGGCGTCGTGGACGAGCTTCGCCGCCTCGATCAGGTTCTTCGACGGCAGGCAGCCGCGGTTGACGCAAGTGCCGCCGATCGCGCGGTTCTCGGTCATGACGACGGTCTTGCCCGTCTCCTGCGCCCTCAGCGCCGCGGCGAACGCCGTGGAACCCGAGCCGAGAACGACGAGATCATATCTTTCTGCCGCGTTCATGGAGTTTCGCTCCGCCATGACGGTGTTACCGGCTCTCTAGTATCCCGCTGTGAGGGGATCATCATCTTGAAACCCATCCGGCATAGATGAGCGCCTGATAAGCGAAATAGAGCGCGGCGACCAGGAACAGAACGCCGCCGGCACGTTCGAACCACTCCACGACAACCCACGATCTGAGCAGCCGCCTCAGCGTGCCGGTCACCTCGCCGGCAACGACCACCGGCACGCCACGGCCGACGCCGAAGCTGAACATCAGCACGGCTCCGAGCAGCGGATCGGCGGCGAGGGCGGCGGCGCCGAGGACCGGAAGCAACAGCGGCGTGCACGCCGGGCAGCTAGACAGGCCGAAAGGCAGGCCGAGCAAGTAGGCGCCAAGGAAGGTGGACGGCATGCGCGGCGCGGGGGTCAGTACCGGAATGCGGACGCGTACCACGCGCAAAAGGGCAAGCCCGATGAAGACCAGCACCGCGGCCATTACCGCAAAGGCGGGCGCGAGCAGCGGCGCGATCGCTCGCATCACGGCAAAGCCCGCGAGGCCGAACAGGGCGCCGAGGGCTGTGTCGACGGTCACCATCCCGACGACGAAGCCGAGCGACAGCCAGAGACCCCGATGACGGCCATGGTCGCTGGCCGGGTCGAAACCGGCGCCAAATCCGGATGCGATCGAGATCAGCGGAAACGAGCTTGGCGCTACGCCGACGAGCAGGCCCACAAACGCGACACCCGCCACCGCGAGCGGCGTCAGCGTACCGATATTCGCCAAGAGCAATTCGACGTTCGGCAACATCGGCCTCGTCGGAGTCGGCGACCGCGTAACGGAAACCTAACCGGCTCCGCCTCCTCCCTAGTCCGACAATCGTGACGGGTAACCCGCATTGGTCGTCGCCGTGATGAGCGCCTGAACATCGGTCACCGCGTCGTCGAATTCGACGGTCGCCACGGCGCCCGAGAATGCGTCGGCCTCCTTGAGACCCACCGCCTTGACACCGGAGACGCCTTGAAGGGTCATTTTCACAATCGGTCCACAGAGCGCGCAGGTCGCATTCTCCACCCTCAGAACGACGGTTCTTGATTCCGCATGCGCAACGCCGGATGACAACACAACGGCGAGGGTAGCGGCGGCTGCAATATGGCGAATGATCATTTCTCTCTTCTCCACACTGCTAAAGGAACAGGGGCGCCAGCCTCGGGAATCCAATCGCAACAACGACAAGGACCGTTGCAACCCAGAGCCCGGTTTCGGTCACGCGGGTTGAACGCCGGCTTGCGCAATACGAACCGTCCTCGCAGGCGACCTTCGGCTTCCGGTAGACGAGATAGAACCCGTAACCAATGGCACCCGCCGCCAGTGTGGCAAAGATCGGTTGATACGGTTCAAGCGCCGTGAGATTGCCGATCCAGGCGCCGCTTATGCCGAGCATGAAGAGCGCGAAGGGCACAACACAGCACGACGCCGCGCCGATAGCGGCCAGAATCCCTCCCACGGCGAGAAGTTGGTCGGCGCGGCCTTCCGTCAAACCGCCCGGTTCAATGGCACGGGCTTTGTCCGAAGCCACGGCGTGGGGTAATTCGTTTGTGGCACTCATCGTAGGATTTCCTTGCCGGGCATGACCGGATGTTGCATCCTGTAGTAACTACAGGAGCAAGGGCTTGCCTCATGGCTGTAATCACAAATGCGCGAGCACAGTCGCTCTCTATCGGCGAGGTCTCGCGCGAGACCGGCGTGAACATTGAGACGATCCGCTACTACGAGCGAGTCAAAGTGCTGCCCCCACCATCGCGAACCCAAAGTGGTCGGCGCGTTTACGGCCGCGAGGACAAGAGAGTCCTGACCTTTATCCGGCGAGGCCGGGAACTTGGGTTCACGCTCGACGAGATCCGCGCGCTGCTCTACCTCGACGCACCGGGGAAGGTGTCATGCGCGGAGGTAAAGGAGATCGCCAGCGCCCATCTCGCGAGCGTCCGTTCGAAGATCATCGATCTTGTGAATCTTGAAGGTGTGCTTGCAAATGCGGTGGCGCGATGCACGGGCGATGCCGCGCCAGCGTGCCCAGTGCTCGACATTCTCGATTGCCGATAGCTCGCACTCTGGCGTTTCTGCTTGGGTGGGAACCAACAAGCCCGTTCGCCGCAGAGCCTTGCCGGGCCGCCTCACCCCCGCTCGCCGAAGATGGCGCTTCCCACCCGCACGTCGGTGGCGCCGAGCGCGATCGCCGTCTCGAAGTCGGCGCTCATCCCCATCGACAGCGATTGCAAGCCGAGCCGCTTGGCGATCTTGGCCAAGAGCGCGAAGTGCGGCGCCGCCACCTCGTCGAGCGGCGGGATGCACATCAGCCCGTCGATCGAGAGTCCGTGCACGTCGCGGCAGCGGGCGACGAACGCGTCGGTTTCCTCCGGCGTGACCCCCGCCTTCCGCGCCTCGCCCCCGGTGTTGACCTCGACCAGCAGCCGCGGCGTTCGCCCCTGCCGGGCGATCTCGTCGGCGATCGCGCCGGCGATCCTGTCGCGGTCGATGGTGTGAATCACATTGAACAACGCGACCGCCTCGCGCGCCTTGTTGGACTGCAGTGGCCCGATCAGATGCAATTCGATGTCGCGGAATTCATCCCCGAGCGCCGGCCATTTCGCTCTGGCCTCCTGCACCCGGTTCTCGCCGAACGCGCGCTGGCCGGCGGCGAGCGCCGGGCGGACAGCCTCGCCGTCGAACGTCTTGGCGACCGCGATCAGTTTGACCGACCCCGCCGGCCGCCCGGCCGCGCGCTCCGCCGCCCTGATCCGCGCCTTGACCACGGCAAGGCGCCCCGCCGTTCCGTCCGTCTCCGCCGTGCTCCGCTTGTCCATGCGGCGAGCGCTAGCACGCGCCGGAATCCGCCTCAACCGGTTGACCGCCGACCATGATTCCGGTGATGGTCGCGCCCGCCATGGCGTCAGAACGATACAATCCCGGCGAAGCGGAGCCGCGCTGGCAGGCGGTGTGGGCCGAGCGCGGCATCTTCGCGACGGCCACCGACGACCCGCGGCCGAAATACTACGTCTTGGAGATGTTCCCCTATCCGTCGGGGCGCATCCACATGGGCCACGTCCGCAACTACACCCTGGGTGACGTCGTCGCCCGTTTCATGCGTGCCAAGGGCTACAACGTCCTCCACCCGATGGGCTGGGACGCCTTCGGCCTGCCCGCCGAGAACGCGGCGATGCAGAACCACATCAACCCGCGCACCTGGACCTATGACAACATCGCGGCCATGCGCGGCCAGCTCAAGACCATGGGTTTGTCGCTCGACTGGCGCCGCGAGTTCGCCACCTCCGACCCCGAGTACTACGCCCAGCAGCAGAAACTCTTCCTCGACATGCTGGCCAAGGACCTCGCCTACCGCAAGAAGTCCAAGGTCAACTGGGACCCGGTCGACCAGACCGTGCTTGCCAACGAGCAGGTCATCGACGGCCGCGGCTGGCGTTCCGGCGCGCTCGTCGAGCAGCGCGAGCTGACCCAGTGGTTCTTCCGGATCACCGATTACAGCGAGGACCTCCTCGCCGCCCTGGATCGCCTCGACCGCTGGCCG
>JBBDMC010000114.1:0-5538 GCA_040878485.1 Bauldia sp. | reverse complement strand
CCGAACGTCGTCTGCTCGAGCAGCACCCAAACCAGTGCCACCGCAACAAGGGCGACGACCGTCAGGTAAGGCACCTTGACGGCCTGGCCGCCGATCTCCCCCAGCGATACGCCCGCCCGCGCGAATTCGGCAAAGGACTGTGGAATGTCCCGTCCGAAGATTGTCCGCCCTCCGCTGATCAGGAACGCGGCTCTGGAGAATACGGTCAATGTCGCCAACGTCGCGATGAACGGCAGGATGCCGATAAGGCTGACGAGCACGCCATTGACGGCGCCACCGGCAAGGCCGACCAACAAGGCGATCGCGACCGCGGCCCAGACAGGATAGCCCACGGTGAAGAGGACGGCAGCGACGATCCCGGCGAGGCTCGCCATCGACCCGACGCTGAGGTCGAAGTCGCCCATCACCATGACGATGGTCATAGCGGCGGCGACCACCGTCAGCATACTCACCTGTTGGCTGATATTCAGCCAGTTGCGCCCGGTCAGGAAAGTGTCCGGCAGGCTGAGGGAGAAGAAGAGCAGGATCCCGGCGAAGCCGATCAGCGTGCCGTACCGGCGAAGCAGCGTCACCAAGGTCTAGCGTCCGCTGCCGATCGTGTGGAATGCGCGACGCCGCCCGATCATTGCCGCGCATCCTGGGTTCCCGCCGGCGGAGCATCATCGCCGTAGCAGTGACCGAGCAGCACTTCCTCGGTGAGGCCACCCGCGTCGAGCACCGTCGCGATCGCTCCGTTGCGCATAACGATGATCCTGTCGCACATGCCGAGGAGCTCGGGAAAGTCCGAGGAGGCGATGAGCACGGCCATGCCGCTGGCGCTCCATTCCAGGATCAGCGAATAGATATCAAACTTCGCGCCAACATCGACACCGCGGGTTGGTTCGTCGAGGAGGAGCACGTCCGGGCGGCCGGCTAGCGCCTTGGCAAATACAACCTTTTGCTGGTTGCCGCCGCTGAGTTCATAGCAGAGTTGTCGTGCGCCGCGTGCTCGCAGTTGAACCTCGGCGCCGCGCGCGGCGGCAACCGCCCGCTCGGCCCGCCGGGCGAGGAACGCGCCGCCGCGGCTGACGCTTGCCAAATGCGGCAGTGTGATGTTTTCCGTGATGGACCGTGACAGAACGAGACCCTCAGAGCGGCGCTCACGCGGCACATAGGCCAGGCCCATTCGCCAGGCCGCCGCCAGGCTGTGCGGTCGCTCTTCCCGTCCGCCGAGTTGAATGTCGCCACCGTGGGCCCGGTCGGCCCCCATCAGCAGCTTCAACACCGCGCTCTGTCCAGCACCGGAGAGGCCCGCGATGCCAACAATCTCGCCCTTTCTCAGATCGAAAGTGAGCGGCGCTATCCCTTCACCGGCTAGGCCGCGAGCGGCGAGTGCAACGCCTTTCTTGGCCGGTGCGCGCGGCGGCGGATAGGCCCCCTCGACCTGTCGGCCGATCATCATGCGGACAATGTCATTCTGGGATGTCTCGGCGATTGTCTTCGTCGCGACAATCGCACCATCGCGTAGGACGGTGACACGGTTGGCCAGTCGCACGACCTCGTCCAGTCGGTGCGAGACGTAGAGGACGGAGCGGCCGGAGCGGCGGATTTCGCGAAGCACGTTGAAGAGACGCTCCGCCTCTTCGCCGGTCAGCGCCGCGGTGGGCTCGTCCATCACGTAGACCCGCCCCGCGATCCCCCCGCTGTCGGCAAAGGCGGCCGAGACGCACACGAGCATCTGGTCGCCAACCCCGAGCCGCGCCATCTTGCGGTGCGGATTGATGTGCGAAATGCCAAGGCGGGTGAGCGCCCGCCGGGCGTCCGCGGCCAGCCGGTTCCAGTCGATCAGGCGCCGGAACCGGCGCGGGTAGCCACGGCCGAGGAAGACATTTTCCGCAACCGAAAGGGTAGGGACGACGTTGAGCTCCTGATGGATGAAGCGAAGCCCTTGTTCGAACGCCGCGCTGGGCCCGTCGATCGCCACGCTCCGCCCATCGATGGTGATAGCCGCCTCATCGGCTGGCAGGACGCCCGCGAGAATCTTGATGAGTGTCGACTTTCCAGCGCCGTTCTCGCCGACGAGGGCGTGAATTTCTCCCGGCGCGATATCCAGAGAGACCCGGCGGAGCGCCGGAACTCCGCCATAGGACTTGGAGACGTCGGTAAGCGAGAGAAGGCTCATTGCGCCGGCGCCAGGACGGGGAGCGCTCCGTCTTGCGACGGGGCGCGAATATCATGCCTCAGGTTCACAGGGTCGATGGCAAGGAGCGTCGCTACTGCACATCCCCGGCGTTGGCCGCGGTGACCAGCTTGGTCGGAACGTAGATGACGTTTTGCTTGATTGTCTGACCGTCAAGCACCCGCGCGACGGCATCGGCGGTGGTCGACCCGATCTCCTGGAAGTCCTGGGCGACGGAGGCTTCGAAGTTGCCGCCGGCGGCGATCGCCTCCCGTGCCTGAGGGTTGGCGTCAATGCCTGTGATGACGATGCCCTCCTCCTGGCGGCCGGCACCTTCAATGGCCTGCAGAGCGCCGAGCGCCGGCTGATCCCAGGCCGCCCACACCCCTTTGACGCTGCCTGGCTCCGGATGGGCGGCGAGGATCGCCTCCATCTTGGCGCGTGAGTCGGCAATGCCGCCGTCGGCGACATCTGGCGTCACTCGGTCGATAACAGTGATGTCGGGGAAGTTGTCGAAGACAGCGTCAGCGATAACGCCGCGCACCTGGACCGGCGGGAAAGGGTCGTAGACAAACATCACCACGTTGCCGGTGCCGCCGATGCGGTTGGCGACATAAACCGCGGTCTCGGCCGCCATGGCGTAGCCGTTGCTGGTGACGTTGGTGACGAGCAGTGGATCGCTGCCGGCGTCCATGCCGAACACCGGAATGCCCGCGTCCTTCGCTGCCCGCAGGCCAGCGGTGACCTGAGTCGGATCGACATTGATTACGATCGCATCGACCGTCTGGTTAACCACGTCCTCAATGCGGCTGATCACCGCGGCGACGTCGCCCTTGGTGTCGATGACGTTGACGTCCCAGCCCTTGTCCTTGGCCGCGGCCTGGAAGCCCTCGACGTAGAACTGTGTGCCCGGCTGAGCGAGGTAGGGCGTGATGACGGCGATTCTAGGCTGCGCCTGGGCGGCGCCGGCGAAGCCTGCAACCAGGAGCAGCGCGGCTCCCATGACCCAATTGCGCAACAGACTGACGGCTAGACGACCGCGCATGTTTCCCTCCAAGATGCGGAAATCCCCTGACATCTTGCTTTCTGCCAGGCGTGTCCGCTGTTGTGCGAAACCCGCTTTCTTCCCCGCGCGGAAGACTATAGGGGATGCTCAGGGGAAAAAGCCATAGTCCGGAAGACGCCAGGAGGGGTGCGTGGCGCGAGCCACCTTGGTCGGCATCGATGTGGGGACGGGCGCGGTCAAGGCTACTCTCGTGGACCTTGACGGCACCGTGCTTGGGTCCTCGGCGCGCGCTTATCCCACCAGCCGCCCGACGCCTGGCCACGTCGAGCAGAGCCCCGACGACTGGACGGACGCGGTGCTGGCGGCACTGGCCGGTTTAGAAAGCGCGCACGACCTCGGCGATCTCGTTGGCGTCGGACTGAGCTCGCAGGCCAATACTCATGTCTTCGTCGATGATGCCGGGGAACCGCTGCTGCCGGCGATGGTCTGGCAGGATGGGCGCTGCGATACCGATGCAGCCGTTCTTGACGCGAGGATCACGGCCGAACAGAAGATCGCATGGTTCGGCGGGCCGATGCCGATCGACGCCAGCCACGCATTGAGTCGCATGGCTCACGTGGCGCGGCTCCACCCTGACCTCTATGCCCGCACCCGTCACGTCCTTCTGCCGAAGGACTACTGCGCGCTGCATCTCACTGGCGAGGTCGCAGCCGACCCGATCTCCTCAGTCGGGCTGGTCGACGGCGAGCTCGACTATGTCGAAGACCTGATCGCCCTCGTTCCTGGCGCCCGGGAGAAACTAGCGCCGCTTCGCGACTTCACCCATCGCGTCGGCGTCGTGCGCGCGGGGCTGCCTTGCGCCGGTACTCCGGTCTTTGTCGGGGCGATGGATGCGTGGTCGGGGATGTTCGGCATCGGCGCAACGCGCGACGGCGACGCAATGTATCTAAGCGGCACCAGCGAGGTTCTCGGGCTCATCTCGCATCGGGTCGTACCGACACCCGGAGTCATCGTCTTTCCACCATATAAGGGAATCACGCTGCACGCGGCACCGACGCAATCGGGCGGCAATTCGTTCGCCTGGCTCTCGACCCTGTTGGGGCGCGATCTGGACGATCTCTCGTCTCTCGTCGCCGGGACGCCTGCCTCCGCTTCGGTACCGCTGTTTCTGCCGCACCTGCAAGGCGAACGGGCGCCGCTGTGGGATATCAGGTCGCGCGGAGTCTTCGCCAGGATGGAGACGACAACCGGCCCCGGGGAACTCAGCCGGTCCGTCATGGAAGGCGTCGCCTTCTCCGCGCGGCTCGCCTTCGAGGCTGTCGAGCGATCCGCCGGCGGTAGCGTCGATCGCGTCAACATCGGGGGGGGCGGCGCCCGCTCAGACGTCTGGTGCCAGATCCGGGCTAACGCACTCGGCAAGACGATCCGGCGGGTCAAGGTCCTCGACGCCGGCACGTTAGGGGCGGCCGTCATCGCCGGCGTCGGTGCGGGCGCCCTGCCCTCGCTCGAAGCCGGGGTCGACCGGCTCGTCGCCTTCGACCGCACCTTCGAGCCCGACACGCAGGCTCGCGACTACTACGATGCGAAGTTCGGCAAGTACCGGGAGTTGTACACTGACCTGGAGCGTTTCAACGAAGGCTACGACTGAGCGAGATCGCGCGACCTCATCGTCTCCCTCGCGGCATTTGGCGCTCCAAAACCACCGAGTGTTCCTGCTGGCGCAGCGGGACACTCCAGTAGGTTTGAAGCAGCCGCTGCTTTTCGGGAGCCGAGACCTGGCGAAAACCGTTCCGAATGTAGAAGCGGACGGCCCACGCGGCCGCCGCCCAGGTGCCGACCAACAATCGCCCGGTGATCTGGCCCGACAGCTCGTCGAGGAGCGCGGTGCCGATGCCTCGGCCTTGAAAAGCCGGCCGCACATAGGCGTGGCGGATGAGTGTGACGTGGCGCACCGTCTGCAGGCCCATGACGCCGACGAGGCTGTCCAAATCCTGCCAGCCCCAGAACACGACCCCGGCGGCTATCTCGGCCAGCAGTTCCGATCTCGGCATGTAGGGCTCGTGCCAGCAATCGACCGGTATAACGCCACGGTATGCCTTCGCCGCCTCGTTGATGATGGCGTCTGTCGTGGCGACGTCGACATCGGCGCAGCGGCGGATCATCGCGCTCCTAGAAGGATGTTCGGGCCTGGCGAACCGACGGCACACCGGCCCGGAGATAGGAGGCTAGCACGGTCGCGGCGCTGGATGGCAGCAATTGCGCAGACGAGCAACGTGCGCGCCGGTCCGTCAAGAAACAGAGAGGCTGGTAGGAGCCGGACCTCCGCAGCTTTGGGAATCATCCCAATGTTGAATCATGAATCAAACTCCCGCGA
>JBBDMC010000113.1:0-5541 GCA_040878485.1 Bauldia sp. | reverse complement strand
CGTCACCACCTTGCCGCCGGCCGCCCTCAGGATCGCGTCGCCGGCGGCGGTGTCCCACTGCATGGTGGTTCCCAGGCGCGGGTAAAGGTCGGCCTTGCCCTCGGCGACGACACAGAACTTGATCGACGATCCAGCGGAGACCAGTTCGCCGACCGGATAGCGGGCGATATAGGCGTCGGTCGCCGGCGTCCGGTGGGAGCGGCTGGCGACGACGTCGAGCGGTCCGTCGGGCGGCGGGCGGGTGTGGATCGCCCGGCGTTCGGCGGTCATGCCGGCCCGCACCTCGGCACGAAAGGCGCCCGTGCCGACGACGCCGCCATAGAGCGCGCCGGTCGCCGGGGCGTGGACGACGCCGATCACCGGGGCGCCGCCGCGGACGAGGGCGATGTTGACGGTGAAGTCGTCGCCGCCCTTGACGAATTCGCGGGTGCCGTCGAGCGGGTCGACCAGGAAGAATTCGCGGCCGACATCGGGGACCCTGCCGGCGTCCACCGCTTCCTCGGCGATCACCGGCGCGCCGGGTGCCGCCTCGGCGAGGCGCTTCATGATCAGCACCTCCGCCGCCCGGTCGGCCTCGGTGACCGGCGAGTGGTCGGCCTTCCTCTCGACCTCGTGCCCCCGTCGCCGGACGGCGAGGATGATACTGCCGGCCTCGATCGCGGCTCTCATCAACGCCTCGACAAGTTCGGTGTCGGTCGGGAGGGTCGAGGCGGGCTTCATGCCGCCCGGGCCGTCCGGATAGCCTTCAGCTCCGTGGCGAGTGCCCGCTCTGCATGCCAGCGGTCGAACGACTCCTGCATCCGCAGCCACAGATCGGGCCCGTTGCCGCAGAACTTGCCGAGGCGGAGCGCCATCGCCGGCGTTACAGCGGCTTTGCCGGCAAGAATCCTGTGCAGGGTCTGGCGGCTGATGCCGAGGGCGCGAGCGGCCTCAGCCACGCTGATGCCGAGCGCCGGCAGAACGTCTTCGCGCAGCACCTCGCCGGGATGAACGGGCTCGCGGGCGGGGTCGCGTCTTGCCGGGTACTCGGCCATTGCCTGTCTCCTCAATGGTATTGCTCGAAGTCGACGCGAGTGGCGTCGCCTTCGGTGAATTCAAACGTCATGCACCATGGCAGCCTCACGCCGCCATCAACTCGTCGGGGTCGGCGAAATCAAGCTTGAGGCTGTCGGCGACGGCGCGGTGGGTGATGCGTCCGTTGTGGACGTTAAGACCGTCCCTGAGATGCGGGTCGCGGGCAAGCGCCGCCAATCCATGGTCGGCGAGCTTGAGGCCGAAGGGCAGCGTGGCGTGGTTGAGGGCGTGGCTCGACGTCAACGGCACGGCGCCCGGCATGTTGGCGACGCAGTAGTGGACGATGCCGTCGACGACGAAGGTCGGCGCGGCGTGGGTGGTCGGGCGCGAGGTCTCGAAGCAGCCGCCCTGGTCGATGGCGACGTCGACAAGGACGGCGCCCGTCTTCATCGTCGCCAGCTGCGCCCGGGTGACGAGCTTGGGCGCCGTGGCGCCGGGAACCAGAACCGCGCCGATCACCGCGTCGGCGCCGGCGATCTCCTCGGCCAGCGCCTCGCCGGTCGCGAAGCGGGTGGCGACGCGGCCGGCGAAGAGATCATCGAGCTGCCGCAGGCGCGGCAACGAGCGGTCGAGGATGGTGACGGCGGCGCCGAGGCCGGTGGCCATGCGCGCCGCCTGGGTGCCGACCACGCCGCCGCCGATGATGGCGACCTTGGCCGGTGCGACGCCGGGAACGCCGCCCAGAAGAACCCCGCGACCGCCGTGCGGCTTCTCCAGCGCGGTCGCCGCGGCCTGGATGGCCAGGCGGCCGGCGACCTCGCTCATCGGGGCGAGCAGCGGCAGGTGGCCGTTGGCGTCGGTCACCGTCTCGTAGGCGATGGCGGTGACGCCGGAGGCCATCAGGCCGCGCGCCTGCGCGGCGTCGGCGGCCAGGTGGAGAAAGGTAAACAGCATCTGCCCGCGGCGAAGCCGGACCCATTCGGTGGGCTGCGGCTCCTTGACCTTGACGATCATCGCGGCGGCGGCGAACAGCTCGGCGGCGTTGGCGGTGATCGTCGCGCCGGCCTTGCGGTAGACCGCGTCCGAGGCGCCGATCCCCTCGCCGGCGCCGGTCTCAATCAGCACGGCGTGGCCGTGGGCGACGTACTCGCCGACCGCCGCCGGGGTCAGCCCGACGCGGAACTCGCTCGGTTTGATTTCCTTGGGAACGCCGATCAGCATAGCCGCTCTCTCCCGAATTCCGGCTCATGATATCGCGATTTCGTCGAAGTTTCCGTGATCGGCCGCGAAACGAAACGGGCGCCGTAAGGCGCCCGTCGCAGATTCGTCGTGGCGAACGGCCTACATCTTGCCGAGGCCGGCGGCGGCGGTGATGTCGTGGGTCCAGGCGCCTGCCGGCGGCGCCGCGATGATCTTCTGGTCGAGCACCGCCTTGGCGGTGCGCTCGTAGGCGGCCTCGTCGAGGACGCCGTTGCCGCCGGCGGTCAGCTTGGCGACCTCGCCCATCATGTATATCTGATGGTTGAGATCCTGGCCGCCGTTGTCGACGACGATCTGGGCTGCCTCTTCCGGATGGGCGAGGGCGTATTCCCAGCCCTTCATCGACGCCTTGACGAAGCGCACCATCTTGGCCTTGAAGGCCGGGTCGGCGAGCTGGTCCTCGAGAACGTAAAGCCCGTCCTCGAGCAGGTCGTTGCCCATCTCGGTGTAGTTGAAGATGGTCAGGTCCTCCGGCTTGAAGCCGGCGTCGAGCGCCTGGCCATATTCGTTGTAGGTCATGACCGAGATGCAGTCGGCCTGCTTCTGGATGAGCGGCTGGACGTCGAAGCTCTGCTTGAGAACCGTGACGCCGTCAGCGCCACCTTCGGTCGTCATGCCGATCTTGTTCATCCAGGCGTAGAACGGATACTCGTTGCCGAAGAACCAGACGCCCAGCGTCTTGCCCTTGAAATCGGCTTCGGTGGCGATGCCGGTTTCCTTGAGGCAGATCATCATCAGGCCCGACTTCTTGAACGGCTGGGCGATGTTGATCAGCTTGGTGCCCTTCTCGCGCGCGGCAAGCGCGGCGCCCATCCAGTCGACGATGACGTCGGCACCGCCGCCGGCAATGACCGTCTCCGGGGCGATATCCGGACCGCCCGGCTTGATGGTGACGTCGAGATTCGCCTCGGTGTAGAAGCCCTTGTCCTTGGCGACGAAATAGCCGCCGAACTGGGCCTGGGTGACCCATTTCAGCTGCAGCGTCACCGCGTCGGCGGCCGAAGCTTGGCCCGTCGCCAGCGCGGCAGAGATGGCGATTGCGCCCAACACAACGCTTTTCATGTACCTCTCCGTTCAGGGTTGACGAAACGATGGATGCCAAAACGTCGTGGCGCGTTCGATAAGCGCCACGACGCCGTAAAACGCGGAGCCGGCCAAGGCCGCCACCGCAATTTCCGCCCACACCATGTCGGTGTTCATGCGACCCACTTCGGTGGAGATGCGGAAGCCCATGCCCTTGATCGGGGTGCCGAAGAATTCGGCCACGATGGCGCCAATCATCGCAAGAGTCGAGTTGATCTTTAAGGCATTGAAGATGAAGGGAAGCGCAGCCGGCAGCCGCAGCTTGAACAGCGATTGCCAGTAGCCGGCGGCGTAGGTCCGCATGAGGTCGCGCTCCATGTCCTCGGAGGCGGCAAGTCCAGCCACGGTATTGACCAGCATCGGGAAGAAGGTCATGGCGACGACGACCGCCGCCTTCGATTGCCAGTCGAAGCCGAACCACATCACCATGATCGGCGCGACGCCGATGATGGGGAGCGCCGAGACGAGGTTGCCGACGGGCAGCAATCCACGCCTGAGGAAGCGCACCCGATCGGCGAGGATGGCGACGAGGAAGCCGGACAGGCAGCCGATGGCGTAGCCGGCGAGAACCGCCTTGAGAAACGTCTGCTGAAAATCGATCCATAGCGTCGGCAGCGAGCTGGCCAGCCGCGCCCAGATGGCGCTCGGCGGCGGCAGGATGACGAACGGCACCGCGAAGCCGACGACCAGCGCCTCCCACAGCAGGACGATCCACAGGCCGAACAGGGCGGCGCCGGCGAGGTCGCGCAGCCGGCTGGTGAAGCGCGAAAGCCGGTCGAGGGCGGCCAGACGCGAGACGCCGACGATGGCGGCGAGCCAGCAACCGACAAACGTCAGCCAGACGCCGGCGCCGACCGCGCCAGGGCTGTGGTGAAGCGCCGCCATGAGAGCGGGCAGCGCCGCATAGGGCAGCGCCAGCCCGGCGGCGGCCATGGGCGCGGCGGCGACGCCGGAAACGCGGACGGCGAGGAGAACCCCGGCGCCAACGGCCGCCGTCACGGCGAGCGGATGCGTCGCCCCGCCGGCGAGCGCCATCCACAGGCCTCCCAGCACCAGCACCGCGCCGGCGACGGTGGCGCCATCGGCGCCGACCAGGGGCGTCCGTTCGGCGTGGCCGACCGCGGTCATGTCGGCCTGGCGCCCATCCGGCGCATGACCAGGCGCTCGACGAGGCCGACGGCGGTGACCAGCAGGCCGGCGAGCAACGAGCCGACCACCAGCGCCGACCACATCTGGATCGACTGACTGTAGTAGGAGCCGATGAGGAGCTTGGCGCCGATGCCGGCGACGGCGCCGGTCGGCAATTCGGCGACGATCGCGCCGACGAGGCTCGCGGCGATCCCCACCTTCATCGAGGTGAACAGGAAGCGCAGCGAGGCCGGCAGGCGCAGCTTCCACAACGTCTGGCCGCGGCGGGCGCTGTAGGTGCGCATCAGATCGAGGTGGATCGGCGAGGGCGAGCGCAGCCCCTTGACCATGCCGACGGTGACCGGGAAGAACGACAGATAGGTCGAGATCAGCGCCTTGGCGACGAAGCGGCTGACGTCGGTGGGCAGTTTCATCTGACCGGTGAACAGGTTGAACGCGACGACAACCAGGATTGGCGCCAGCGCCAGGATCGGAATCGTCTGCGACGAGATCACCCATGGCATCAGGCTCTTGTCGAGGCTCCTGACGTGGACGATGCCGATGGCGAGCAGGATGCCGAGCAGCGTTCCCGAGACGAAACCGGCAAGCGTCGAGGACAGCGTCACCCAGGCATGGAAGAGAAGGCTCACCGGCTTCGCCGGGTTGACCAGCACCACCGTCCGGTAGGTGTCGACCGCCACCTGATGGGGTCCCGGCAGCGTCGGCTTCGGCTGGCTCATCGTCGCGACGATGAACTGGATCGGCGTGCGCACGATGTCGGCGCGCCGGTCGAGGTCGCGCTGGAAGGGCGCGTTGAGCAGGAAGGCTCCGATGTACCAGGCGGCGATGATGCCAAGCACGATGACAAGTACGGCGAAGAAGCGGCTCGACCAGAAGCGGCTCGTCATGCCGCGCTCGGAATTGAGGTCGACCATTCCTGCTGCGGCGGTCATGGGGCGGCTCCGGGGGCATCCCCTCCGCTTGAACCTCCCCCTTGAGGGGAGGTCGAAATCGGCAAGCGAAGCGCGGCCAATTTCGGGAGGGGGTTACTAATTT
>JBBDMC010000112.1:0-5559 GCA_040878485.1 Bauldia sp. | reverse complement strand
TCGGCCTTCGGGAGACGGCCAGGCCCGTGTCTTCGCCTCGCCGCTCGCCCGGCGTATGGCCAAGGACGGCGGCATCGACGTCGCCGCGATCAAGGGCTC
Organism: Bauldia sp.; assembly: GCA_040878485.1. Lineage (GTDB taxonomy): Bacteria > Pseudomonadota > Alphaproteobacteria > Rhizobiales > Kaistiaceae > JBBDMC01. The sequence continues at coordinate 5,460 of JBBDMC010000112.1, read as the reverse complement.
CGGCCCGCACGGCCGGGTGGTGAAAACCGACGTGGAGGCGATGGCGTCCGGCCGGGCAGCACCCGTCGCGGCGGCCAGGCCGGTGCCCGCGCCGGTCGCACCCGCCATCCAGCCGTCGATGTCGGATTCCCAGGTGATGAAGCTGTTCGAGGAGGGCGAGTACGAGGTCGTCCCGCACGACAACGTGAGGCGGATCATCGCCAGGCGCCTGGTCGAGGCGAAGACGACGATCCCGCACTTCTACCTGACCCTCGAGACTGAGATCGACCGGCTGTTGGCGCTCCGCGCCGAGATCAACGCCGCCGCTCCGCGCGACAAGGAGGCCAACCCGGCGTGGAAAGTCTCGGTCAACGACCTGATCATCAAGGCGCTCGCGCTCGCCCTGATGCGCGTGCCGGACGCCAACGTGACCTGGACCGAGGGCGGCATGCTCCATCACAAGCGCGCCGACATCGGGGTGGCGGTGGCGATCCCCGGCGGCCTGATCACCCCGGTCGTCCGCCACGCCGACACCAAACGCGTCTCCGAGATCGCCAACGAGATGAAGGACCTGGCCGCCCGCGCCCGCACCCGCAAGCTCATGCCGCACGAGTACCAGGGAGGCTCGTCGGCGGTCTCCAACCTCGGCATGTTCGGCATCAAGGATTTCGCCGCGGTGATCAACCCGCCGCACGCCACCATCCTTGCCGTCGGCGCCGGCATCGAGACGCCGGTGGTGCGCGGCGGCAAGATCGAGGTGCGCACCATCATGACGGTAACGCTGTCGACCGACCACCGCGCCGTCGACGGGGCGCTGGGCGCCCGCCTCCTCTCCGCCTTCAAGGATCTGATCGAGAAGCCGGCCGGAATGCTGGCGTAGGGGCCGGTTCCGCCCTAAATTAAGGGCGGTCCGGAGTGAGAACCGATGGTTGAGCCAACCGACGCCGTTATGCCGATCTTGAAGCGCATCCAGTCGGATGTCGCGGACGTCAAGCGGTCACAAGGCGAACATGGCGAGAAGCTCGACGCCATTGAAGGCTACCTCACGTACAGCTTGGGCATCACCCAGCGGCACGTTGCCGATATCGAGTCGCTGAAGGAACAGATCGCCGAGGTCAGGCGTCGGATCGCCGCGCTCGAAAAGCGGAAGTGATCGCCGCCTGGCCACGCCCGCCCGCCTGACCGGTGACTCCGCCCATCATCCGCCCCGCCACCCGCCGTTGGCCCGCCGGGCGCTGGTCTCCTTCCCCGGCTACAAGCGCGGCGGCGACTGGATGCTTCTCACCAAACCACATTCCTGATCTGCCGGCGGCGGTTATCGCCGGCGTGCTTGCCGTGCTAGGGATACGTTCAGATCGAGGAGGCAGATCGTGAAACGGACGGTCGGCTCACACGTCGTTGCACTCATCGCGGCATTGGCGGTCATCGTCGCGGTCAGCGCCGCGTGGATCGTCAATCTCCGCATGGGGCCCCGGCTCGACGGTTTCACCGCCGGACCGATGGTGATCTTCGTGCCGTTCGGCATCCTCATCCTGACCGCCGTCTGGCTGATCGTCCGCGGCGTCTTGCACGGGCGTGTGCGCTGGACCGCCATCAAGGTCGGCTTGGCGAGCCTCGGGCTCGCCACCATCGGCGTCGCGGTCGGCTGTGGTCCGATCGCCTGCTTCGCGCCCGGCCCCGACCGGCTGATGGGCTGGTTCCTGGTCGGCGGGGTGGCGCTGACCGCGCTCGTCCACCACGTCGTGCTCAACAGCTTCGCCCTGGTCGCGGACAATGCCTGACAACCGCTACGACGTGATCGTGATCGGGGCGGGTCCCGGCGGCTATGTCACCGCCATCCGAGCCGCCCAACTCGGCCTCAAGACGGCGGTGGTCGAGAAGTCCTATCTCGGCGGCATTTGCCTCAACTGGGGCTGCATCCCGACCAAGGCGCTGCTCCGCTCGGCCGAGGTCTACCACCTCATGCAGCACGCCAAGGATTTCGGCCTGTCGGCCAAGGACGTCACGTTTGACGCGGCCGCCGTGGTCAAACGCTCGCGCGCCGTCGCTGAGCAGCTGTCGAACGGCGTCGGCTTCCTGCTCAAGAAGAACAAGGTCGACGTGATCTGGGGCGCTGCCACCATCGCCGAGCCCGGCAAGGTCAAGGTCAAGGCAGCGGACAACCCGCCGAAGGGCGCGTTCGGCGGCGGCGACTATCAGGCGAAGCACATCATCATCGCGACCGGCGCGCGGCCGCGGGTGCTGCCCGGCCTCGAGCCGGACGAGAAGCTGATCTGGACCTACTTCGAGGCCATGGCACCTGCGAGCCTGCCGAAGTCGCTGGTGGTCGTCGGCTCCGGCGCCATCGGCATCGAGTTCGCCTCGTTCTACCGGACGATGGGCGCCGAAGTGACGGTCGTCGAGATCCTGCCGCAGATACTGCCGGTCGAGGACGAGGAGATCGCCGCCCACGCCCGCAAGCGTTTCGACAAGGCGGGCATCACGATTCATACCGAGGCCAAAGTCACCAAGATCGTCAAGGCCAAGGATTCATTGACCGCGACCGTCGCGCTGAAGGACGGCAAGACGGTGGACATCAAGGCCGACCGGCTGATCTCGGCGGTCGGCGTCGTCGGCAACACCGAGAACCTCGGCCTGGAAAAGCTTGGGGTGAAGATCGAGAAGGGGACGATCCTCGTCGACGGGCTCGGGCGCACCAACGTTGCCGGCATCTACGCTATCGGCGACGTCGCCGGGGCGCCGATGCTCGCCCACAAGGCCGAGCACGAAGGGGTGATCTGCGTCGAGGCGATCGCCGGGGGGAAGCCGCATCCGCTCGACAAGCTCAAGATCCCGGGCTGTACCTACTGCAACCCACAGATCGCCTCGGTTGGGCTGACCGAAGCCAAGGCCAAGGCCGCCGGCTACGACGTCCGCGTCGGCAGGTTCCCGTTCATCGGCAACGGCAAGGCGATCGCGCTCGGCGAGCCGGATGGCCTGGTCAAGACCGTCTTCGACAAGAAGACCGGCCAACTCCTCGGCGCCCACATGGTCGGCGCCGAGGTGACCGAGCTGATCCAGGGTTTCGTCATCGCCATGAACCTGGAGACCACCGAGGAAGAGCTTATCCACAGCATCTTCCCGCACCCGACGCTTTCGGAGATGATGCATGAGAGCGTTCTGGCCGCCTATGGGCGCGTCATCCACGTCTAAGCGGCCGCGCGCTTGAGGAGAGGCGGATTGCCATGCTGACCGTGATCCTGCGCACGATCCCCCGCCTCGGCGGCGGGCTGGCCACGGCGTTCCTTGTAGCTCTGCCGGCGCTGGCCCAGCCGGCGGTAATCCGCGACACCGACGCCATCGTCAACATCACCGCCAGCGGTGAGCGGATCAAGGTCGCCGGCGCGACGGTCAACATCGTGGGCAGCGCCGCTGAGGTGAAGGCTGCCGGGGCCAGCGTCGTGGTTCGCGGCGAGGTCGGCGAGGACGCTCTGGTGGCTGGCGCCCAGGTCAGCGTGATCGGCAGCGTCGGCGGCAACCTTACGGCCGTCGGTGCGTCAATCGAAATCCGCGGCCGGGTCGGCAACGACGTCGATGCGGGCGGCGCGGTCATCGTCGCCGACATCGTCGCCGGCGGACGGGTGCGCCTCGGCGGCGCCGACGTCACCGTCGGGCCGGGGTCGGATATCGCCGGCGGCCTTCTGGTCGGCGGCGGCACCGTCACCATCTCCGGCCATGTCGCCGGACCCATCCAGGTTGCCGGCGGCGTGGTGACCTTCAAGGCGCTGACCGACGGCCCGGTCGAGATCGCCGGCGGCAAGGTCATCATCGATGCCGGGGCCCGGATCGGCGGCGACCTCACCGTCCGTTCGCCCTCCGAGCCGGCGATCGACGCCAATGCCGTCATCGCCGGCGATACTCACCGCCTGGATCCGCCACGGTGGTCTTGGCCGATGTCGCCGTGGGCCTGGGCGGCGGCCTTTGCCGCCGTGGTCGCCGCCGGCACCGTGCTCGCCGGTATCGTTCTCCTACTCTTCGGCGGCCGCGTCTTCGTCACCGCGACGGATCACGTGCGACTGCGGCCGGGCTCCAGCTTCCTGATCGGCGTGCTCACCGTCGTGCTCATCCCGGCCATCGCCGTGCTGCTCATGGCGACCGTGGTCGGGATTACCGCCGGGCTGGCGATCCTCTTCGTCATGCCGCTGCTGATCGTCTTCGGTCACGCGGTTGCGGCCGCCGGCATCGTCAGCGCGGTATTCGTGCGCGATCGCAGCCCGCTCGGCATCGTCCGCGCCTTCGTCCTATTGATCGTCGGCGCAATCATCGTGGCGCTGATCTGGCTGATCCCGTGGGTCGGGCCGCTGTTTGCCCTGATCGTCCTCTTGTTGGGTACCGGGGCCTTCGCTCGCACGCTGGGCGCCAGGCTTCGTCGTGCCGAGGCGGCCCCTGCCTGATCCTCAAGCGTTGTTGGGCGGCGGCCGATTCGGCGCTAAGCTTGTCCGGGGGTCGAAACCGGCCCTGCGAGCGGGGGAAGTCTCATGAACGAGCAGACCAAGTCGATTGTTGCCTGGATCATCATCGGTTTGATCGCCGGCTGGCTTGCCAGTCTGATCGTCGGCCCGGGGGGCACCGGGCTTCCCGGCTGGCTTATCGCCGGCCTGATCGGTTCGGTGGTCGGCGGGTTCCTCGCCCGCCAGCTCAACATCAAACTCAATCTCGGTAACCCGTTCCTCGAGCAGATGATCATCTCGGTGGTCGGCGCGATCATCGTCATCATCATTGCGCGGATCATTACCTGAACCCGATCCCGGGTTCGGCTCACAAGCGGAGCATGCGCATGGAAGGCGTCGGCTGGATCGGGGCAATCATACTTGGCGGCCTTGCCGGGTGGATCGCGGAACGGGTCACGGGCTCGGACATGGGGATCATTGCCAACGTGATCGTCGGCATCGTAGGCGCTCTGGTGTTGAACGCGATCCTGCGGTTCCTCGACGTTGTCCCGTCTGAGGCTTGGTATGCGCAGCTGATTATCGGCGCGATCGGCGCCGTCATCCTGATCTGGCTCTATCGCGTCATACGGGGCGGCCGGAGCGCCTGAGCGCCGTGCGCATCGCGGCTATGCGTTTTGCTCGGGGTCATCTGCCGCTGAGATGCTATATGTTCGCGATGCCGGCGGAAAAATACCGTCCCAGTAGTGCTTTAGCATGTGTCGCAAAGCCATGACGACGATCCTCGATACGCTTTCGGCGACGCCGGTTCGCCCGCGCCACCCGGAAAAGGCGCATCGGCCGGATAGCCCGGTCGCCCGCAAGCCGGACTGGATCCGCGTCAAGGCGCCCAACTCGCCGGTCTACCGCGAGACCGTCGAGATCGTCCGCCGGTATCGGCTGGTGACGGTTTGCGAGGAGGCGGGCTGCCCGAACATCGGCGAATGCTGGTCGAAGCGGCACGCCACCTTCATGATCATGGGCGACACCTGCACGCGCGCCTGCGCGTTCTGCA
>JBBDMC010000111.1:2462-35171 GCA_040878485.1 Bauldia sp. | reverse complement strand
GGCCGGGGGCGAGCGCCGCCGAGCTCGCCGCCAGCAAGAGCTTGAAGCGCAGCACTGCATAGAGCGCCACGTTGAGCAGCAGCCCCGACAGCACCGCCGAGATCGGCGTCGGGCCTTCGGCGTGCGCGTCGGGCAGCCAGGCGTGCAACGGCGCCAGGCCGACCTTGGTGCCGTAGCCCAGAAGCAGGAAGACGAAGGCGACTTCGAGCAGGGCCGGATCGAAGCCCGCCGCCTTCTCGACCAGCGTCGTCCACACCATCGCGTCGATACCCTCACCGACCACCGGCAAGGCCGCCATGTAGACCAGGATGGTGCCGAACAGCGCCAGCGCGATGCCGACACTACCGAGGATGAAGTATTTCCACGCCGCCTCCAGCGCCTCGTGGGTGCGGTAGATGCCGACCATCAGCACCGTGGTCAGCGTCGCCAGCTCGATCGCCACCCACATCACCCCGATGTTGTTGGCGATCAGCGCCAGGTTCATGCCCAACATCAGCAGCTGGTACATGGCGTGGTAGAAGCGCAGGTAGGCGGGAGTCAGCCGGCCGGTCTCCAACTCGTGGCCGATGTAGCTGGCGCTGAACACGCTGGTGGTGAAGGCGACGAAGGTGGTCAGAACGATGAAGACGACGTTGAGGTCGTCGACCAGCAGATAGGTCCCCGCCGGCGGCCGCTCCAGGAAGAACAGCGAGACCGCCGCCAGCAGAGTGGCGAAGCAGGCGAGCACGTTCAGTCGGGCGGTCGCCCGGTAGCCCGGCAGGATGGCGAGCACCGCCGCCGCGGTCAGCGGGATGACAAGGACGGCGATTTCGGCGGCGAACGCGGTCACGGTTGTTCGCCGCGGAAGCGGTCGAGCGCCTGCACGTCGACCGTGTCAAAGCGCTCGCGGATGCGGAACAGGAAGATGCCGATGACGATGAAGGCAATGAGGATCGAGAAGGCGACGCTGATTTCGACGACCAGCGGCATGCCCTTGGCTCCGGTCGCCGCCAGCACCAGCCCGTTCTCCAGCGACATGAAGCCGACGACCTGACCGACCGCGTTGCGGCGGGTCACCATCATCAGCAGGCCGAGAAGCACCACCGAGAGCGCGAAGGCGAGATCCTCGCGGGCGAGCGGATCGGCCTCGCCGGTGACCTTCAGCATCACCACCATCGACAGCGCCACCAGCGCCATGCCGGCGAGCATCGTCGCTCCGACGCTGCCGACCGTCTCGATCTGGCGGTGGATGCCGAGCCGCGCGACGATGCGGTGAAGGGCCGTCGGGATGACGATTGCCTTGAAGATGAGGGCGATCGCGGCGGTGATGAAGAGATGCGGCGCCTCCTGGATGAACGCCTGCCAGGCGACCGACAACGCCAGCACGACGGCATGCACGGCGTAGACGTTGAGCAGCGCGTAGATGCGGTCCTGGAAGAGCAGCAGGAAGCTCACCAGCACCAGTCCGCCGGCGAAGAGATGGGCAATGTCGAAATCGAGGCTGGTCATGTCTCAGCCCCTGCGCTGCCAGCCGGACAGCCGACCCGCCGTCATCACAGGCTCCGGGTGACGAACAGGAGGAGCGTCGCCAACAGCCCGAGCATCAGGCCGGCGCCCATGAAGTCGGGCACCCGGAAGACGCGCATCTTGGCGACCGTGGTCTCGAACAGAGCGAGCAGGGCGCCGCCGAGGGCAAGTTTGGCGAGCCAGGCGACGAAGCCGACCGCGATCGCCGCGGCGCCGGCGCCAACCGGCGCCACAGTCCACGGGGCGAAGACGCAGGCGATCAGCGACATGTAGAGGAGGAGCTTGAGCGCGGCGGCAAGCTCGATCACCGCCATGTGGCGGCCGGAGTATTCGAGCACCATCGCCTCGTGGACCATGGTGAGTTCGAGATGGGTCGCCGGATTGTCGACCGGGATGCGCCCGTTCTCGGCGATCGCCACCAGGATCAAGGCGACCAGCGCCAGGCCGAGGGAGACGCGCAGGCCGACCCCGGAGGCGGCGAGCGTGGCGGCGACGGTCGACAGCTGGGTCGAGCCGGCAACCAGGGCCAGCGTGAATACGATCATGATCATTGCCGGCTCGGCGAGCGAGGCGATCATCACCTCGCGGCTGGAGCCGATGCCGCCGAAGGCGGTGCCGACGTCCATGCCGGCGAGCGCCAGGAAGAAGCGCGCGCTGCCGAGGAGGGCGATGATGGCGATGAGGTCGGCGGACCACGAGAACATGAGCCCGGTGGCGAAGGTCGGTACCAGGGCCGCGGCGACCCAGGTGGCGGCGAAGACCAGGTACGGCACCGACCTGAACAGCCATGAAGCGTTGTCGGCGAGCACGACTTCCTTGCGCATCAGCCTGAGAAGATCGCGGTAGGGCTGGATAAGCGGCGGTCCCCTGCGCCGCAACAGCCGCGCCTTGACCTTGCGCACGAAGCCGGTGAGCAGCGGCGCCACCGCCAGCACCACCAGCATCTGCAGCGCCTGCACCGCGAGATCGAAGATCACGGCCATAGCGCCACCAGTGAGAGCAGTGTCACCAGCGCGACGAAGACCAGGCTGAGATAGCGGCGCACGGTAAGGAACTGGAAGCGGTTCAACCGGTCGGCCACGGCGCCGACCGCACCGGCAATCGGCTGATAGAGCTCGTCCCAGACGAGATCGCGCAGGCTGACGGTCAGACGGGCCGGCGCCAGGTCTCCGGGCGGCGGCATCGTCACCGTCTCGCGGGCCTGGAAGACGAGGGTGCCGTAAACCCGCCGGATCGGCTGGGCGAAGCTCGCCGCGGTGTACTGCGTCGCCGGGCTGGCGTCGGGGAAGCCGCAGTCCCAGGGCGGGGCGCGGCGCACGGCGTGCGAAGCAAAGCGATGGATGGCGACGGCGGCGAGGCCGGCCGAGGTCGCGATGAAGAGAAAGACCAGGAGCCCGTTATAGGAACTGCGGCTGGCTTCGATCGGGACGATCGACAGCCAAGCGACGCCACTCTGGGCGGGCAGGCGTCCGCCGACGAGGCTTGTCGTAATCGGCGCCAGGCCGTCGATCACCACGCTCGGGAAGATGCCGGCGAGCAGGCAAAGTGCCGCCAGGACGGACATTGCCGCCAGCGAGTAGCGGTCGGTCTCGCCGGCCTCGCGGGCGGCGGCGGTGCGCGGCCGGCCGAGGAAGGCAACGCCGAAAGCCTTGACGAAGCAGGCGGCCGCCAGCGCTGCCGAGAGCGCCAGCAGAGCCCCGACCGCCGGCACCAGGATTCTCAGGTCCCAATGCGGCAGATCGGGGCTGATGAGGATCGCCTGGAAGGTCAGCCACTCGGAGACGAAGCCGTTGAGCGGCGGCAGCGCCGAGATTGCGACGCAGCCCACCAGGAACAGGAAGGCGGTTACCGGCATCCGGTGGATCAGCCCGCCGAGGTGCTCCATGTCGCGCTCACCGGTGGCGCCGAGCACGGCGCCGGAGCCGAGGAAGAGCAGGCTCTTGAACAGCGAATGATTGAGCACGTGGAACAGCGCGGCGGTGAGCGCCAGCGCCGCCGCCAGCCCCATGGCGTTGGCGCGGAAGGCGAGGGCTAGCCCGAGCCCGATGAAGATGATGCCGATGTTCTCGACCGTATGGTAGGCGAGCAGCCGCTTGAGATCGTGCTGCATCAGCGCGTAGAGCACGCCCATGACGGCGGTGATGCCGCCGAGCGCCAGCACCAAAGTCGCCCACCACCATTGGCCAGGTCCCACCAGGTCGAAGACGATGCGGACGAAGGCGTAGACGGCGACCTTCGTCATGACGCCGCTCATCAGCGCCGAGACGTGGCTCGGCGCCGCGGGATGGGCGAGCGGCAGCCAGACGTGGAGCGGCACGATGCCGGCTTTGGAGCCGGCGCCCAGCAGCGCCAGGCCAAGGACCAGGGCGGCGAACGATGGTGACAGCTCGGCCTGACGAATCATGTCGAAGGCGTAGCCGCCGCCGGGGCCGGCCAGCAGCCCGAAGGCCAGCAGCAAGGCTAGCGTGCCGGCACTCGCCATGACGATGTAGACGTAGCCGGCATGGGCGTTGTCGGGATCGCGGTGGTGGGCCATCACCAGCGCCCATGACGTCAGCGACATGAACTCCCACGACAGCAGAAAGGTAAAGGCGTCGTCGGCGAGCAGGACGAGGTTCATGCCGGCGAGGAAGGCCGGGTAGAACGGCAGCACCCGATGGCGAGCCGACTCGTGGCGGCCGTAGCCGATGGCGTAGAAGCTGGCGCCGGCGCCGCCGAGATCGACCACCAGGAGAAAGAACGCCGAGAGCGAGTCGATGCGGAAGTGCGCCCCCAGCCAGGGCAGGCCAAGCGGCAGGATCACCGAGCCATTGAGCCCGCCAAGTCCGGCGAGGGCCGCGGCGGTGAGCCCCAGCGAGATGACTGAGCAGGCGAGGTAGATCGGCGCCGAGGCAGCCGGCCGGTTCGCGACGGCAACCGCGACGATCGCCACGGCGAGGAGCGCGGCGACCAGGACGAGGACGATGCCGGTCAGCATGGCACGATCGGTCAGCCTCGATCCGTCGTCATGATGCGGCTTTCAGGCGCACGCCGCGGCCGCTGGCGAGGCTCACGCCGCCCTCGGTGATCAGTTCGATGCCGGCGGCGTCGAGCGCGGTGACGAGCTTGGTCAAGGAATCCACGTTGCCGCGAATCACGCCATCGCTGGTTTCCATGCGCTGGATGGTCGGCACGGAAAGACCGGCGAGATCGGCAAGCGCCCGCTGGTCGAGCCCGAGCAGCGCCCTGGCCGCACGGAGTTGCGCTGCAGTAATCATGTCCGAGCTATCGGATATGCGCCCCTGGGAGTGAGATGTGATGGATAATCCATCACCGGCCCGGCTTCAATACGGGGCCCACGGCCCGGCTTGCGGCATCGGCGCGCAGTCTGGGCGTTCGCGCCTCACCCGAGCCTTGCGGTCCGCAGGCGCAGCGCGTTGCCGATGACGCTCACTGACGAGAGTGCCATGGCGGCCGCGGCAATGATCGGAGAGAGGAGCAGGCCGAAGACCGGGTAGAGCACGCCTGCCGCGATCGGCACGCCGGCTGCGTTGTAGACGAAGGCAAAGAAGAGGTTCTGCCGAATGTTGCGCATCGTCGCCTGGCTGAGCCGCCGGGCGCGCGCTATGCCGGTGAGGTCGCCCTTGAGGAGCGCGACCCCGGCGCTTTCGATGGCGACGTCGGTGCCGGTGCCCATGGCGATGCCGACGTCCGCAGCCGCCAGCGCCGGAGCGTCGTTGACGCCATCGCCGGCCATCGCCACGACCCTTCCTTCCTTGCGAAGCCGAGCGACCACTTCGCTCTTGCGGTCGGGCAGGACCTCCGCCTCGACCTCGTCGATGCCGAGCTTGCGGGCGACGGCTTCGGCTGTCGTCCGGTTGTCGCCGGTCAGCATGACGATGCGGACGCCCTCGGCATGGAGTGCGGCGATCGCCTGCGGCGTCGTCTCCTTGATTGGGTCGGCGATTGCGATGATCCCGGCCGGCGTGCCGTCGATGGCGGCGAAGATGGCGGTGGCGCCGTCGCGGCGAAGTTCGTCGGCTTCCGCCGCCAGGACCGTCATGTCGACGCCCTCTCCCGCGAGGAAGGCGGCGTTGCCGATGAGCATCTTCCTGCCCTCGACTGTGCCGGTGACGCCCTTGCCGGTCGGGCTATCGAAATCGACCGGGTCGGCGAGCTTCATGCCGCGTTTGGTGGCGGCCGCGACGATGGCGGCGCCGAGCGGATGCTCGCTCGCCTTTTCGAGGCTGGCGGCAAGGCGCAGCAATTCGTCTTCAGCCAAGCCTGCGGTGGGCCTGATGGCGGTTACCGACGGCTTGCCCTCGGTAAGGGTGCCGGTCTTGTCGACGACCAGCGTGTCGACCTTCTCCATCCGCTCCAGCGCCTCGGCGTTCTTGATGAGCACGCCATGCTGGGCGCCGCGGCCGACGCCGACCATGATCGACATCGGCGTAGCGAGGCCAAGCGCGCACGGGCAGGCGATGATGAGGACGCTGACGGCGGCGATCAGCCCGAATGTGAAGCGCGGCTCGGGGCCCCAGATCGACCAGGCGATGAAGGCGAGAACGGCCACCCCGACGACCAGTGGCACGAACCAGCCCGACACCTGATCCGCCAGGCGCTGGATCGGCGCCCGGCTGCGCTGGGCCTCGGCGACCATCTGGACGATGCGGGCGAGGAGCGTGTCCCGTCCGATCTTCTCGGCCTGCATGATCAGCGCGCCCGACTGGTTGATGGTACCGCCGATAACGCGATCGCCGACCATCTTGGTCACCGGCATCGATTCGCCGGTGACCATCGACTCGTCGAGCGCGGAGCGGCCATCGACGACCGAACCGTCGACCGGCACCTTCTCGCCCGGCCGGACGCGGAGCCTGTCGCCGACGATGATGAGGTCGAGCGTGATTTCCTCTTCCGTGTCGCCGCGAATCCGCCGCGCCTTCTTGGGTGCAAGGTCGAGAAGCGCACGGATGGCGCCGGATGTCTGTTCGCGGGCGCGGAGTTCCAGGACCTGGCCAAGCAGGACGAGCACCGTGATGACTGCCGCGGCCTCGAAATAGACCGCTACGGCTCCTTCCATGCCGCGCATCGCCTCGGGAAAGAGGTCCGGCGCGAGCGTTGCGACGACGCTGTAGACCCAGGCAACACCCGTGCCGAGGGCGATCAGGGTGAACATGTTGAGGTTGCGCGTGACAAGCGAACGCCAGCCGCGGACGAAGAATGGCCATCCCGCCCACAACACGACGGGCGTGCCGAGCACTAGCTCGATCCACGTCGCCAGACGTGGATCGACGAGGTGGAGGTTGAAGACGTGAGCGGCGGTCTCGAGCGCAACGATGGGCAGGGTGAGTACGAGGCCGATCCAGAAGCGCCGCGTCATGTCGACGAGTTCGGGGTTGGGGCCGGCCTCGGCCGTGGCCATCGCCGGTTCGAGCGCCATGCCACAGATCGGGCAGGAGCCTGGGCCGACCTGACGGATCTCCGGATGCATCGGGCAGGTGTAGATGGTGCCTTCGGGCACCGCCTCAGCCTTCGTCGTCTCGGGCGTGACATACTTGTCCGGTTCCGCCTCGAAGCGCTCGCGGCAACGGGCCGAGCAGAAATAGTAGGTCCGTCCGCGATATTCGGTGCGGTGCTTGGCGGTATGCGGATCGACGCTCATTCCGCACACCGGATCCTTCACAAGGTGAGCGGCGGCGGGGCCGGGTTGGGTGTGGGCAACGTGGCCGGCGCCGGCGAAGCTGTGATGCTCGCCATGATCGTGGCCGGTGTGGTCATGGTCGTGAACCAGGGGTGGCGCATGATCGTGGGGCTTGTGCTCGGTCATGGTGATCCCGATCCCGCGGTACGATTTGGAAGGAAACCCCCAAGGGGTATCGATGTCGCTTGACCACATATACCCCCATGGGGTAATGCGTCAAGCATGCAGAAAGCCACCAAGGTTTCCGTTCTCAAACGCCTCAGCCGGATCGAGGGTCAGGTCCGCGGCGTCGCCGGAATGGTCGAAAGCGATCGCTACTGCGTCGACGTGGTGACACAGATTTCCGCGGTGCGGGCCGCCCTCCACAAGGTGGAAGAGGAAATCCTGCGAGATCACGTCTCGCATTGTGTTGCCGGGGCGTTCGCTTCGGGCGATGTTGACGAACAGCGCCAAAAGCTGGAAGAGCTTGTCGACACGATCGGCCGCATGTCGCGATAACTCAGGATGCTGATCGGCGCCAGCAGGGATCGATCAAGTGAGGGCTTGACCAACACCGAGCAATCACCTGCGCAGCCTTTGTTTGGTTGTAAGAAGGACTCTAAGCATCCATTTTCGCAAATTGCTTTCTATGAAAAAAAGGTCGACCTCGCTGGTTCACTTGGCAAGATTGCCGTTATTTTCGTTATCGTCGGTGGTGTTGCGATTGTCGCGTACGATGCGCTTCGAACGAGTTCGCCGCGAGGGGGGCCGGGAGCACGCGGGATAGCTATCGAGCCTGCGCCGAGCACCTCCTCTCGGCTGCCTTGCCTAGCCTCTGCAAAGGGCCCATCGGCGAGCGCGTTCCGAACAACCGAATGGAGTTCCTTCAGCAACAACAAAAGATGTCCACGAGCGGTCAGCGAGCTGACGGGCAAAGTCGAAGCGGGCGGGATCGCCGCCGGCCGATTAGCGGAAGGTCTTCACGAATTGCCGGGGAAGACCGCGATGCCGTTAGGCCCCTTGCCGACCGGGATGGTCCGAACCACGGCCTGGGTCGCCGCGTCGATTACCGAGACGCTATCGTCCTTGATGTTCGTCACGTAGGCGAATCGCCCATCCGGCGAGATCGCCACGCCATGCGCGCCGGCGCCGACAATCAGCGTCTTGACGACCTCATTGCGCGCCACATCGATGATCGAGACCCGGTTGTCGGGATCGGCATCGCTCCCTTGATTGGCGACGTAAACGAACCGTCCGTCCGGCGTCGCGTAGACCTGGATCGGCCGGCGGCTAACCGCGACTTTGGCTACGACCTGCCGCAAGTTCCGGTCGATTACCGCGACCTTGTCCTCGTCCCGCAGCGAAACATAGACGCGCGTCCCATCCGGCGTGAAGCCGACCTGAACCGGAGCCTTGCCGACCGGGATGCGTGCCGATTCAGTCAGGTTTCCGACATCGATCACCGACACCGATCCATCTTCGACGTTGGCGACGAAGAGTTCCCGCCCGTCGGGGCTGAGCCGGAGACCATGCGGATAGCGGCCGGTGGAGATTGTCTTCACGATCTTGCGCTCGGCGAGATCGATCACCGATACGGTGTTCGATTCCGAATCCGTGACGAAGACGCGCTTCCCATCCAGATCCGGAACGACATGGGCCGGGTGGTGGCCGACGTCGAGCATCGCGACCGGCCCCTGATCGATGGCATCGATCCTCAGGATCGCCAAACGGCCGCTCGGCTCTTTCCCGCCTGACGCACTCTCTTCGCCCATCGGCATGGTCATCATTGAACCGTTGGCCTGGCCCGACATGCTGGCATCGGTGTTGACGCCAATGCCGACCACGAACACAAGGCCGGCTTCAGCGCTGACGTCGACGTTGTGCGGCATGATCGGCAAGCCGATCGATCGCACGCCGCCCGACTGAAGATCGATGCGACTGACGCTCGCACCTTCTTCATCGGCGATGAAGACTAAACCCTGGCCAAGCGTCGGTTCAGCTGCAACGTTCTGGGTAAGACCCACGCCGACGGCAGCCGCGACGGCAAGCCCGACAAATGCGCGCGAAAACACCGGCGCCACGAGCGATGCCATATTGATCAGTAACATGATGAATCTCCACGGAATAGGTTTCGATCGGTGCCGGAAGGGCACCGTGACGAGGCGCTACTATGCGTGGAGAGTGGGCGGTCGCAGCGGCGGCGCGATGGCGAGCGAAATCAACGAGCCGGCAAGATCAGGTCTCACCATCCGAAGCGCTTTCGGCGCGATCGGAACTGCCATCGGCACCACACCGCACAGCGCGCAGCCACCAGCCGTGCAGCCGGCGACTTGACCATCGTGGAGCTGCCCGGGCAGACGGTTCCACGGGACGCCAGGGGTATGCTTGCCGGACACTCCGTCGCCGTGCTGGTCGAAGGCCGCGTACCGTCCCGCAGCCTGCGCAGGTGCGGCTTGGATCAGCCCGCCATGGAGCAGGCTTCCCAAAGCGAACACCGCCACCAACGCCGTGACGACCCAGCGCCTCACGCCGACACTCGTCTTCGGATATGGGAGAGATCCCGGGATCGTCATTTGAGAAACCAGCCAACTGTCAGCGGAGCACGCTGCCGTCTGTCCTGCCTGAAATTCTGCGCCTTCCAAGTGCCGGCGAGACCGTGACCGGTTGCTGCACGGGTGGCAGCGAGCACCGCGGCCGCGCCTGTCTCACTGCGGAATAGCGATACCGAGTGGTCGCTACGCCAACTCGGTCGCGAAGATGGCGAGCGACCAACCCACGTCCGCTGTTGGCGGCATACGGACCAAGGCGCCGCCTGGGTGAGTTCCCGATCAAATCGTTCGTTTGCCACCCACGCTGCCGAACATCCTGCTCCATCGCGGGAAGAAGGCTGGAACGCGAGCGGCATAACGATCGTAAGCGTCGCCGAATTCTTTTCGCGCCTCGCGCTCCTCGACGAAGGAAAGCCGCATATACATCCCGACCAGAACCGGGAACATCACCAGCGTCAGCAGCGTCGGCCACTGGATGAGGAAGCCCGCCATGACCAGGACGAAGCCGACATATTGCGGATGGCGGACGTAGTCGTACGGACCGCCGGTCGCGAGCCGGCCATTGTGCTGCGCTTCGTAGAGCACGGCCCAAGCCCGGGCGATCAGGATGAAGCCGCCGCCGATTAGGATGAAGCTAAGGATGTGAAACGGGCCGAAATGCGGGCTCGCCCGCCAGCCGAACATCATCTCCAGGAGATGGCCGGCATCGTGGGAAAACCAGTCGACGCCCGGAAAGCGCGATTGCAGCCAACCGGCGAGCAGGTAGATCGTCAGCGGAAAGCCGTACATCTCTGCGAACAGTGCAATCAGAAAGGCGCTGAAAGCGCCGAAGGAACGCCAGTCCCGGCCCGTTCGCGGCCTGAAGAAGGTGAGGGCGAACAGGATGAAGACGGCCGAATTCACGATGACCAGGCCCCAAAGCCCGTACGCGGGAGATTGCGCAACCACGATCAGCCGCCTCCACCTGAGGTTCCGTCAGATCGCCCCGGTGATCGCGAACCGCCATGCTCGCCATGGGCACCGTGATGCCCGCGGCCACCATGTATGAAGAGGTGCAGGAGCGGGCAAGCGAGAAGCAGGAGATAGGGCAGCACGCCGAGTGCATGCGCCCGGTGCTCCGCTACCAGAAAGAAGGCGCCAATCAGTAGAAATCCGAGCAGGACAAGGCCGGCGGCCATGCCGGCAAGCTAGTGGAACCGCGCTGCACAATCTTGACCTAGATCAATCGGGGCCATCAAGGGCTGCGTCATTCAAGCGCCGACTATCCGCGAACTGATGGTCGCTGCTCTCAACGAACACGCAACGCAGCTCTTTGAGCGGAGCCGCAGCGACCAGGCATCCAAGCTGCGCAAGATCGTGGAGCCAGAGGGGCACGATTCCCTCACGCCGGAACGGGCACCGCCACGCGCAGGCCACCGAGCGGGCTCTTCGATAGGGCGATGTCGCCGCCGTCGGTGCCGCCCTCCACAAGGCCGAAGAGGAGATTCTTCGCGACCACGTCGCCCACTGCGTCGCCGACGCCTTCGCCGCCGGCGATGTCGCGGATCAACGCCGCAAGATCGACGAGCTGGGTCGCCACCATCGGCCGAAGCTCCCGCTGATCACCCGCTTCGTCGACGGCCGCGTCGCCGCCGGCCATGATCGCCAGCCGCCAGTCTCGCGCGCGAGGGCATCGGGCCGTCGCCTGGCGAGCCGGTCACCGTCCAGCCAGGCTCGCTGCTCCATCAGCCCGAGCGGCCCGAGACCGCGACCGGGGCCTGATGCCGGAACTGGTCGAGGAGGGGCGGCAGCAACCGGACGAGGGATACTCCGGCTAGTTCCGGCGTAGGCTGGGCGGCTGCTTGACGCAAATCAACGCCCACCGGCTTGGCCCGATTGAGACTACTCGTTGGGCATTGTCCACGCGGGGAGAATCATGAGCAGCGGCGAAAGCGAAGGCCCCAAGCTGGGCTGGATTTCACGGCTCTGGCGTTTCCTCCGGAGGCCCAGCGCGACGGCCTCGCTCGCCGCGCTGCTGTTCGGCGGTTTCCTCGGCGGCGTCGTTTTCTGGGGCGGCTTCCACTGGGCCGTCGAACTCTCGAACACCGAGGCGTTCTGCGTCTCGTGCCATGAGATGCGGGATAACCCCTATCAGGACCTGCAGAAGACGGTCCACTTCGTGAACCGGACGGGCATACGGGCAATCTGCTCCGACTGCCACGTCCCGCGCGAGTGGGCTTACAAGCTCGGCAGGAAGATCGTCGCCACCAAGGATCTGTTCTTCCACATCCTCGGCAAGATCGACACGCCGGAGGAGTTCGAGGCGCATCGACTGGCGATGGCGCTGACGGTGTGGACCTCCATGAAGGACACCGATTCGCGTGAGTGCCGCAATTGCCACCAGAAGGTGTGGATGGACACCAGCTCCCAATGGGGCGGCGCAGCGCGCAACCATGACATCGCGCTCAAGGACGGCAAGCTGACTTGCATCGATTGCCACCAGGGCATCGCGCACACGCTCCCCACTGGTTTCGTGCGGCCAACACCGGAGGAACTCGTCAAGGACGTGCGGGACTGGCTGATCAAGGCGGAGGCCCTGGAGGCTGCGCCGAAGTGAAACGAGCCGGATGTTGATGCAGATCAAGGCGCGTTTTGCTGCAGTGCAAGACGATTTCCTGAATGGTCCCTCCCGGAGATTTCATCCGGGGAGCGTTCAGACCGAAGGAGGATCAAATGAGCATTCCGCAAATCATCAAAGTCGTTGCTCTCTCGACCGCCGCCATTGCCTTTGCTGGAGCCGCCGAGGCGGCGAACTTCTTCTTCGAAGGTGACATGGTCCGCGGCAGGCCGCAGGAGGGAGCCACCGGGCCGACATGCGTTCTGAGCAGCCAGTTCAAGCACTTGGAACACGTCGTCTGGCGGGTTCGCGTCCTGGCGGCAGATGGTCAGGTGGCGGATGACAAGGCGCTGAAGAGCCTGGTCGTCCAGGTCTCCGACGGACAGACTTTCGCGTTGAACTACGGCAAGCACCCGCGCAACCCGCCGCAGACCGACGCGTTTTGGGCGACGTCGTGGGCCATCCCGGCCGACTACCCCACGGGGAGCCTCAGCTACAAGGTCATTGCGACGGACCTTGAGGGGAACGCCCAAGAGTGGACGCCCTTCAACATCAATCTCTCCCAACTGACCGTCATTCCAGGCGAAGTAACCTTCACTAAGTGAGAGCATAGCGCGATGAACATCGGGGTTGGACTGCGCAATCTGGCCGTCATCGTATCGGCGGTGACGCTCGCATCGAGTGCCGAAGCTGCCAGCCCGGGTCACGCCGCCCAGCTCGGTCCCGAGGCCCCGCTGGTCGAACCCGCGGGCGGCTTCGTCGGCCGCCTGGCGCTCGAACCGCAGCAAGGGCCGATTGGCACGCCTGTCACCGTCCGCGGGTCGGGTCTGCCGGTCCGCCAGGATTTCGAACTGGTTTGGCGTACGGTGAAGGGAAGCTGGATGGTCGCCAATGCCGAGTATCAGGGGCGAAAATACGCGCCCGTCGGCTATGTCATCGCCAAGGTGAAGACCGACGATGCGGGGGCCTTCACGGCGACCTTCAACGCTCCGGACGACTTCGGCTTCTGGCACGACGTTACCGTTCAACAGAGCAGCCGGCTGTTTACCCAGGCCGCGTTCTACGTCGAGATGGCGGTCAACATTACGCCGGCGAGCGGCCCGGTGGGCACGCCGATCACGGTCGACGTCAAGGGCATCGGGTGGCAGCAACTGCAGAACAGCTGGCTCCTGCTCTACGACAACAGCTTCACCGGCTGGATGTCGTCGGTGAGCACTGCCGGGTCAGCGCGTTTCACCGTTCCGGCGACCGGCAAGCCGGGTACGCATGTGCTCGAAGTGCTGCACGGCGACTTCACCTTCCCTTACCGCAACATGCAGCAGTCGCCGGAGCCGGATCGTCCGCGCTTCGCCCTTTCGTTCAAGGTCACCGACGGCGCGGCGATTCTGCCGATGGCGCCGGAGAAGCAGATCCAGGCGACTGTTCGCGGTCTCCCGGGAAAGGGCGAGCTGGCGGTCAAGCCGGCCTTCGCAACCGTCGGCCAGCCTATCCTGGTCAGCGGCGAGGGATTTGAGCCCGGCAAGAAGGTCCCGCTCCACTGGTCGACGGTCACCGGCAACCGGGTGAGCGGCAGCGGTTGGGAAGAGAGCGAGCGCGTCGTGGCCGAAGCCGTCGCCGATGCGACGGGCAAGCTCGAATTCCGCCTAGATACGCCGGACGACCTCGGCGGCGTCCACGATCTGAGGGTGGCGGCAAGCGGCGGCGACAAGAAGGGCGCCTTTTGGATCGCGCCCTCCGCAATGCCGCTCGATGTCGGGCGCGGCCCCGCCGGCACGACCTTCACCGTCAACCTTAAGGGCGTGGGTTGGACGGAGACGGCCAACATCTACGCGATCAACTACGACAACAACTACATTGGCTATGCGTGCGGCTTCAACAGCCAGGGCGATGTGGTGATCTACCTGAAGGCGACCGGGGAGCCCGGTTGGCATTTCGTCGATCTCTATCCGGCCATCTACAAGGGCAAGGAAACCCGGCCGATCAACTTCCGCCTGCCGCAGCTCACCTATGCCGACGATCACCCGGGCGAGGATCTCCCGCGGTTCAGCTTCGCCTTCGAGGTGACGGAGCCGACGGTGAACTGAGGCACGGGCGCCTAGCGCGGCGCCCGTCAGGCTCGACGACGTCGAGAATCCTGGACGCGCTCACCCAGGGCCGCTCTTCGAGCTCCACCGTCCTGTCGAGCGGCATGCCGAGAAGGCGCGGCGCGGGAGAATTCGGCGATCACCCTGCCGTGCCGGCCTAGCCGTGATTGAAGACGACGGTCTTGGCCACCGTCAGCTCGCGGAGCGCCTCAAGCCCCTTCTCGCGTCCGTGGCCGCTGCGCTTGAAGCCGCCGAACGGCAGCTCGATGCCGCCACCGGCACCGTAGCCGTTGACGAACACCTGGCCGGCGCGGACGCCCTTGGCGACCCGCATCTGGCGGCCGCCGTTCTCCGTCCACACACCGGCGACCAGCCCGAAGTCGGTTCCGTTGGCGATCCTGAGCCCGTCCTGCTCGTCATCGAAGGCGATCGCCGACAGCACCGGTCCGAACACCTCCTCGCGGGCGATGGCGTGGGTCTCGGGCACCAGCGTCAACAGCGTCGGCCTGACGAAGAAGCCGCCGGGGCTCGCCCGCTTATCGATGGTGCCGGCCGCCGCCGCCGCAATGTGATCGGCCGCCGCCGTCTTGAGGTAGGTTTCCACCCGTTGCTTCTGCCGCGCGCTGATCAGCGGCCCGCAGTCGAGGTCGAGATCGTGCGGGCCGACCTTGAGGCGGTTGAAACGCTGGGCAAGCTCGCCCAGGAACGCCTCATAGATCGACCGCTGGATGAGGACGCGGCTGCCGGCCGAACAGGTCTGGCCGGCGTTCTGGATGATGGCGTTGACGGTCGCCTCGGCGGCGCCGACCTGGTCGGCGTCGTCGAATACGATCTGCGGCGACTTGCCGCCGAGCTCGAGGACGCAGGCGATGTGGGTGGCCGCCGCCGCCCGCTGCACCAGCGTGCCGACCTCCGGCGATCCGGTGAACGAGATGAAGTCGATGCCCGCGTGGGCGGCAAGGGCCGCACCGGCTTCCTCGCCGAGACCGGTGACGACGTTGAGGGCCCCTGGCGGGAAGCCGACGTCCATCGCCAGCTCCGCCATCCTGAGGCAGGAGAGGCAGGCCTCCTCTGCCGGCTTCAGCACCGCCGCGTTGCCGGCTGCGAGCGTCGCGGCGAGCGTGCGGCCGAACATCTGTGCCGGGTAGTTCCACGGGATGATGTGGGCGGTGATGCCGCGCGGCTCGCGCAGGATCATCACCTGATAGCCGGAGAGGAACGGGATGGTCTCGCCGTGGATCTTGTCGGCGGCGCCGCCGTAGAACTCGAAGTAGCGCGCCGCCGCCTGGATATCGTTCCGCGCCTGCTTGAGCGGCTTTCCGGTGTCGCGCGCCTCAAGCGCCACAAGCTCCTCGGCGTGGTCGAGGATGAGGAGACCGAGTCTCGAGAGCAGCCGCCCGCGTTCGACCGCCGGCGTGCGGCCCCAGACGCCCTCGAACGCCCGCCGTGCCGCCTTGACCGCCCGGTCGACGTCGACCGTGGTTCCGCGCGCGATCCGCGCGAACTCCGCCCCATCCGAGGGGCTGATCATCGGCAGAGTTTCTCCCGTCGCCGATGGGACCCACTCGCCGTCGATGAGGTTTCGCTCGAACGTCATTCCTTTCAGCATGGTCAAGCGCCCGGCCGCTCCTGGGGCCCGATCCTGTCGCACGACAGGCGGATATCCGACAAATAGCGTCTCCCGACGCCCTCTACGGCGGCGGACTATAGCTGATTTGCCAGGCCAGCCCGTCACCCAGCCGCTCGCAGGGCGCCGGCCGGGTGAGGGACATTCACGAACCCGCCCAACCGATTCCGACGACCGCCTTTTCGCCGCTACCTGAATCAGGTTCGAGGCCGCGCCTCATCCTGAATCGGAGCTTGAACGGCGCCTGATTCAGTTTCGAGGCCGCGGCTCATCCAGAATCGGAACGTGAGCTTGGCCGCCGAGCCGGCGTCCCGCGCCTCTCATGCGTTACAGGAAGTTAGTCCCGTACGGCCCCGGCTTCAGCCTGAGGTGCGCCGCGATCGTCGCCCCCATGTCGGCCAGCGTCTCGCGCCGGCCGATCGGCCCGGCGCCGATGCCCGGCCCGAGGGCGAGGATCGGCACATGCTCGCGGGTATGGTCGGTGCCTTTCCAGGTCGGGTCGTTGCCGTGGTCGGCGGTGACGATGACGAGGTCGCCCGGCTTGAGCCGAGCCTCGAGCTCCGGCAGCCACCGATCGAAGGCTTCCAGCGCCGCGGCGTAGCCGGCGACGTCGCGCCGGTGCCCGTAGAGCGTATCGAAGTCGACGTAGTTGGCGACGATCAGGTCGCCGTCGCCGAGCCGGTCGAGCGCCGCGAGCGTCGCCTCGAACAGCGCCTCGTCGCTCGGCCCCTTCACGGTCTCGCTGACCCCCCGGTGGGCGAAGATGTCGGCGATCTTGCCGATGCCGATCACCCGGTGGCCGGCGGCCTCGACCCGGTCGATGAGCGTCGGCCCCGGCGGCGGCATGGCGTAGTCGCGCCGGTTGTGGGTGCGCACGAAGTCCTTGGCCGACGTTCCGATGAATGGCCGCGCGATTACCCGCCCTATGGCGAGCGGGTCGACCAGCCGTCGCGTGATCTCGCACACCGCATAGAGCCGTTCCAGGCCGAACTGGGTCTCGTGGGCGGCGATCTGGAAGACCGAGTCGGCCGAGGTGTAGCAGATCGGCTTGCCCGTCCGGATATGCTCCTCGCCGAGCTCGGCGATGATGACGGTGCCCGAGGCGTGTTTGTTGCCGAGGATGCCGGGGAGCTTGGCCTCGGCGATCAGCGCCTCAGTGAGGCTTTGCGGAAAGCACGGCACCGCCGTGGGGAAGTATCCCCAGGCGAAGGTCACCGGCGCGCCGGCCACCTCCCAATGGCCCGACGGCGTGTCCTTGCCTTGGCTGATTTCGACCGCGTAGCCCCAGCGCCCCTCCGCTTCGCCGTCGTGACCGAGGGGCGGCAACCCCTTCCCGGTCGAGGCGGCCGCCGCGCGGCCGAGCCCCAGGCGGTCGAGGTTGGGAAGGTTGAGCCGGCCCGAGCGCAGCCCCGCCCGGTCGCCGCGCCCGGCCGCGCACGCCTCGGCGATATGGCCGAGCGTGTCGGCGCCGGCATCGCCGAAGCGGCCGGCGTCCTCGGCGCCGCCGATCCCGACCGAATCCATCACCAGCAGGATCGCGCGCCTTGCCATGCCTGTCCCCGCCGCCGGGCCGCGACCTTAGGCTGGCGGGGAGCGCCTGAACAGCGCTGCCCGGCGCGGCTTGGTCGCCGCCGCCCGCCGGGTTAACCTGCCCCGGTCACGTCCCCTCGCGACCGGGAACTCCTCAACATGCAAGGCGTGATCGTCGTCGACCACCCGCTCGTCCAGCACAAGCTCACGCTGATGCGCGACAAGACCACGCCGACGGCGAGCTTCCGCCAGCTCCTGCGCGAGATCGCGCTGCTCCTTACCTACGAGGTCACCCGCGACCTCAAGCTCACCACCAAGCGCATCGAGACGCCGCTCGCCGTCATGGACGCCCCGATCCTGGAGGGCAAGAAGCCGGTCTTCGCCTCGATCCTGCGCGCTGGCAACGGCCTGCTTGAGGGCATGCTCGACCTCGTCCCCTCCGCCCGCGTCGCTCATATCGGCATCTACCGCAACCCCGAGACCCTCGAGGCGGTCGAGTACTACTTCAAGGCGCCGGAGGACCTCGCCGACCGCGTCACCATCGTCGTCGATCCAATGCTGGCCACTGCCAATTCCGCCTCCGCCGCCATCCAGCGGCTCAAGGACCGCGGCGCCAAGGACATCCGTTTCGTGTGCCTGCTCGCCGCGCCGGAGGGCATCGCGCGGCTGCAGCGGGCCCAGCCCGGCGTTCCGATTTACACCGCCGCCATCGACCAGTACCTCAACGACCACGGCTACATCGTCCCCGGCCTCGGCGACGCCGGCGACCGACTGTACGGGACGAAATAGCAGCCTATTGGTGCTTTGGAACGGCCTTGGCGGCGAAGGTGTGCTGGGCGATCTTGCCGTCGGCCGCGAACACGTAGGTCTCCACGGCGAATTCGTAGACGTTGTCCGCCGTCTCGCCCTTCCATACCAGGAGCGCCGCTGGGCCGGATGCGCTCTTGTGCACGATCTCGAACCTCATTCCCGGCTTGGCGAATTCGTCGAGCACCGCCTCGATCATGCCGCGGATCTGGTCGCGGCCCCGCATGATCCCCATCGGCGTGATGAAGCTCGCGTCCGGCGCATGCGCCTCCACCATCGCGTCGATGTCGCCCTTGCCGAAACGATCGAGCTCTGCAGTGAGCAGCTCGTCCGATGACATCATGGTCGTCAGTCCCCTCGTCCGGTTGTGGTCGATGGCAGGCTCGCGGGGGCAGTTCACATTCGCGCGATGGCAGGGTGGCCTTGATCCGCCGCCGGCTTCGGTGGAAGGCTGCGTAACCGGCTGCCATCGAGCCACGACAAACCGGCAGGACACCCATGAGATACGGCGCCGTCTATCCGAGCCTCAAGGGCCGCACGGTGCTTGTTACCGGCGGCGCCTCCGGCATCGGCCGCTCCATCGTCGAGCAATTCGCCGCCCAGGGCTCGAAGGTCGGCTTTCTCGACATCCTCGACAAGGAAGCCAAGGCCCTCGTCGCCCGCCTCAAGCGCAAGCGCCACAAGGTCCACTACGAGCGCTGCGACCTCACCGACATCGATGCGCTCAAGGCGGCGGTTAAGGCCGTGCGCCAAGCGCTCGGCCCGATCACCGTCCTGGTCAACAACGCCGCCCACGACGAGCGCCATACCCTTGAACAGGTGACATCGGAGTATTTCGACGACCGCATCGCGGTCAACCTCAAGCACCAGTTCTTCGCCATCCAGGCCGTCGTCCCCGACATGAAGAAGGCCGCCGACGGTTCGATCGTCAACATCGGCTCCGGCTCGTGGATGCTCGGCTACGAGGGTCTGCCGGTCTACACCGCCGCCAAGGCGGGAGTGGTCGGGCTGACCCGCGGCTTGGCGCGCACGCTTGGCCCATTCAACATCCGCATCAATTCGATCGCGCCGGGTTGGATCCTGACCGAGCGTCAGTTGAAGCTGTGGTGGAACCCCGAGGCCGAGGCCAAGCTGATGCGGGACCAGTGCCTCAAGCGTCGGCTCGGCCCCGACGACATCGCCCGCTGGGTCCTGTTCCTCGCCGCCGACGATTCCTCCGCCTGCACCAACCAGAACATCGTCGTCGACGGCGGCTGGCTGTGAGCCGTCGGTAAGGTCTGGTTAAGCAGAGCCTCCGAAACCCCGCCGTTGGGCCTTCGCCGGCGGCAATGATTGGCGTCTTTTTAGCCAATTCGCCCGAAGTTCCGGTGCGCAGTCTTGCCCTTGACTGGGATTGGACGCGAGGCCTCCCCGTGTCGCTCAATCGCCTCATTGTCATCGCCATCGCATTCTTGGCGCTCGCCATCGCCGCCCCGCGTTTCCTGCCCGGCCTGCTCGAGCTTGCCGTGACCGCACCGGCCGCCATCGAGGCGGCGCCGCTACCCGCCGTGACCCCGCCGCCCGTCGACCGGGACCTGCAGCCGCAGTCCGGCCTCGGCGAGCCGGAGAAGGTCGGCCGGCTCGCCGGCCGCACCGTCGTCCTCAGGGCCGATCCGCGCGGCCACTACCAGACCGAGGCCACCGTCAACGGCCGCACCATCCCGGTCATGATCGACACCGGCGCCACAGCCGTCGCCCTCAGCGCCGAGGCTGCCAAACGCGTCGGCGTCCGTCCGACCCGCCGCGACTACACCCTGCCGATCTCCACCGCCAACGGCGTGGTCGCCGCCGCCCCCGTGGTTCTCTCGGAGGTCCGCGTCGGCCGCATCTCGGTGCGCAACGTCCAAGCCGTCGTCGTCCCCGACGGCGCGCTCGGCGTCAATCTTCTCGGCATGACCTTCCTGTCGCGCCTGTCGCGCTTTGAGATCGCCGGCGGCGAGCTTCTCCTCGCCGAGTGAACCGCCCGCCTTTTCCGCATCGGACGGCTCTGTTATGAGGCGCCGGCGAGAAGGAGCGCCGATGTTCCCCCTGCCGGCCCAGTCGCTCGAGCCGAACAGCCTCGAGTTCGAGACCACCCCGCTGGTCAAGGCGACCGGCTTCCGCGAATACGATGCCCGCTGGTGGTTCGGGATTGCCGGCTCCGACAAGCCGCCGGAGCTCAACCTCATGGGCGCCACCGCCATCGGCATGGGGCTCGGCACCCTGTTGGGTGAGCTCGGCGGCGACCGCGAACTGGTGACCGGCCACGACTATCGGGCCTACTCGGCGGCGATCAAGACGGCGCTGACCGTCGGCCTCACCGCCAGCGGTTGCCGGGTCCACGACGTCGGCCTCGCCGTCACCCCGATGGCCTATTTTGCCCAATTCGCCCTCGACGTCCCGGCGGTCGCCATGGTCACCGCCTCCCACAACGAGAACGGCTGGACCGGGGTCAAGATGGGTGCCCGGCGCCCGCTGACCTTTGGTCCCGACGAAATCGGGCGGCTGCAGGAGATCGTCCTCTCGGCCGCCTTCGACCTCAGGCCCGGCGGTGCCTACGCCTACGTCGAGGGCATGGCCGAGCGCTACATCGCCGACCTCACGAAGCGGCCGAAATGGAAGCGGCCGCTGAAGGTGGTGGTCGCCTGCGGCAACGGTACCGCCGGCGCCTTCGCTCCGCCGGTTCTCGCCGCCCTCGGTGCCCACGTCGTCCCCCTCGATACCGAGCTCGACTACCGCTTCCCGCGCTACAACCCCAACCCTGAGGATCTGGCGATGCTCGACGCCATCGCCGATGCCGTCCGTGACAGCGGTGCCGACGTCGGTCTCGCCTTCGACGGCGACGGCGACCGCTGCGGGGTCGTCGACAACGCCGGCGAGGCGATCTTCGCCGACAAGGTCGGCGTGCTCATCGCCCGCGACCTCTCCGCTCGCCACCCCAACGCCACCTTCGTCGTCGACGTCAAGTCGACCGGCCTGTTCCTGACCGATCCGATCCTCAGGTCGAGGGGCGCCGCGACCGAGTACTGGAAGACCGGGCACTCCTACATCAAGCGGCGGGTGAGCGAGCTGGGGGCGCTCGCCGGCTTCGAGAAGTCGGGCCACTACTTCTTCGGCCCGCCACTCGGCCGCGGCTACGACGACGCCCTGGTCTCGGCGATCGCCATTCTCGACTTGCTTGACCGCAATCCGGGCCGCTCGATGGCCGATCTCAAGAACGATCTCCCCAAGACCTGGGGATCGCCCACCATGGCGGCCCACTGTCCCGACGAGACGAAGTACGCCGTCGCCGACCGGGTGCGCGACCGTTTCGAGCGCATGCGCGCCGCCGGCGAGAAGGTCGCCGGTCACCCGATCGCCGATCTCGTCACCGTCAACGGCGTTCGCGTCGTCGCCGACGACGGCACCTGGGGCCTGGTGCGGGCCTCGTCCAACAAGCCGGAGATGGTGGTCGTGGTCGAGAGCCCGGTGTCCGAGGCGCGCCTGCGAGAGATGTTTGCCGCCGTCGACCGGGTTCTGCGTGAGACCGCGCCGGTCGGCCCGTACAACCAGACGATCTGAAGACCGCCGCCCCGCCGCCCGTCGACGGCGGTGGCCAGCTCACGCCGGCAACCCGGCGTTGATCAGCGCTTCGCGGAGGTGCTCCCGGTCTTCGGCTTTCTCGAGGAGGACATCGCGGCGAAGAAACTCGGCGGTCGAGAAATCGGGCTTCAGCCGCAGAACTTCCGCCGCTTGGGCCTGCGCGTCCGCCAAACGACCGAGCTGGACGTAACAAGCCGCCAGCCGCGTGCGCGACCAGTACGTCCGGCTCGGCAATCGCTTGAATACCTGTGCGGCCTCCTCGTAGCGCTGCGCCGAATAAAGGGCGACCGCGAGCTGAAAGTCATACCAAGACGGGTGGAACGGATTGAGGCGCATGCCCAACTGCATGGAGGCCATGGCCTCCTCGGGCCTGCCCCTGAGGGCGAACAGGTAACCGACCCCCATCCTTGTGTCGGCATCGTTCGGGTTGAGTTCGAGTGCCGCGTGGTAGCGGTGCTCTGCCGTGTCGTATTCGCGGCGATGGAGCCAGACGAACGCCAGGACACGATGGCAACGGCTCTCCTCAGGGTCGAGCTCGACAGCATGTCTTGCCGCTGCCAACGCTGCGTCCTGCACCTCTCTGGGTGCTGCGACCCCACCGTTCTCCGCCAACAGAAGGAGGGCCAGGTAGGCATGCGGCAATGCGTAACGGGGGTCGAGCGCCACCGCCCGCTCGAACATCTCGCGAGCCTTTCGGTTGTCATCGTCGGCGTGGCCCCTGAAGTGGGCGAGACCGCGGAGCAGGAAATCGTAGGCGGCCAGGCTCACCGTCGGCGTGCGGAGCGCCTGTTGAATCTTTGCCTCCTCGATCCGACCGAACAGCGTCGCGACAATCCTCTGCGCGACCTCATCCTGGACGGCGAAGATGTCGTCCAGACTTCGGTCATAGCGTTCCGCCCAAAGATGCATGCCGGTGGCGGCTTCGATCAACTGTGCGGTGATGCGCACACGGTCACCGGCCCGTCGGATGCTGCCCTCAAGGAGATAGGAGACACCGAGCCGCCGCCCGATTTCGGCGAGCTCCATGCCCTTGCCGCGAAACGCGAAAGAGGAGTTGCGGGCGACGACGAACAGTGAGCGGAAGCGCGCCAGCCCGGTGATGATGTCTTCGGTGATGCCGTCGCAGAAATAGGCTTCGTCCGCCTGGCCGCCGAGACTGTCGAACGGCAGGACGGCAACCGACGGCTTGTCCGGCAACGGCAGCGGCGCCTCCGTCGGCACGCCGTGCTCCCCCCCCCCGGTCCACCGCCAGACGCGGACCGGTCGCGCGATGTTTTTCAGCGAGTACTCGCCGGCATCCTCGAAGGCCGCCGTCGTCTTGCCGGCGAGCTGGCGTTGAACCGCATCGGCGACGCAGATTCCGCCAGGCTCGGCCAGCGGCTCCAGTCGCGCCGCGACATTGACGCCATCCCCAAAGAGATCGTCGCCGTCGACCACGACGTCGCCGAGGTTGATTCCGATGCGCAAGACGATGCGGTTGTCGGGCGGGACCTCTGCCTGATGGGCGGTCACCCCTTGCTGCACGGCGATCGCACAGGCCACCGCGTCGACGACCGAACCGAATTCGACGATGGCGCCGTCGCCCATCAGTTTGACGATGCGGCCCTTATGATCGGCAATCAGCGGGTCCAGCACCTGCGAGCGAAAGCCTCGGATGGCGGCGAGCGTGCCGGCCTCATCCGTCCCGATCATCCGCGAATAAGCCACGATATCGGTGGCCATGATCGCCGCAAGCCGCCGCTCCACCCGGACAGTTGGCATGAACACCCTCCGGCGCATAGTCTCGCGGGCTGTACATCTCGATCCTCGCAGCTTCGACTAGGACCCGCAATCGATACTGGCGCGCCGCTCGCGCCGCCGCCGCGCCTCGTCATATATGATGGAGGCCAAGAGGGGACCCTTGGATGACCGCAAAACTGTTCGGCAAACTGCCCGACGGCAGTGAAGTCCACGAGGTGACGATCGCCGCCGGCAAGCTCGCCGTCAGCATCATCACCCTCGGCGCCATCGTTCGCGATCTGAGATTGGATGGCGTCGATCATCCGCTCGTTCTCGGCTTCGAGACGCTCGATCCCTACCTTCGCCACTCGCCCTATTTCGGCGCCATCGTCGGCCGCTCGGCCAATCGCATCGGCAGCGGGCGGATCGCCATCGGCGGCAAGTCATACCAGCTGCCGCTCAACGATCACGGCAAGCATCACCTGCACGGCGGCCCCAACGGCTTCTCCGCCCGCCTCTGGCGTCTTGTCGACAGCGGCGCCTCGAGCCTCACCCTTTCGCTCGTCAGCCCCGATGGGGAGGAGGGTTATCCCGGGCGAACCGAGGCTGTGGTCCGCTATCGGATCGATCCGCCCGCCACCCTCGGCCTGGAGATGGAGGCGACCACCGACGCGCCGACCATCGCCAACCTCGCCCAGCACGCCTATTTCAACCTCGACGATTCGCCCGATATCCTCGACCATCGGCTGGAGATCGCGGCCGAGGCCTACACGCCGGTGGATGACGACAAGATTCCGACCGGCGAGATCGTCCCAGTGACCGGCACCGACTTCGACTTCCGCAAGTCACGGCCGATCCGCCTGCTGCGCGACCGCCGCCGCGTCGCCTACGACGTGAATTTCGTCGTCGGCCGCGAGCGATCGGCCGAGCCCCACCTGCATGCCCGCCTGATGTCGCCGAAGAACGGCGTTGCCCTCGCCGTCTCGTCGACCGAACCGGGGGTTCAGTTCTACGACGGTTCGATGATGAAGGTTCCGGTTCCCGGGCTCGGCGGCCGTCGTTACGGCGTCAACAGCGGCTGCTGTCTTGAATCGCAGCTTTTCCCCGACGCGCCCAACCACGCCCGCTTTCCGAGTTCGCTTCTGCGGCCCGGCGAGACTTATCGTCAGATCACCCGGCTTGCCTTCTCCCGCCGCTGACGCCCGCTCGGCGATTCAGCGGCGCCTCGATAACCGGTATCATCGGGTTGAGATTGTGGCGGCGGTCGGAGGGAGCGACATGCGACGCGGGCTGCGGATGGCGGCTGCCGGTGGCTTGGCTTTCGCGGTTTTCGCCGCCACCGCTCCCGCTCTCCGCGCCGATTGGCGCGACGATCACCAGGTCCTGCGCGTTGGCTTTCTGGCTGCATCCGGCGCCGGCTACGACGCGCTCCGCCTCGAGCCGTTCCGCGTCTATCTCGAATCGCGGCTGGCAATGCCGGTCGAGCTGGTTGCCGCCACCGACTACGCGACGCTGATCGATGCCCAGGCGACCGATCGGACCCAATATGCCATCCACAGCGCCGCGAGCTACGTGACTGCCGCGGCGGCCTGCGGTTGCATCGAGCCGCTAGCCCTGCCCTCCGCCTTCGACGGAACGCCCGGCTTCTATGCCATCTTGCTTGCCCGCGCCGACGGCACCATCGCCAGTCTTGCCGATGCTGGCGGCGCCCGCCTCGCGGTTGCCGGCCAAGATTCGGTTGCCGGACGCCTGGTGCCCCTCAGGCTGTTCGCCGACCAAGGCATCGATGCCGCCACCTATTTCTCGGCCATCGTCGAGACCGACGGCCCGCAGGCGGCGATCGCCGCGCTTCTGACCGGCGCGGCCGATCTCGCGGTCGGTTGGTCGAGCCTCTCCGGCGACGGTACCGCCGGCTACAGCTTCGGCGTCCTTGCCTCGCTGGTCCGCGCCGGGGCCTTGTCGATGGATCTCGTCCGCATCGTCTGGCAGTCGCCGCTCGTCCCCTTCGGGCCGCATGCCGTGCGCAGCGATCTGCCCGTTGAACTCAAGGCCGGGCTTGTCGAGGCCCTGACCGCGATGGCCGGCCAGGCGCCGGAGGCGCTCGATGCGGTCGACCGTTCGAGCATCGGTGGCGGCGGCTTCGTTGCCGTGGGTGCCGATGCCTACGTCGTCGTCGAGAGGCTGTTGGCTGAACCCGGTCCCGCGGCCGGTGCGGCACCGCCGCAGGGCGGCGTCAGCCCGCCACCCGAGTGATCACGTCGGTCAGCCGCGGGCGCAAGTAGAACTGGTCCTTGAAGTCGAAGGAGCCGGTCAGAACGTAGCCGATCGTCGGCGTATAGTTGTAGTGCACCTCGGCGGTGACGATGAACGTGTTCGGCTGACTGACCTGCGCCGGCAGCGTGATCGTCGAGTTGACGGCGAGCGGCGTATCGTTGAGCGCGTCGCTCCACGCCACCGTCGCCACGCCCTCCGCATCGATCGACACGCCGCTCACCTTGATGCGCAACAGCGAGTCGTCGTAGGGCGTGACCACCGCCGCCGCCGCGTCGAGGATATTCGCCATGCCGGCGTCGGTAACGACTTTGGCCTGGGTCACCAGGTCGGCGAGCGAACTGGTGACGTGGGTGACCTTGCGGTCGATGGTCAGCCCCTGGCCGAGTTCGACCCCGCCGAGATAGAGCATCACCATCAGCGGCAGGAGGAGGGCGAATTCGACGGCCGAGACGCCCCTGCGGTCGACGGCGAAGCGCCGCAGTGGCCTTGGCCGCAGGTGGATGGCGAGCCTCACCATGGGAATGGCTCGTTGCGGAACGCCGCCGCCGCGGCCAGCAGGTGCGACCCGTTGGGCATGTTGGCCAAGCTGAAGCCAAGCACGCCGGTGAAACTCGGCCATTCGTAGAAGGCGCGCACCGTGACGATGTCGCCGCCGTTGCCGGGCTCATAGATGAAGTCGCCGGGGGCCAGGTTGCCGTCATCGTCGACCGGCTTGGTCAGGTCGATCGCCTCGAAGGTCGGGTAGGTGCGCACGTCGAAGACGAGATCGGCGTCGCAGCCGAACAGCGACATCACCTGCTCGCAGATCTCGTCCTTGAAATCGTTGGCGTTGAAGCCCTGCTGTTGGGCCTGGCCGGTGCGGATCAGCCGCGCCGCGTTGGCGACCGCCGTCTCCAGCGCCTGGTCGGCGAAGAACATCAGCGCCGTCTCGAGGATGGCGAACATCAGCGCGAAGAAAGGCAGGGCGACGATGCCGAATTCGACCGCCGTTGCGCCGCTCTCGTCGTGCCGCAATCGTTTGAAGCTGAGCCCCCGACCCTTGCCGGTCCGTCTCGGAGCAGTGGTGAAAGACATGCGCGGTGATCCCCGCTGCGAAGGGGGCCGAACCTGTTCGGCCCCTCTTTGCTCTTAGCAGTCAGGAATTTATGAACGGTTGCAACTGATAGGGAAAAGTCGAAGGGTCGCGGTAAGCTTTTGTTAACCTAACCCGGGCCCTGCGCCCGCCGTTATCGGTCGGCCGCCGCCGCCGACAGGCTTTCGTGGGCCTGGATCTGGTCGTTGACCAGGTTGAAATTTTCCGGGTTGTCGCCGATCGCCAGCGTCGGAGAGCACTCCGGGGTGCAGCTATAGGTCTGGCGATTGGCGCGCCGGTAGACCGTCACGATCTGCTCGTTGGAGGCAGCCACCACCACCAGCTCGTCGGCGATCGGCTGCCCGGCGGCATCGAGGACGATGAGATTGGTCGTCCCGAAGCTCCGTCCGGTGATGATCAGCGTCAGGTTGTCCTGGATGGTGGCGTCGGCGATCGCCGGGTTGCCGATGATGACGATCTCGGCCGGGCGCGAAACGCGCATCACCTTGGCGTGGTCGACCATGACGGCGATCGGCTCGGCGCTCGCCTGGGTTGCCGGCAGCACGGTGAGAACGGTGATCGCCGCCAGCCCGGCCAGCGCCCGACCGGCCGCTCGCCTAACAGGCATCAAGACAGGCACACGTGACATCGGCTCCCTCCGCGGCAGGCGGGTATGGGTGGAGCCTAGGCTGCATAAAGTGAACGAAGCCTTAAGGCGCGCGGCGCCCTCGGCGGCCTGGTTGGGCCTGAAACGTCTCTTCGATCGTAGTAAAAGAGCGGCTATCGACAGAGGTAAACGAATGGTGACCCGAAATCAGCATCGGGAACTAAAGGCCTATTTTCTTTGGGAAAGTAAAAATCGACCAAGTATTATCCTTAATGATTAGTATTTCGTCATGGGTATTACCAGTCCAGCCGTTAACTAACCTTCAGGACTTTGCCGCTACTTTCGCCCACGGTTACCGCCGCCAGAGTGAGCTGCGCGTATCCGAGTGACCGTTCGCAACACGTGGAGTGAGGAGTCCCAACCATGAAGTCCCTTTTTGTCCGTTTCGCCAATGACGAGTCGGGTGCGACCGCCATTGAGTATGGCCTGATCGCCACCCTGATCGCCGTCGCCATTATCGTCGGCGCGACCGCGGTCGGCAGTCAGCTGAACACGGTCTTCCAGAACATCAAGACCGAGCTCGAGTAACCAGCGGCCCGTCCCTGTACGGGCACACGCCGCGCGGCTTTTCTCGCCGCGCGGCGTCAAGTTCCAGGCAAACGTACGCGAGATCGGGAGAGCGGCATGAATCTGATAGTCCGTTTCCTGCGCGACACCTCGGGTGCGACGGCAATCGAATATGCCCTGATCGGTAGCCTCCTCAGCATCGCCATCGTCGTCGGTGCGACTGCCCTCGGCAGCCACCTGAACACGATGTACCGGGACGTCGCCGACAGCTTCGACTAGTGCCGCGGTCGGTCCCCGCCGGGTGCGCTGCGCCCAAGCGCTGATTCTCGCCGTCTCTCCGGCATTTTCATCTGCC
The DNA here is from genome assembly GCA_040878485.1 of Bauldia sp. Lineage (GTDB taxonomy): Bacteria > Pseudomonadota > Alphaproteobacteria > Rhizobiales > Kaistiaceae > JBBDMC01. The sequence goes on along the minus strand of JBBDMC010000111.1, from coordinate 6,619 downwards.
GCTTCAGGCCGTCTTAATCATCGGCCGCTAGAAAACGGTCCGAGCAGCGGTCTCGGAGTTCGGTCGATGGCGGCAGACAGTACCCAGTACGCCTTCTTCGTCATATTCGCGGCGATGATGGCCTACGCCGCGGTCAACGACATCCTCACCATGACGATCTCCAACCGCCTGACTGCCGGCTTGGTCGTCGGCTTCGTCGCTTTCGCCCCGTTGATCGGCATGGACTGGCAGACGTTCGCCCTGCATGGGCTGGCTGGCGCCTTGGTCCTGGCCGTTGCTTTCTTCTGCTTCGCCATGGGCTGGATCGGCGGCGGCGACGCCAAGCTCGCCGCCGTCATCGCGCTGTGGGTCGGCATCGGCAACACGCTCTCGTTCATCGTTCTGGCCTCGCTTCTCGGCGGCGCCTTGACCATGCTGCTGCTCGCCTTCCGGCGGTCGGTCGTGCCCATCTTTCTGATTCGCCAGGCCTGGGTCCAGCGGCTGCACGATGAGAAGGGCGGCGTGCCGTACGGGGTCGCGCTCGCCGCCGCCGGGCTCGCCACCTTCCCCGACACCGTCTGGATGCGGGTGGCGACCGGCTAGTTGGCGTCGGCCGCCCCGCTTCCCGCCGCGGTGGCGGGCGCCGGGACGGCCGATGAGGAGCGATCCCGGCCTCGCGGTTCGTTACCGCCGGTTAATCACGAATTCTCACCGGTGGTTAACCATAAGTACACGATTGCGAGGCGACACTGCTGGCAGGTTGGACGGACAACCGTCGTAGAGGTTGCGTGCCATGAAACTCGCTCGTGTTGCTGTAGTTGGGGTTGCCCTCGCCGCCGGCGGTATAGCCGCCATCCTGGCTTTGAATCTGACTCGGCGGGAGTCACCGCCCGAGCCGACTCCCCAGGTCGAGGCGATCCTTGCCGATCAGGTGCTTGTCGCCAGCAAGGACATTCCCATGGGCACGACGCTGTCGGAGGCGTCCATCCAATGGCAGGAGTGGCCGAAGAGCGGGGTCACCGGCCGGTTCATCGTCCGTTCGTCCGCCTCGGACCTCGGCGCTGTGGTGGTCGGCGCCATCGCCCGCGCTTCATTTTATCAAGGCGAGCCGATCACCGACTCCAAGCTGATTCGCTCCGACCGCGGCTTCATGTCGGCGATTCTGCCTGGCGGCAAGCGGGCCGTCGCCACCAAGATCTCGGCCGACACCAGCGCTGGCGGCTTCATCCTGCCCAACGACCGGGTCGACGTCATCATGACCCGGCGTTCTGATCGCGATGACGTCTCCGGCGACAACCAGTTCATCACCGAGACCATCCTCAACAATCTGCGCGTGCTCGCCATCGACCAGACGATCGAGGACCAGAACGGCGAGAAGGTCGTCGTCGGCCAGACCGCGACCCTCGAGCTGAGCCCTCAGCAGGCGGAGATCCTGACCGTCGCCCAGCAGATGAGCGACCGGCTGACCCTTGCGCTGCGCAGCATCAAGGATGCGACGCCGAGCCCGGCCGACGCCGCCAGCGACGCTCTTCACCTCATCGGCGGCACCAAGCGCAACGGCGCCGTGATCGTGGTCAAGAGCGGCGTTGCGCGTGAAGTCGTCGGGATCAGGTGAGTTCGATGGTTCAGGTGAGTTCGATGGCCCAGCAGCCGCACAACCAGGGGATTGCCAAGATGTTGCAGCCGTTCCCGCGCAGGCTCGTGCTCGCGGCTCTGATGTTGTTGGCGGCGCTGTCGGCCGATGCCGTCATGTCGCCGGCGCGCGCCCAGGCGCAATTCTCGGTCGACGGACAGCAGTCGGTTTCCCGCGCCGTCAAGGTCGGCCTTAACAAGTCGGTGATCATCGACCTGCCGCGCGACGCCCGCGACATCCTGGTGTCCAATCCGGTGATCGCCGACGCGGTCATCCGCACGCCCCGCCGCATCTATGTCACCGGCGTCGCCGTCGGCCAGTCCAACGTCATCGTCTTCGATCGCGCCGGCCTGCAGATCGTCTCGTTGGAACTCGAGGTCGAGCGTGACTCGTCCAACCTGTCGCGCATGCTGGCGCGTCTGATTCCCGATTCCGACATCCAGATCGAGGTCGTCAGCGACAACATCGTGCTGTCCGGCACCGTCCGCAACGCCAGCGATGCGCGCCGTGCCGAGGACATCGCCACCATCTTCGCCAACGGCGGCGCCGAAGTGCAGCGCGACAAGGCTTCCACCTCCACCTCCGCCAGCAGCGGCGTCAGCATCTCGCTCACCTCCAGCCAGCAAACCCCGACCAGCTCGGTGATCAACATGCTCGCCATCGAGGGCGAGGACCAGGTTCACCTCAAGGTCACCGTCGCCGAGGTCCAGCGCAACATCGCCAAGCAGCTCGGCATCGAGTTCAACGGCAACATCCAGATGGGCGGCCTCGGTGCGGACATCGCCATGAGCAATCCGTTCGCCATCGCCACCAAGTCGCTCGGCAACTCCGCCGGCGGCGGCTGGTTCAAGGATGACAACAACAACCTGTTCATGACCATCAAGGCGCTCGAGCAGACCGGCATGATCAGGACGCTCGCCGAGCCGACCTTGACCGCCATCTCCGGCGAAACCGCCTCGTTCCTGGCCGGCGGCGAGTTCCCGGTTCCCACCGGCCGCGACCAGAGCGGCAACATCACCATCGAGTTCAAGGCCTTCGGCGTCGCCCTCGGCTTCACCCCGGTCGTCCTCTCCGAAGGCCGCATCAGCCTCAGGGTCAAGACCGAGGTCTCCGAGCTTTCGGCCGAGGGCGCCTTCAGCCTCAGCGGCAGCACCGACGATCTGACCATCCCCGGGCTTAAGGTGCGCCGCGCCGAGAGCACGCTGGAACTGCCCTCCGGCGGTTCCATGGTGCTCGGCGGTCTCATCCAGGACACCGTTCGTCAATCGATCGGCGCCTTCCCCGGCCTCGGCCGCCTGCCGGTTCTCGGCCCGCTCTTCCGCAGCCGCGACTTCCAGCGCAACGAGACCGAACTGGTCATCATCGTCACGCCGGTGTTGGTCAAGCCCGTGCCGCGCTCGGCCTTGGCCACGCCTGATCAGGGCTTCGCCGCCGCCAGCGATGCCCAGGGCGTCCTCCTCGGCAACATCAACCGCGTTTACGGCGTCAAGGGCAGCAGTTCGGCCGAGGCGTCCTACCAGTACACGGGCCGCTTCGGTTTCATCTTCGAATAGCGCTGGCCGGCAGAACGGAGCCTTCGCCCCATGACCATCGCCTCCTCCCCTCGGTTGGATCGCAAGCGGCGCCGCGCCTGGTCGGCCGTCGTCCTCGCCAGCGGACTGATCGTTGTGCTTGCCGGCTGCGCCCGCAAGGTCGAGCCGTTCGAGACCACCGGCGCCGTGCCCGACGACTATCGCCTCAACCATCCCATCGCCATCGAGGAGATGGTCGAGACGCTGGATGTCCCGGTCGGCCTCTACACCGCCAAACTCAACTTCGGTGCCCGCGGCAACGTCGCCGGCTTCGCTCAGAAGTTCGTCGATAGCGGCAGCTCGGTGATCGCCGTCGTCGCCCCGTCCGGCTCGCCCAATCAGGAGAACGCCACCGGCATCGCGGTCGAGATCGAGGATGTGCTGCGTCTTTCCGGCGTTGCCGAGGGAGCGATCGACTACCGCGTTTACCAGGCCGGCTCCGGCGAGCGCAACGCGCCGGTACGCGTTGCCTTCAGCCGGGTTGCCGCCCACACCGCGCCGTGCGAACCGTGGCGCGACCAGGTCACGGTGAACGGCCAGAACCGCAACTACGTCAATTTCGGCTGCGCCACCCAGCAGAACCTGGCGGCGATAACCGCCAATCCCCTCGATCTGCTCTATCCGCGGGGCCTGACGCCGGCTGACGCCGCCCGTCGCGCCGACGTGCTCAACAAGTATCGCAAGGGCGCCGCCTTCTCCGCCGATCTGTCCAAGGAAGAGGGTGGCAACGTGGCTCAGGGAGTCGGCAACTGATGAGCGATGTTGCTTTCGACGACAGCGGCGAGCTGTCCGAGCGTGGGGTCCAGCTGGCCGCGGCGCGGTCGACCACCGACGTGCGCCCGGTCCCCCGCATCTCGATCCAGGCGTTCTGCGACAGCCCCGAGATCGGCGCCGTCATCGAGGCGGCCGCCCGCGACCGTCGCATGGCGCGTGCCCACGTCAAGGTCCACTCCGGCGGCATCGCCGCGGGGGGG
>JBBDMC010000111.1:0-2452 GCA_040878485.1 Bauldia sp. | reverse complement strand
CTACCAGGCCGCCGCGACCCCCAACCTGATCATGGTCGAGACCAAGCTCTCGCCCGAGCGTCTCGACGGCGAGCTTGATCGGCTTGCCGAGGTTTGCGACCCCGGCACCAGGGTCGTGGTCATCGGCCACGTCAACGACGTCGAGCTTTACCGCCGGCTGTCCCATCGCGGCATCAGCGAGTACCTGGTGGCTCCGGTCGAGCTGATGGACGTCATCCGCGCCGTCGCCGACCTCTACGTCGAGCGTTCGACCAAGCCGCTCGGCCGTTCGATCGCCTTCATCGGCGGCAAGGGCGGCGTCGGCTCCTCCATGGTCGCCCACAACATCGCCTGGGCGATCGCCCGCTCCTTCGAGAGCGACGTCGCCGTCGCCGATTTCGACCTCGCCTTCGGCACCGCCGCGCTCGACTTCAACCAAGACCCGACGCAGGGCATCGCCGATGCGATCAACGCCCCCGATCGTCTCGACGACACCTTCCTCGATCGGCTGCTTGCCCGCTGCTCCGACCACCTCAGCCTGTTGGCGGCGCCGGCGACCCTCGACCGCACCTACGATTTCGCCGAGGCCGCCTTCGACCAGGTCATCGACGTCGCTCAGGCCGGCGTCCCCGCCGTCATCCTCGACTTGCCCCACATGTGGACCGCCTGGGTGCGCAAGATCCTGTACGCGGCCGATGAGATCGTGCTTACCGTCGAGCCCGATCTCGCCAATCTGCGCAACGCCAAGAATATGGTCGACCTGCTTCGCCAAGCGCGCGCCAACGATGCGCCGGTCCGCCTGGTGATCAACAAGAGCGGCATTGCCAAGCGGCCGGAGATCAAGATCGACGATTTCGCCACCGCCCTAGGTCTCAAGCCGGCCGCGGTCATTCCCTTCGACGCCCAGTTGTTCGGCACCGCCGCCAACAACGGCCAGATGATCGCCGAAGCCGATCCGAAGAGCCCGATCGTCGAATCGTTCAATCAGATCGCCCGGGCGGTCACCGGTCGGTCCGATTCGCGGCGTCACAAGCGCGGCGGCCTCGCGCCCTTGCTTGCCCGCCTGCGCGGCAAGAAGAGTGCCTGACGGGGAGTGTGATGTTCGGTAAGCGAGGCACAGGCGAGACCGGAGTCACGCCGCGACCATCCGCCGTCGCGTCTGACGAGCCGGATGTCGCGCCGGACTTGCCGCCGGCGCCTGCCCTCGCCGTGTCGCCGCCCGGCTCGCCGCCCGGCTCGCCGCCGAAGCCGGCGCCGCCCGTGCGGGCGCGACCGCGCTCGGCGGGCGGCGAATCGAGCAGCGGCTTGCGCCGCGCCGAGAACTTCTACGACATCAAGTCGACCGTCTTCTCGGCGCTGATCGACACCATCGACCTGTCGCAGCTCGCTCGTCTCGATTCGGAATCGGCGCGCGAAGAAATCCGCGACATCGTCAACGACATCATCGCCCTCAAGAACATCGTGATGTCGATTGCCGAGCAGGAGGACCTGCTCGAGGACATCTGCAACGACGTCTTGGGCCTCGGGCCGCTCGAGCCACTGCTCGCCCGCGACGACATCGCCGACATCATGGTCAACGGCGCCTACAAGACCTACATCGAGGTCGACGGCAAGGTTCAGGAAACCAACGTCCGTTTCCGCGACAACAGCCAGCTGATGAACATCTGTCAGCGGATCGTCAGCCAGGTTGGCCGCCGCGTCGACGAATCGAGCCCGATCTGCGACGCCCGCCTGCCTGACGGCAGCCGCGTCAACGTCATCGCCCCGCCGCTGTCGATCGACGGGCCGACCCTCACCATCCGCAAGTTCAAGCGCGAGAAGCTGACCCTCGACCAGTTGGTCAAGTTCAACACCGTCACCCCCGAGGGCGCCACCATCCTGCAGATCATCGCCCGCTCGCGCTGCAACGTTCTGGTCTCCGGCGGCACCGGCTCGGGCAAGACGACGCTGCTCAACTGCCTCACCCGCTACATCGACCACGACGAGCGCATCATCACCGCCGAGGACGCCGCCGAGCTCCAGCTCCAGCAGCCGCACGTCGTCCGCCTGGAGACCCGCCCGCCCAACATCGAGGGTGAGGGCGAGGTGACCATGCGCGACCTGGTCAGGAACTGCCTGCGCATGCGGCCCGAGCGGATCATCGTCGGCGAGGTGCGCGGACCCGAGGCCTTCGACCTGTTGCAGGCGATGAACACCGGCCACGACGGCTCGATGGGCACGCTCCACGCCAACAGTCCGCGCGAGGCGTTGTCGCGTCTGGAATCGATGATCACCATGGGCGGCTTCCAGCTGCCGGTGAAGACCATCCGCGAGATGATCGCCAACTCGATCGACGTGATCGTCCAGACCGAGCGCCTGCGCGACGGCTCGCGCCGGGTCACCCACGTCACCGAGGTGGTCGGCACCGAGGGCGACGTGGTCACCACCCAGGACATCTTCGTCTTCGAGATCCTCGGCGAGGACAGCAACGGCC
>JBBDMC010000110.1:0-5624 GCA_040878485.1 Bauldia sp. | reverse complement strand
TTCTCAATGGCTTAGAGCGATCCCCGGGTCGCCGTGATTTGGCCGAGCAGGCGAGCCATCTCCTCCTCGAGGTCGCTGACCTTGGCGGTGGCGTCCCTCGCTTCGCCCTGCGGGGCCGGCGCCTCGCCGAGATCGAGACGCCTTTGTGCGGCCGCGTGCGGAGCATCGATGGCCGCCGCGGCCAGCTCGAGGCGCGCGAGCCCTTCCTCCGCCTCGGGAGGCGGCCGAACCACGCCCGGCAGGAACGGCTCGGGCATCTCGCCCTGACCAGGCACCGGTGGCGCGCCCTCGCCAGGAGACGGCCCGACCGCCGGAGCGAGCGTGGAAGCCCCGGCGGTCACCAACGGGACGGGGGCGGGCCGCCTGGCCGCCTCGCCGGCGAAGTTGGCGGCGGCAACGGCGCGTTGCGAGGGCTGCATCGGCAGCCCCGGAGGGCCCTGTCCTGGGGCGGACTGGCGCGGCGGGAAGGGGATCGGCAGGGTCGCCGCCGGTCCCTCGGGGCTGCGGACGGCGACCGGAGGCACCGGCAGCGCCGGGCCGCCACCGGGCGACTGCGGCGGTTGGGCCTGCGGCGGACGGGCAGCCGCCTGCGGCGGCCGCTGGCGCAGGCGCACGATCGAAGGCTCGACGACGAGATCGCTTGGGCCGCCGATCAGGATCAGGTGCTCGACGTTGTCGCGCCGGACGAGGACTAGGCGCCGGCGGTTGTCGATCGTCAAAGCGTCGACGATCGCCAGCCGCGGGACGCGTCCGCGCCCGATCGAGCCGAGGCGGAAGCGTGAAACTCGCCTAACGAGCCAATAGACGAGGCCGATCAGGAAGAGAACGACGGCGGCGGTGACCAGGTATCGGGCGACGAGGGCGCCGCCCTCGTCGATCAGCGACTGCAGATATTCCTCCATTCCGCGCCTCCTGCCGTCGCGGTCGGCCGTGGCGGAGCGGTGCTTGGCCGCGCGTGCGGCGCTCCGACTCACCGGGCGAGCGACTTTTCCGGCGTTGCGGCGCGCAATGCAAGGGCGGTCGGACCTTTTTTGCGGACCGGCCGAGGCGCGGCCCTCTGCCGCTCGCTCGCCGACGATGGCGGCCGGCCTTATCCCGCGTTGAATTCTGTTGCTTTCACGACCAATCTCCCATTGTGATTCGCCCGCGGGCCGTGGCGGGCGGTAGCAGAGGAGGCTGTGGGGGCCCGGCATGAGCGATCGCGTCCACCAGGCGGCGCGCCCCGCGCCGGCCGCGGATCGGTCCCAACGGGTCGCCGGCGTCGGCTGGCTGATCATTCTCGCCTTCGGCCTTGTCGGGGTGTCGATCGGGTTTGCCCTGGTCGACGCGGGCCGGGGCGAACCGTTCATGGTCGGCGTCCTCGGCATTCTCGCCGTGTTCGGCGTCGCCACGCTGTTCGCCGCCGCCACCGGTCTGGTCCGCTTCGCCGGCCGGGGCCCTCGCGAAGACCTCGCCAAGGCGCTGCTCGTCTCCACCGACGAGGGCGTGCTCATCGGCGACGGCGACGGCCGCATCGTCTATTCCAACCACGCCTATGCAAGCCTCACCGGGGCGGCGGGCGAGCGCGAGGTGCGTTCGGTCGAGCGGGCGTTTTCCGGTAGCCCGGAGGCGGCGGAGGCGATCTACCGGATCGCCCAGGCGCTGCGCGAGGGCCGCTCGTCGAGGGGGGAGATCCGCCTGCCGGCGCCGCTCGGGGGACCGGCGGAGCGTGGCGGCGCCCGTTGGTACCGCATAATCGGTCGCCCGCTCGCGATCGGTGGGCGCAAGCGGCCGATGTTCGCGTGGACGGTTTCCGACATTTCGGCCGAGCGGGCGCGCCAGGAGAGCGCCTTTCAGGACCTCCAACACGCGATCGACTATCTCGATCACGCGCCGGCTGGATTCTTCTCGGCCGAGCCCGACGGCCGTGTGGTCTATCTCAACGCGACGCTCGCCGAGTGGTTGGGCGTCGACCTCGCCGGCTTCGAACCCGGCTCGCTGGCGCTGGCCGATATCGTGCGCGGGGATGGGATCGCGCTTCTGACCTCGGGCGCGCAGATACGCGACCGCACCGCCATCATCGACCTCGACCTGATCAAACAGAACGGCCAGAGCCTGCCGGTCAGGCTTTTGCATCGGGTCCCGGTCACCGCCGACGGGGCGCCCGGGGCGACGCGCACGCTGGTCCTCAACCGCAGTCCGGGCGAGGAGGTGTCGGAGGCGCTGAGGGCGGCCGAGGTCCGCTTCACCCGGTTCTTCAACAACACCCCGATGGCAATCGCCGCGCTCGACCGCGAGGGCCGGATCGGGCGGGCCAACGCCGCATTCGTTCGCCTGTTCGGAGCGGCGATGGGGCGGGGCGGGGCGCGGCGCCTCGTCGATCTGGTCGGCGATGCCGACCGGCCGAAGCTCGAAGCGGCGTTGAAGGCGGCGGCAGAGGGCGACGCCATGCTCGAGCCGATCGAAGCGACGCTGGGCGGCGACGACCAGCGTAGCGCCCGCTTCTACATCAACCCCGTCGCCGAGGGCGACGGCGGCGAGGAAGCGGTCATCATCAACGCCATCGACATCACCGAGCAGCGGGCGCTGGCGACGCAATTCGCCCAGAGCCAAAAGATGCAGGCGGTCGGCCAGCTCGCCGGCGGCATCGCCCACGATTTCAACAACGTGCTGACGGCGATCATCGGCTTCTCGGACCTGCTGCTCGCCAACCACCGGCCGAGCGACCCGTCCTTCCAGGACATCATGAACATCAAGCAGAACGCCAACCGGGCGGCGGGACTGATCAGGCAACTTCTCGCCTTCTCGCGCCGGCAGACGCTCAGGCCGCAGGTGCTGGCGCTCGGCGAGGTGCTGGCGGACCTGTCGATCCTGCTCCAGCGGCTGTTGGGCGAGAACGTCAGACTCGAACTGGTGCACGGCCGTGATCTGTGGCCGATCAAGTTCGACCTCAATCAGTTCGAGCAGGTGATCGTCAACCTGGCGGTCAACGCCCGCGACGCGATGCCGAACGGCGGCACGATGACCATCCGGACGCGCAATCTGCCGGCCGCAGAGGTGGGCCGGTTCCCCTACAAGCCACTGCCGGAGGCCGAGTATGTCCTGATCGAGGTGGGCGACACCGGGACCGGCATGACGCCGGAGGTCCAGGTCAAGATCTTCGAGCCGTTCTTCTCGACCAAGGAGGTGGGCAAGGGCACCGGCCTCGGCCTGTCGACGGTCTACGGCATCGTCAAACAGACCGGCGGCCATATCTTCTTCACCAGCCAGATCGCCAAGGGGACGGTCTTCCGCATCTTCGTCCCGCGCCACGTGGCGGCCGAGGGCGAAGTGGCGGCGGCCCACGCGGAGAGCGGGCCCGAGATCGCCGACCTCACCGGAACCGCGACGATCCTGCTGGTGGAAGACGAGGAGGCGGTGCGGGCGTTCGCCGCCCGTGCGCTGGCCTCGCGCGGCTACAAGGTCTACGAAACCGCCTCCGGCGTCGAAGCGCTGGCGGTGATGAAGGAGTCGGGCGGGGAGGTCGACCTCATCGTCTCCGACGTGGTGATGCCCGAGCTCGACGGGCCGTCGCTGCTGAAGGAACTGCGCAAGACGCGCCCCGACCTCAAGATCATCTTCATCTCCGGCTACGCCGAGGACGCCTTCCGCAAGAACCTGCCGGAGGGCGAGACCTTCCACTTCCTGCCCAAGCCCTTCTCGCTCAAGCAGCTCGCGGTGGCGGTGAAGGAGACACTGGGGCGGTAGGTATCTTACCGTCGGCGCTCGGCCGGGCGGAGCGTTCGGGGCTCGACCTTGCCGCCGCGCAGGACGCCGACCTCGGTGGCGCGGCCGATGCGGTCGGCGCCGAGGAGGCGGATCAAGTCGTCGGTCCCGGTCACGGCGACGCCGTCGAGGGTGAGGAGGAGGTCGCCCTCCAGGAGGCCCCCCGATGCGGCTGGGCCGTTGGGCTCCACCTCGCCGATGCGGACGGCGAGCGGGCCGGCGCCGAGCGCCAGCGCCAGGCGGCGCGGAAGCGGCACGGTCTGGGCCGTGATGCCGATGTGGGCGCGGCGCACGCGGCCGAAGCCGATGAACTCGCTGACCACGAACACCGCGGTGTTGGAGGCAACGGCAAAGCAGATGCCTTGCGCGCCGGCGATCATGGCGGTGTTGATGCCGACCACCTTGCCGGTGGTGGCGACCAGCGGTCCGCCCGAGTTGCCTGGGTTCAAGGCGGCGTCGGTTTGGATGACGTCGTCGATCATGCGGCCGCTCTTGGCGCGCAGCGAGCGGCCGAGCGCCGAGACGACGCCGGCGGTGACGGTCGATTCGAAACCGAGCGGGTTGCCGATAGCGACGACGAGTTGGCCGCGCTTGAGCGCCTTGGAGTCGCCAAGCGCCGCCGCCGGCGTGCCCTGGGGCAGATCGGTCCGCACGAGCGCGAGGTCGGTGTCGGGATCGTCGCCGAGAACCCGCGCCTCGGCGTCACCGCCGCCGGCGAAGGCGAGGCGAACGCGCCGGGCGCCCCCTACCACGTGGCTGTTGGTCAAGACGAGGCCGTCGCCGGCGATGACGACGCCGGAGCCGATGCCGCCCCGGCGCCGGCCCTCGGCAATGCTCTCGACGCGGACGACCGCGGGGCCGACCCTGTCGACGACACCGGCGACGGCGCCCGAATAGGCGTCGAGGGCATCGTCGCCGAGATCGGTGGCGGGCGCGGCGGGCAGGCGGTGGAGGGCGCCGAGCATCGCAGACCTCAGAGGTTGATGATGCCGAGTCGGGCGGCGTGAGCAATGGCGTCGGTACGGCCGACGGCATCAAGCTTGTCGATCAGCGAGCCGACGTGGAACTTGGCGGTATGGACCGAGATGCCGAGCCGGCGGGCGATGGCCTTGTTCGAGGCTCCCTCGGCGAGCAGCGCCAGGACCTCCAGCTCGCGCGGCGTCAGCGCGGCCTCGGCGCCGTTAAGGTTGGCGGCCGCGGCGGTGCCGATCACTGCGTCGGCGACCTCGCCGGCGCCGACGATCGCCAAGCCCGGCCCGCCGACGAGCAGCGCGGCGAGCCGATCGGCAAGCCCCGGCTCGGCGATGTCGAGCGCCAAGCGGATCGGGGGAGGCGAGCCAACCTCGTTCAAGCGGCGGGTCTCTCGGCGATGGTCAGCCTTATCTGGTGATCCTCACCGGCTCGCCGCAAGCCCAGCGTCACCTGGGTCCCGACGCTGTCGGGCCCGAGCGCCCGCATGATTGCCTGCACGTGCCGGACCGGCTCGCCGTCCCAGGCCACGACGATATCGCCCTGGTGGAGGCCGGCCGCGGCCGCCGGTCCCTTGGGATCGAGGCTGATGACCATCGCGCCGGATCCCTGGACACCCTCGACGGCGACTGGCTGGAGGCCCACTCCGAGATAGCCGCGCGGGATGCGGCCGTGACTCTCCAGCCGCGTCGCGACGCGCTCGACGGTGGCGGCGGGAATGGCGAGAACGCGCCGGCGCGGCCCGAAGACCGCCATGCCGATCGCCTGGCCGGCGGCATCGAAGGCGAGACCGCCCTCGGCCCCGGCGGCCAGGCGCACGTCGAGTTCGATGCGGGCGTCGATCTCGCCACCGCGGAGCGATCGCCAGGGTCCGGTGGCGCGGGAGACCAAGCCGAGCGCCGCCGTCGGCG
>JBBDMC010000109.1:0-5631 GCA_040878485.1 Bauldia sp. | reverse complement strand
CAACACCTACCTGATGCGCGTCAGCCATGCGATGGCCGACACGCTGATCACGCCGATCAACGATAGTTTCGTCGACTTCGACGTTCTCGCCCACGTCGACGCCAACACCTTCGAGATCGTCGAGACCAGCCACTATGCCGATTTGGTCGGCGAGGCGCGCCGCCAGCGCATGCTGGTCGACGAACGGACGACTGATTGGGTGGTGGTGCGCAATCGGCTGGCGCCGCTCGGAACCCGCAATCGCAGGCAGATCGAGACTTGCCTCAAGCAGCTCGCCCCACGGATCGGGTTCCGCGTTGCCACCGGCATCGCCGAGCGTGTCGTCTTCCGCGAGCTGTTTCCGCGTGGCCTGACGGCCCTCGATGAGTTGAATCAGCGGCTCCTCGGCGGTGAGCCGACGCTCTCGCACCTGGCCGCCCGCGACGAGATCAGAAGCCTGGTCGACGGCCTCAGGCTGCCGGCGCCGAAGCCGGCGGCCAGCGAGGATCGGGCCGAGGACGCGGCCGCCGCGGCCGGCGCCCGGTCGGCTGCCGAGGCCCGCGCCCAGTTGCGCCGGGCCGGGTAAGAGGCCACATGATTCGGTGACGACCGGCCGGCGGCCGGTTGGCAGGGAATCGGTTCGGATGGCAGACAACAATCGTACGCCCGCGCAGCAGAGGCCGGCCGGCCGGTCGGCGAAACGAGCGAAATCCGCCGAGATTGAGGCGTTTCTCGCCGCGGCCGGCTCATTGACACCGACGACGGGGCCGGACGGTCGGGGACGGCTGATCTTTGCCCTCGATGCAACCATGAGCCGTCAGCCGACCTGGGATACGGCCCAGAGGCTCCAGGCAGAGATGTTCGAGGCGGCGGCGAGGATCGGCGGTCTCGACATCCAGTTGGTCTATTTCCGCGGCTTCAACGAGTGCCGGGCCAGCCGCTGGGTGGGCGATGCCGGCGGCCTGCGTGACCTGATGACCGGCATCCAATGCTGTGGCGGCCACACCCAGATCGGCAAGGTGCTCTCCCACGCGCGGCGCGAGACGGCTAGGCGAAAGGTGAACGCGGTGGTGTTCATCGGCGATGCGCTCGAGGAGAAGATCGACGACCTCGCCGCCAAGGCCGGCGAGCTTGGGATGCTGGGAGTTCGCATGTTCGTCTTCCAAGAGGGCCGCGACGCGCTGGTCGAGCGCGGCTTACGCGAGATCGCACGACTATCCGGGGGTGCGTACGCGCGTTTCGACTCTAGCGCCGCCGGCCAGCTCGCCGAGCTTCTGCGCGCCGTCGCGGTCTACGCCGCCGGCGGGCTGAAGGCGCTTGCCGATAGACGGGAGGGCGCCGGCCGCCTGCTTCTGGAGCAACTCCGATAGCCATCGTCGATCTCGGCGTCGGCGTCGTCGCGCTGGGCCTGCTGCTCTTCCTTGGCTGGGCCTTCACCGCGGCCAACCCGGCCACGCTCGCCAAGCTTATCCGCTACCTTGTCGGGATCGCCCTCTTGGGCGCTGGCGGCGCGCTGGCGCTCGGCGGACGGTGGGGCGTCGGAATCGTCCTCGTCGGCCTTGGCGTCTCGGCGCTGACGGTGGGGCGGATCGGGCCGCTCGACCTTGGCGGCGGCCGCCGTTCGCCAGGCTCGGTCTCGACGGTGCGCTCGGCCTACCTGGAAATGCGTCTCGACCACGACAGCGGGGGCATCGGCGGACGGGTCGTCGCCGGAAGCCGATCGGGATCGGCGCTCGATGACCTGGACGAGGCCGCCCTGCTCGACTTGTTGACCGAGATCGGCCGCGACGGCGACAGCGCTGCGCTACTCGAAAGTTATCTCGACCGCCGGATGCCCGGATGGCGTGAACACGTTGAGGCGGATTCGACAGCGCGGCCGGGCGGCACGGCGAATGCGGGCGCCATGACTGATGAGGAGGCCTATGAGATCCTTGGCCTTTCTTCCGGCGCCAGCGACGCGGAGATCCGGTCGGCCCATCGCCGGCTGATGAAGCGCCTGCACCCTGACCAGGGCGGCTCGACGTTCCTCGCGGCCAAAATCAATCAGGCCAAAGACAGGCTTCTCGGCAGACATCGCTAAGTCCGATACGCGTTACGAGGGACCCCTGCGAAGTACCTTCGGTCAGTTGCTGAGGGCCAAGCAGTTGAAGTTTCGCTCGACCAGGTAGGAACAGGCGGCGCTGGCGGCTTGCTTGTCGCGGAAGCCCGCGAAACGGGCTCTGTAGAGAACCGCGTCGCCGACGGTCACCGGCTCGGTGTAGGGCGCTGCCCCGGCAAGAACGGCCGACGCCTTGGAGAGCGCGCGGTCGAGGATGTCCTCGGCCGAGGAGCGGGTCGGGGCGGCGGCGATCTGGATCTTCCAGCCGTCGAGAGCGGCGCCGGGGGTGGCCGAAGCCTGAGCCTCGTCGCCGACCGCGGCGTCGCCTTCCGCATCGGCCGAGCCCGGGACGGTAGGCGAATTGGCGCCGGCGGCTGACGCGACTTTCGCACCTGCGCCCTCGGGACGGAGGCGGGGCGCGGGGTACGATTCGAGGGCGATCGCTCCGGCGGTGGTCGGGCTCGGTCCCCCCGGAATCGCGGCGGCGGTGCGCGGCCCGCGGGCGGCGCGCGGCAGGTAGGTCTTGATTAGGTCGGTCATGTGCTGGTCGCGCCACTTGCTCGACTCGCCGCCGATGACGACGGCGACGATTTGGCGGCCGTCGCGGTCGACCGAAGCGACCAGGTTGAAGCCGGAAGCGCGGGTGTAGCCGGTCTTGATGCCGTCGACGCCGGCCAGCTTGCCGAGCAGATGGTTGTGGTTGCTGATTCGCCGTCCCTTCCACACGAAGCTCGGCGTCGCGAAATAGGTGTAGTATTGCGGGTGGTGCTCGCGCAGTGCCGCGCCGAGGGTCGCCATGTCGCGCGCCGTGGTGATCTGGGCGCCATCCGGCAGCCCGGAGGCGTTGCGGAAGTTGGTCGCGACCATGCCGAGGGCGCGCGCTTTGTTGTTCATTTGAGCGGCGAAGGCGCGTTCGGAGCCGGCCAGGTGCTCGGCCACCGCGACCGCGATGTCGTTGGCGGACTTGGTGACCAACGATAGGATGGCGTCGCGGACGCTGATGGTTTCACCGGCCTTCAGACCCAGTTTGGACGGCGCCTGGCCGGCCGCCGCGGCAGAAATCTTGACCCGCGAAGCGAGACTGGTCCTGCCGTCTTCGATCGCCTCGAACAGCAGGTAGAGCGTCATCATCTTGGTGAGCGAGGCCGGGTGGCGCCGGGAGTCGGCGTGGTCCGCGTAAAGGGTCTTGCCGGTCTTGGCGTCGAGGACGATGGCCGCGTCCGGCGCCGCCGAAGCCGGGCCGGGGGCCGCGGCAAGGCCGCCGACGACAAGGACGGCAGCCACCAGCGGCTTCGTCAGTCCAAGTCCCCGACGCCCAATCGCCGCCGCCCGCATCACCATCAGACTGAGACTCCAATTCGAGCCGGCGCGGCCGCCCGCGCCGTGCCAAACGGAACGACAGGGAAATGCAAACGGACTCACGCCGCAGAGCCACCCGCCGTCGTACAGTCGGCGGACCCCGGGCCATCTGCCTCGCCCGGACGCAGGCTCCTCGCGACGGCATCCCTCACGCCGCACCGTCAATGGCGACAGTATGAAAGCGATGTTACGTTTCGGTAAAGCGTAAATCGGCCACACTGGCGATTGAATTGCAGAAACGGTGCGCTTTATGGGCGATTGTGCAATGCACAAATTATTGTTGACAATTATGTCGCGGCGCACATATTAGACCGGAAACGGCTCCGGCTCGAAAGCGACGGGCCACAACGCACGAACAAGGGATCGAACATGAGCACCGGCTTTGACGGCATGATGGGCAACGGCCTCGACGGCTTCCAGAATTTTGGCAAGGAGAACCTGGACTTGGCGCTAAAGAGTGCGACCGCGATCAGCAAAGGGCTTCAGGCGCTTGCCGCCGAAGCAGCCGACTATTCCAAGCGCAACCTCGACGCCAGCGCCAGCGCCCTTGAGGGCTTCTTCGGGGCGCAGAGCCTCGACAAGGCGGTCAAGGTCCAGAGCGACTATGTCCGCTCTGCCTACGAATCCTACGTCGGCCAGGTCGCCAAGGTCAGCGAGATCGTGACCGACATGGCGATGGGCGCTTACAAGCCGTACGAGGGCTTGCTGGGGCGCCTGCCCAAATAGGGCAACCGACCGCCGACAGCCTCGGACTGACGACAAGGGCCCGGCCAAGCGCCGGGCCCTTTCTTTTTTGGGTCTGACTGTCCGATGGGGTCTAACCGTCAGGGCGCTCGCAAATCCGATCCACCGACCCTAAATCACTGCGGGCCACGGATGATGGCGGCCGATCGTCCGGTTGGCGCCGCAGTCAAGGGATATTTGATCGACGGAAGATTGCGCGGCGACCAGATTGTCGGCAGGATTCGGCAAAATGGGTTAGGAATGAACGCGGCAAAATGAGCAATTCGAATCGTCGGCCCTATTTGGAAGATGACGATCCAGCAGCCAGTGTCGTAACCAAGACTAGGCCAAAGACCAAGCGGCCGAGTCTGTATCGGGTCCTGCTCCTCAACGACGACTACACGCCGATGGAGTTCGTGGTGCATGTGCTGGAGCGGTTTTTCAGCAAGGGTCGCGAGGAGGCGACCCAGATCATGCTGCATGTGCATCAGCACGGGGTGGGAGAATGCGGGGTCTACACTTTCGAGGTCGCCGAGACCAAGGTCACGCAGGTCATGGATTTCGCCCGCAAGCATCAACATCCGCTGCAGTGCGTGATGGAAAAGAAATGAGGTAGCCCTTGCCGTCGTTCTCCCGCAGTCTCGAAAAGGCCCTGCATCAGGCGCTGGCTCTGGCGAGCCAGCGGCGGCAGGAATATGCGACCCTGGAGCACTTGCTCCTGGCGCTTACCGACGACCAGGACGCCGCCGCCGTGATGAGGGCGTGCAACGTCGATCTCGACGTGCTCCGCCGCAACCTGATCGAGTACATCGACACCGAACTTGCCAATCTGGCTACCGGCGCGCGCGAGGATTCGAAGCCGACCGCTGGCTTCCAGCGGGTGATCCAGCGGGCGGTGATTCATGTGCAATCGTCCGGCCGCGAGGAAGTGACCGGGGCCAACGTGCTGGTCGCCATCTTCGCCGAGCGCGAGAGCCATGCCGCCTACTTCCTGCAAGAGCAGCACATGACCCGCTTCGACGCGGTCAACTATATTAGCCATGGCATCGTCAAGCGCGCCGGCATGTCCGAGCCGCGCGCCGTGCGTGGCGTCGAAGAGGATGCGGCCACGGTCGATGGCGGCGACGAGAAGAAGCGCGGCGCCGACGCGCTCGAGGTCTATTGCATCAACCTCAACCAGAAAGCGCGCGCCGGGCGCATCGATCCGCTGATCGGGCGCGGTCCCGAAATCCAGCGCACCATCCAGGTGCTGTGCCGGCGGCAGAAGAACAATCCGCTCTTCGTGGGCGATCCGGGCGTCGGCAAGACGGCCATCGCCGAAGGCTTGGCGCGCCGCATCGTCATGGGCGACGTGCCGGAGGTTCTCGCCGACTCGACCATCTTCCAGCTCGACATGGGCACGCTGCTCGCCGGCACCCGCTATCGCGGCGACTTCGAGGAGCGCATCAAGGCGGTGATCAAGGAGGTCGAGA
>JBBDMC010000108.1:0-5656 GCA_040878485.1 Bauldia sp. | reverse complement strand
CTCGTCCTCGCCGATGCCCGGACGCGGGTGGATGGCGGCGAGGCTTGCCCGTCCGCGGGTCAGCGTCCCGGTCTTGTCGATCACCACGGTTGCGACCTTGGCGAGCACCTCGAGCGCGCCGCCGCCCTTGATGAGGACGCCGATCCTCGCCGCCCGCGAGACCCCGGCGATGATCGCCACCGGAACGGCGAGGATGAGCGGGCAGGGGGTCGCCACCACCATCACCGCCAGCCAGCGCACCGGATCGCCGCTCGCCGCCCAGGCGGCGCCGGCGACGACGAGCGTGGCGATGAGGAAGACGATGGCGAAGCGGTCGGCGAGCCTGACCATCGGCGCTCTTGCCCGCGCCGCCTGCTCGACCAAGCGGACGATGCCGGCGTAGGTGCTCTCGGCGGCCGGGCGGCTGGCGATCAGGTCGAACGCCATGCCGGCATTGGTCGCCCCGCTCATCACCTGGGCGCCGCGGTCGTGCTTGACCGGCAGCGCCTCTCCGGTCAGCGCCGACTGGTCGAGCACGGCGGCCTCCGAGGCCACCGTCCCGTCGACCGGCACCACTTCGCCGGGCCTGACCAGCACCCGGTCGCCCGGCCTCAGCTCCTCGATCGGCACCCGCTTGAGACCGTGGTCCTGGTGGCGCATGGCGAATTTCGGCGCCCGCTCGAGGAGGGCGGTCATCTCCCGACGCGCCCGCCGCGCCGCGTAGCTTTCGAGGAACTGACCACCGGCGTACATCAGCGCCACCACGGCGCCGGCAAGCGTCTGGCCGAGGGCAAGGGCCCCGCTCATCGACAGGAACGCCACGATGTCGAGCCCGACCTCGCGCCGCCTGAGGCTGACCACGATCTCGGCGCCGAGGGCCAGGATGACCGGCGCCGTCGCCGCGCCGAAGGTCAGTTCCGCCGCGGCGCTGCGGCCGCTCCACAGCAGTGCCAGCCCGAGCGATAGGCCGATCGCCGGCACCGCGACCAAGAAGCGCCGGAGGCCGGGGATCAGATTGGCAATCTCACGCATCCCGCCGCTCTTGGCACGGGTCGCCGGGGCGGCGCGTGATCCAGGTCAACCATGGGACCGCGCCGGCCATAGGTAGACGACGAGCAGCAGGGCCGGTCCGAGCGTCAGTGCCGCATCGGCAAGGTTGAAGACGAACAGCGTCCACTGGCCGATGTGAAGGAGCAGGAAGTCGATGACGTAGCCGAGCCGCGCCCGGTCGATGAGATTGCCGGCGGCGCCGCCGAGGATGAGGGCGAAGCCGACTGCCGCCAGGCGCCCGCCGTCCTTGCTCCTCAGCCAGATGACGATCACCGCCGCCGAGACCAGCACCATGACCGCGATCAGCACGGCGCCCGATCCGGCGAACATCGAGAAGGCGATGCCGGTGTTGTGGACGCGGTAGAGGGAGAGGATCGGCAGCAGCTCGAGGGCCTCGCCAAGCGGCAGCCGCGCCTCGGCGATCGCCTTGGCGAGCTGGTCGACGGCGATGACCGCCGCGACGATGCCGACACCGAGGACCGACAGCGGGCCGTCGGGGGGCGAGCCGCGGTCAGCCATCCTAGCTCAGCCTGCCGCGCATGATCTCGAACAGCATGACACCGGTCGCGACCGCAAGATTGAGCGAGTCGGCCCTTCCCGCCATCGGGATCCTGACCAGCGTCCGGCAGAGCCCGGCGGTCGCAGCCGAAAGGCCGGCCTGCTCGCCGCCCATGACCAGGAGCACCGGCGTGCGATAGGTCGCCCGGCGATAGTCGGTCGTGGCGGAAAGATGGGTTCCGACGATGGCGCCCGGCCAGCCTCCCGCCAGAGCCGCGAACTCGGCGAGGCTCGCCTTGGCGAGGGCAACGTGGAAGATCGAGCCCATGGTGGCCCGCACCGCTTCCACCGAAAATGGATCGACGGTATCGCCGACCAGGATCACGCCCGTCGCCCCCGCCGCGTCGGCGGTGCGGACGATGGTTCCGAGGTTGCCGGGATCGCGCACCCGTTCGAGGGCGATCCAGACCTCGTCCGGCCCCGGCCTCACCGCCGCCGGCCGCATCAACCGCTGGCGGAAGACGCCGAGGACCGTCTGCGGGTTGTCGCGGCGGCTGATCTTGGCGAGCACCGCCGGGCTCGCCGAGACCACCGTACCGCCGCCGGCGTGGCAGCCCGCGGCGAGCCGGGCGACCAACGGCTGGTCGGCGAGGGCGGCGGCATGGACGAGGGTATCGATTTCCCAGCCGGCGTCCGCCGCGTCGGCAACCAGCTTCAGCCCTTCGGCCAGGAAACGGCCGCTCGCCTTGCGGTTCTTTGCAAGCGCCAGGCCGCGGATGTCCTTGACGATCGGGTTGGCGGGGCTGGTGACGTGCTTCACCGCCCCCGGGGCCGCCGGGCTACCGCGTCTGGCGCCGCCGGTCATGGGCGTGGTCTCATGGCGGCGACCACCGGCTGAAAAGCGACGTCGACAGCACCCGGCCGCCGCCCTCCTCGCGGATGACCAGCTCGCCCGATTCGAGCCGACCGCCGAGCCCGTCGAGACATTCCGCCGCCACCTCGTCGATGGCGGTGAACGAGGCGCGGATCGAGTAGGCGGTGAGGATGACGAACGCCGGTCGCTCGGAGAGGAGCCCGCGACAGGCCCGCATCAGCGGTCGCAAGCCGGTGAACAGGTCCCACACCTCGCCCTTCGGCCCACGCCCGAACTTCGGCGGGTCGAGGATGATGCCATCGTATCGGCTGTCGCGCCGGCGCTCGCGCTCGACGAACTTCATCGCGTCGTCTGCGATCCAGCGCACCTTGAGCGCCTCGAGCCCGGAAAGCCTCTGGTTCTCGCGCGCCCAGGCGATCGCCTTCTTCGAAGCGTCGATATGGGCGACCTCGGCGCCGGCGCGCGCCGCCACCAGCGAGGCGACGCCGGTATAGGCGAAGAGGTTGAGCACCTTGAGCGGCCGGACGCCACCGCCGGCCGCCTCGATCCGCTGCTTGATCCATGCCCAATGGGTCGCCTGCTCGGGGAACACGCCGACGTGGCGGAAGTTGGTGAACCGGCCGGCCAGCGTGATCCCGTCGTAGGCGATCGGCCAGGTCTCGGCGAGCGGCGTTCGATAGCGCCAGCGCCCGTCGGCCGCGTCCTCGCCGATGCCGACGAAACGGGCGTCGGCGTCCGCCCATTCCCTCGTCGGCAGGCGCCGCGACCACATCGCCTGCTCCTCGGGGCGCACGATCCGGTAGCGACCGAAGCGTTCGAGCTTCTCGCCGTCGCCCGAGTCGAGCAGCCCGTAGTCGCGCCAGCCCGCCGTCTCAAGCATGACCGGCGCGCGGCGGGAGAGCCGCGGCAGCTGCTGGCCGGCGGTGGATGGTCTCGTTGTCACCGCCCCGGTTCTAGCCGTGCGCGACAGCAAAGCCAACGAGCGCTTGCCGTCGCCGCCACGGACGTGCCACCATGTCGGCCATCGGATGAACCGCGCGCGTCCGCGCGCCGGAGCGATCGGCCTTGCGACCGGCCGTTCCACCAGCGATCACGCCAGCGGAATTGCCTGCCGCAACCTCCGGGGGGATGGCCAGACCATGGAGATAACCGGCCGATACCAGATCCCGGCACCGCGCGAGACGGTCTGGGCGGCGCTCAACGACCCGACGATTCTGAAAGAATGCATCCCCGGCTGCCGGTCGCTGGAGAAACTCTCCGACACCGCGATGGCGGCGACGGTCGAGGCCAAGGTCGGGCCGGTCAAGGCGACGTTCAAGGGCAACGTCATCCTGTCGAACATCAACCCGCCGCAGAGCTATACGATCTCCGGCGAGGGAAAGGGCGGGGTCGCCGGCTTCGCCAAGGGCGGCGCCGACGTGGCGCTCACCGAGCAAGACGGCGGCACGCTCCTCACCTACACCGCCAAGGCCCAGGTCGGCGGCAAGCTCGCCCAGATCGGCGCCCGCCTGATCGACGCCACCGCCAAGCAGATGGCCGACCAATTCTTCGGCACCTTCGCCGCCAAGGTCGGCGGCGAGGGGCTGGTCGCCCGCGCCGAGCACGCCGTCGAGGGGGCCGCGCGAGAGATCGGCGAGGTCGCCCACCGCGCCGAGGAGCGTGCCGAGACCGCCGCCGCCCGCGGCTTCCTCGGCGGGCCGCAGGTCTGGGCGATGATCGCCCTCGTCGTGGCCGTCCTGTTGCTGCTCGTGCTAAACCGGCCGGGCTAGCCAGGGGGAGAGGCCCGGTGTCCGTCGTCGAGATGACCGTCAACGGCAAGCCCGTCTCGGCCGACGTCGAGGACCGCACGCTGCTGGTCGAATTCATCCGCGAGACGCTCCGTCTCACCGGCACCCATGTCGGCTGCGACACCTCCCAGTGCGGCGCCTGTCTCGTTCTGGTCGACGGGGCGGCGGTGAAATCGTGTTCGATGCTTGCCGTCCAGGCCTCCGGCTCGCGCCTCACCACCATCGAGGGGCTGGCGACCGGCAGCCAGCTCCACCCGATGCAGCAGGCCTTCCACGAGCACCACGGGCTGCAGTGCGGCTTCTGCACGCCGGGCATGATCATCAGCGCGGTCGACATGGTCCGCCGGCTCGGCAATGACCTCGACGACGCCACCATCCGCCACGAGCTCGAGGGCAACCTCTGCCGCTGCACCGGCTACCAGAACATCGTCAAGGCGATCGCCGCCGGCGCCGCGGCAATGGCAGGGGCGCGATAGGCGAGGGGGCGGCCGATGTACGAGACGCGCTACCATCGCGCCGCGAGCCTCGACCAGGCGAGGGCGCTGTTCGCCGGCGCCTCCGAGCCGCGCTACCTCGCCGGCGGCCAGACGCTGATCCCGACCATGAAGCAGCGGCTGGCGGCGCCTTCCGATGTGATCGACATCACCGGCATCGCCGACCTCAAGGGCATCGCGGTGTCGGGTGGGATGGTGGCGATCGGCGCTGGCGCCACCCACGCCGAGGTCGCGACCTCCGGTCCGGTTTCCGGCGCCATCCCGGCGCTTGCCGCACTCGCCCGGTTGGTCGGCGACCCGGCGGTTCGCCAGAGAGGGACGATCGGCGGCTCGCTCGCCAACAACGACCCGGCCGCCGACTACCCGGCCGCCGTTCTCGCCCTCGGCGCCACCGTCCACACCACCAAGCGGGCGCTCGCCGCAGCCGACTTCTTCACCGGCCTGTTCTCGACCGCCCTCGAGGAGGGAGAGATCATCACCCGCGTCGCGTTTCCGGTTCCGGCCAAGGCTGCCTACCAGAAGTTCCCCAATCCCGCCTCGCGCTACGCCATGGCCGGCGTCTTCGTCGCCGTGATGAAGGACGGAACGATCCGAGTTGGCGTCACCGGCGCCGGTGCGCGCGGCGTCTTCCGGGCGACCGCGATCGAAGAGGCGCTGACCAATTCATGGTCGCCGGCGGCCGTCGAGGCGGTGACCATCGATCCGGCCGGCCTGCTTTCCGACATCCACGGCTCGGCGGTCTACCGCGCCAACCTGGTCAAGGTGATGGCCAAACGGGCCGTCGCCGCGGCGGGGTAGGCCGCCTCACCCCCGCCACCGCCGGCCGGTCAGTTCCACGCCGAATCGCGATGGGTTGCGGGCGAAGGCGGCGATGCCGCCGAGTGCCGCGTCTTCCCTGATGATGATGGCGGTCATGATGCCGGCGAGCAGGTCGTCGTGTGGCGGCTTGGCGACGAAGGCGTCGCGGAAGGCGC
>JBBDMC010000107.1:0-5660 GCA_040878485.1 Bauldia sp. | reverse complement strand
GGACGCGCGGCCGCGGCCGGTCGACCGGCCCGATCCGAGCCCGCCGCTCGCCGCCCGCCCGCGTGTCCTCTCGGTCACCGACATCGAAACGCTCATCCGCGACCCCTACGCGATCTACGCCAAGCGGGTCCTCCGGCTTGTGCCGCTCGACCCGCCGGGCCTCGCCCCCGATCCCGCGTTGCGCGGGTCGCTGGTCCACGACGCGCTCGGCGATTTCATAACCGAGTGGACGGGGCGGTTCGACGCCGCCGCGGAGGCCCGTCTGGGCGCCATCGGTCGCGAGAAGCTGAAAGCGATCGCCGACTTCCCGGACGTGTTGTCGATCTGGTCGTTGCGGTTTGCCGCCATTACCCGCTGGTTCATCGTCTTCGAGGCGGCGCGCGATGCTTTCGTCGCGGAACGTCACGCCGAGATCAACGGACAGCTGGAGTTCGCGACCGCCGGCGGGACGTTCCGACTCACCGGCCGCGCCGACCGCATCGACCTGATGAAGAACGGCACCGTCGCCATCTACGACTTCAAGACCGGCTCGCCGTCGACCGAACGCCAGGTGTTCGCCGGCTTGACCCCGCAGATGACGCTCGAGGCGGCAATGACGCGGCAGGGCGCGTTTCGGCCCGAGTTCGCCGACAAGAGCGTCAGCGAACTGGCCTGGCTTGTCCTCGGCCGGGTCCAACGGAGCGAGCCGTACCAGTCGGCGGTCGCCAAGAACGGCAAGGAGTCCGCCGATGGTCTTGGTGACCGTGCGCTCACCATGCTCAAGGCACTGGTCGCGGCCTACGACGACGCCGAACGCGGCTATCTCTCGCGCGCCCGGCCGATCACCGAACGTGGGCCGTTCCGTGGCGACTACGACCATCTCGCCCGGGTACGCGAGTGGGCGCTGGTCGAGTCCCCGGAGGACTTCCTGTGAGCGTCGCCGCGCCGACCGGGGTCGATCGGGTAACCGCCGCCGCCCAGGCCGAGGCGTCGCACCCGGCCAACTCCGCCTGGGTCTCGGCCAACGCCGGTTCGGGCAAGACGTACGTCCTCGCCCGCCGTGTCATCCGCCTGCTTCTGGCTGGCACCGATCCGGCGCGCATCCTCTGCCTCACCTTCACCAAGGCCGCCGCCGCCGAGATGGCCAACCGGGTGTTCGGCATCCTTGCCCGCTGGGTGACGCTTTCCGACGCCGATCTCGCTGCGGCGATCGCCGAGATCGAGGGCGTGGCTGCCGGTGCCGCGCTCACCGCCGAGGCGCGCCGCCTGTTCGCCCACGCCCTTGACACCCCCGGAGGGCTGAAGGTGCAGACGATTCATGCGTTCTGCGACCGCCTGCTCCACCAGTTCCCGTTCGAGGCCAATGTCGCCGGACATTTCGAGGTTCTCGACCAGCGCGGCGAAAAGGACCTCGCCGACGAGGCCCGCCGCTCAGTCCTCGCCCGGGCGGCGGCCGATCCCATGGGTGCGATCGGTCAGGCCCTCGACGTGGTGCTCGCCTATTCGAGCGACTTCGGCCACGAGCAGGCGATCGGCGAGTTCATCGACAAGCGCGACCGTTTGCGTTCGTGGATTTCCGGCGGTGATTCACTCGGCAAGGCGCTCGCCGACCTCCGTCGGGCGCTCGGGCTTCGTGCCGACGAGACGGTCGCCGGCCTCAGGGCGCTGGTAATCGGCGAAGCGGCGATCGACCGCGAGACCGCTGTCCGGCTGGCCGACCTCCTGCGAAGCAGCGGCCCCAGCGACGCCGAAGCCGCCGCCCGCCTCGCGCCCTACGCGCTATCGCCTGACGCCGATCAGCGCATCGACGCCTGGCTCGATTTCTTCATGACCGGGGGCAATCTCCGCAAGTCGGTCGTGACCAATCCGGTCAGGGCCGCCTGGCCGGGGCTCGACGAATTGCTGACCGCGGAGGGCGACCGCCTTGACGCCCTGTTGGACCGCATCCAGGCGGCCGAGTGTTTCGAGTCGACCGCCGCCATGCTCTGCCTCGCCGATGCCGCCGTCGCCGAATACGAGCGGCTGAAGCGGGCGCGCGGACTGCTCGACTATGAGGACCTGGTGGTCAAGACCGCCAATCTGCTGTCGCGCAGCGACGCCAGAAGCTGGGTTCACTTCAAGCTCGATCGCGGCCTTGATCACATCCTGGTCGATGAGGGCCAGGACACCAGTCCCCGCCAGTGGCAGGTTATCACCGCGCTCGCCGAGGAGTTCTTCACCGGCCAGGGGGCGAGCGAGGTGAACCGCACGCTGTTCGCCGTCGGTGACGAGAAGCAGTCGATCTACTCCTTCCAGGGCGCCGTCCCGGCCTGGTTCTCCCGCATCCAGCGAGAGGTCGGGAGCAGTGCCAAGGCGGCGGGCTACGCCTGGGTCGACCGCGAGCTCCACCTGTCGTTCCGCTCCGCCCCGGTCGTTCTTTCCGCCGTCGACCGGGTGTTCGAGGCGGAGGCCGCCCACCGCGGCCTGTCAGGAGAATTGCGCGCACCGGTTCACACCGCCTGGCGGCGGAACGCCCCCGGGCGCGTCGTCGTCTGGCCGTTGGTCGAGCCGCCCAAGAAACGCGACACCGAAGATTGGGCGACGCCGGTCGATCACCTGGGCAAGGACAGCCCGGAGGTGAAGCTCGCCAGGCGGATTGCCGACTTGATCGCCGGCTGGCTCGAGCGCGGCGAGGTGCTGGAAGCGACCGGCAAGCCCATCCCTCCGGGCGGCATCCTCATCCTCACCCGCACCCGCGGCGCCCTGACCGACGCCGTCAACCGGGCCCTCAAGTCGCGCGGCGTCCCGATCGCCGGCGCTGACCGCCTGACGCTCACCGATCACATCGCGGTCCTCGACCTGGTCGCCCTCGGCCGTGTCGCCCTGCTGCCACAGGACGACCTTTCGCTGGCGGCGCTCCTCAAGAGCCCCCTGATCGGTCTCACCGAGGACGCCCTCTACGAACTCGCCCAGGCGCGGCCCGGCTCGCTGTGGGAGGCGCTTGCCGCCAAGGCGAGGGAGCGCCAGGACTACGCCGAAGCCAAAGGCGCGCTCGACCGCTGGCGCGCGCTTGCCGATTACCGCGATCCTCATGGCTTCTTCGCCGCCATCCTCGGACCCGAGCGCGGGCGTCGGGCGTTCCTCAAGCGCCTGGGTCCGGAAACCGAGGATGTCCTCGACGAGTTTCTGGCCCAGGCGCTCGCCTACGAAGCGACCGAGGCACCTTCGTTGGAGGGGTTTCTCTACTGGCTCACCGCTTCCGAGACCGAGATCAAGCGCGACACCGACGTGGCGCGCGACGAGGTGCGCGTGATGACCGTTCACGGCGCCAAGGGGCTCGAGGCCGACGTAGTCTTCCTCATCGACAACGGCTCGATGCCGGTTCATCCGACCCACTATCCGCGGGTACTGGCCCTTGGCGACGGCTCCGACCCCGTTGCTGCGGTCCCGTACGCCTGGATGCGAAGCTCGACGGTCATGCCAAAGGTGGTTTCCGAACGGCTTGCCGAGTGGTGCGAGCGTGCCGAGGAAGAGTACCGCCGTCTCCTCTATGTCGGGCTGACCCGCGCCCGCGACCGCCTCTACGTCTGCGGCATCGCCAAGAAGACTGGCGAAAGGGCCCGGCAGCGCGGCTGGCACGCGCTGGTCGAAAGAGCGCTGGAACCGGAATGCACGCGAGCTTTGTCGCCGTCCGGGGACCTTGAAGCGCTGGAGTGGCGCGCCCGGCCGCAGGTGCCCGGCGAAGGCGGGCGGCAGCCCGTCGGCCTCGCAGCGATCGCGATTCCCGATTGGGCGGCGAGCAACGCGCCGCCGGCGCCGCCCTCGGCGCGACGGCTCACGCCGTCCACCGCGCTCGCCGCGGAGGGTGGCGAACCGCCGGATTTCCCCGCCCCTCGGCTGATCGCCGCCCGCGGTGACACCGACGCGGCCCAGGCGCTCGCGCGCGGACGGTTGATCCACCGCCTTCTCCAGTCCCTGCCGGACATCCGGCCATCGGACCGCGACGCGGCCGGCGCGCGTTATCTGTCGGCCCTTGCCGGCGATCGCTCGCCGACCGACCGCGCCGGACTGCTCGCCGAGGTCCTCGCCGTCATCGACCACCCCGAGTTTGCCGCCGTCTTTGCGCCGGGCAGCCGTGCCGAGGTGGAGATTGCCGGGCGGGTGCAAACCGCCGCCGGCGAGGCGACGATTTCGGGCCGCGTCGATCGCCTGGCGGTCACCTCCGACCGCGTCCTCATCGTCGACTACAAGACCAACCGCCCGGCTCCGGCGCGCCTGGAGGAAGTGCCGCAGGACTACCTCGCCCAGCTGGCCCTCTATCGAATCGTTCTCACCCGGCTCTACCCCGGCCGGGGGGTCGGCGGTGCGCTCCTGTGGACGGACCGTCCGGCCCTCATGGCGATCCCCGAATCGGTGCTCGAACAGGCAGCCTCGACCCTGGTGACGGGCCGGCCCTGAGCCCAGCCGCCGAACACCTCCAGGGTCGCCTTGACTTCGGCCAATGGCCGCCTACCTTCACTCTTCCCCCCGAACCTCCAGAGGTCAGAGATGCCTGCCACGGTCACCGACGCCACCTTCGCCGACGAAGTGCTCGGTGCCAAGGAACCCGTCGTGGTCGATTTCTGGGCCGAGTGGTGCGGTCCCTGCCGCATGATTTCTCCGGCTCTGGAGGAGATCGCCCTGGAAATGGAAGGCAGGGTCAAGATCGCCAAGCTCAACGTTGACGAGAACCCCGACGTCACCATTCGCTATGGCGTGCGCTCCATCCCGACGCTGATCCTGTTCAAGAACGGCGAACCAACCGCGCAACAGATCGGCGCAGCCCCCAAGGGGCGCCTGTCGGAGTGGATCAAGCAGGCGATCTGACGCCGACCTGAGTCTTGCATGGCCGCCCGCTTGTGGGCGGCCTTTTGTTTGCCGACCAATGGTTAACCGATTAGGCCGGCGAGTTTCCGTTCTCCGCCAGTACCGCTCCGGCAAGATAGAGCGAGCCGCAGATCAGGATGCGCGGCGGCGCCGGCAGGCCAGTCGTTGCCGAGATCCGCTCGAGCGCGCCGGCGACATCGGCGACCGGCTCCGCCGCCACGCCGGCCGAGAGAGCCGCTTCAGCCAGCTCGCCCGGGTCGCGTCCGGCCGCGGTTGACGGCACCGGCACCGTGTAGATTCGGCGGGCGAGACCGGCGAAGGGCTGGAAGAAGCCGACCGGATCCTTGGTGTTCAGCATCGCGGCGATCATGAATAGCGGACGCGGCACGCGCTCCTCGAGATCTGCCATGGCCTCGGCCACCGCCTGCCCGGCCGCCGGGTTGTGGCCGCCGTCGAGCCAGATTTCGGCGTCGGTCCGTGCATGCGAGACGAGCTCGCCGCTGGTCAGACGCTGCAGGCGGGCCGGCCAATCGACCGTCGTGAGACCGGTCTCGATCGCCGCGGTCGGCAACTCGAGGCGCGCGCTTCTCAGCGCCGCGACCGCGGTTCCGGCATTGACGAACTGGTGCCGTCCGACGAGCCGCGGGCTCGGCAGATCGAGAAGGCCGTTCTCGTCTTGGTAGACGAGCCTGCCGTGCTCGGCGTGAGCGATCCAGTCGCGATTGGCGGCGAACAGGGGTGCTCCCAGTCGCAACGCCTCAGTCTCGATTACCTCGAAGGGCGCCGGCGCCTGCGGCGCGACCACGCCCCGCCGGCCGGGCGTGATGATGCCGGCT
>JBBDMC010000106.1:0-5669 GCA_040878485.1 Bauldia sp. | reverse complement strand
CCTCGGACCTCCGCCCATCCAGGGCATCGCCGCCCGCGGCGGCTGAGGCCGCGGTCGCCTCCGCGGCGCTGACGACTCCGCTTCGTCGGCTTCGCCCACCCGGTATCCATCGTCGGGATTTTTTGGATCTCTCCCTCCCACTGGCGGGGAAGGCGGCGGCTGGCGAGGCGCCGCGGTCAGCCGCTTGGCTTGGCGCCGGCCGAAAGCTGCTCCCAGTTGTTCTGCTCGGCCAGCATCTGCTTGAGGTAGGCGATGTTGGCCGCCGCCTGGTCGGGCGACAGTTCCTGGCCGGCGATCTTCTCGGCCTCCTCGAACCGTCCTTGCAGCCCCACCACCAGCGCCAGGTTCTGGCGCACCCGGCTGTCGGCCCCGGGTAGGGCGATCGCTTTCCGCAACAGCGCCTCCGCCTCCGCCAGTTCGCCGGTCAGGACGTACGACATTCCGTAGTTGGAGAGCACCGTCGGCTCGTTGGGCTTGAGGGTGAGCGCCTGCTCGTAGAGCTTGCGTGCCTCGCCATGCTGGCCGAGTTGGTCGAGGATCGCCGCCTCCGCCGAGGTCAACTTCCAGTCCGGCTTGTCCGAAGTCTGCGCCCGGCGCACGGCGTCGAGGGCCTGGTCGAGCCGGCCGGCCGCGGCCAGCGCCTTGCCGTAGGCCGCCAGGACCTCCTGGTCCGTGGGGAAGTTGATCACCGCCTTCTGCAGGACGGCGACCGCCTGGTCGGTGCGGCCGATTCTGGCCAGCGCCGCGGCGTAGTTGAGGGCGATGTCCTTCTCCTTCGCCCCGGTCGTGTAGCGGTCGCCCCAGTAGGTGACCGCCTCGTCGAAGTCCTGCGGCGTCATCGGCCGCTCGGCGACCGCGCCGGTGGCGGCCGCGTCGACCGTCGGCTTGGTGGCCTTGGCGCACCCGGCCAGGGCGACGGCGAGGAGGATCGGGAGGAGGGGGAGGCGGTGTTTCAAGCGCCCGCCGACCGGCCCGGTTGACTGAAGGCTCGCAAGTCCGCTCATGCTTGTTGACAACCCCCCGGGCATGGACGCCGGCCAGCCATATTCTGTTAACCCTAACGGTTGGTTAACGCGCCGGCCGGCTGTCGAGGCCGGCGAGAAGGGGAGGGTCGCGCTTGCCCGATTGGCTGATTTCCGCCGCCGAGGAGGGGGCCGTCACCACCCCCGTCACCGCCCTCGCCGGTGAGGCCGTAGCGTCCCTTGCCGGCACGGCGGGGCGCTGGGCCGCCGCGACCGGCTTTACCGCCTCGGCCGGCGAGATCGCCTTGGTTCCCGGCAGCGACGGCCGCCTTGGCGCGGTGCTCTTCGGTCTCGGCTCCGGCGAGCCCCCCGAGGCCCTGGCGCTCCTCCCCGGCAAGCTCTCGTCCGCCCTGCCGGCCGGCACCTACCGCCTGGCGGGCGGCTTCACCGATCCCGCCATGGCAAGCCTTGCCTGGGGCCTCGGCGCCTACAAGTTCGCCCGCTATCGGCCGGATGAGGGCAAGCCGCGCCGCCTGGTGCTCCCCGACGGCAGCGACGGCGCCGATGTCGCCCGCATCGCCGATGGCGTCTATCTCGCCCGCGATCTGGTCAACACCGGTGCCAACGATCTCGGGCCGTCGGAACTCGCCGAGGCCGCCCGCGATCTCGCCCGTCGCCATGGCGCCATCTTCTCCGAGGTCGTCGGCGAAGGCCTGCTGGCGGAGGGGCTGCCGCTCATTCATGCCGTCGGCGCCGCCGCCACCCCGGCGCGCGCCCCGCGGCTCATCGACCTCTCCTGGGGTGATCCGGACGCTCCCAAGGTCACCGTCGTCGGCAAAGGCGTCTGTTTCGATACCGGCGGCCTCGACATCAAGCTGGCGAGCGGCATGCTGTTGATGAAGAAGGACATGGGTGGTGCGGCCAACGCCCTCGGCCTCGCCCACATGGTCATGGACGCGCGCCTCCCCGTCCGCCTGCGCGTCTTGATCCCGGCGGTCGAGAACGCCATCTCGGCCAGCGCCTTCCGACCCGGCGACGTGTTCGTGAGCCGCAAGGGCCTGACCGTCGAGATCGGCAACACCGATGCCGAAGGCCGCCTCGTCCTCGCCGATGCTCTGTCGCTGGCCGGCGAGGAGGACCCCGATCTCCTCATCGACCTGGCGACGCTCACCGGCGCCGCCCGCGTCGCCCTTGGACCCGAGATCGTTCCCTTCTACACCGGCGATGACGCGCTTGCCGCCGATCTCGCCCGGCACGCTTCGGCCGTCGCCGATCCGGTCTGGCGCATGCCCTTGTGGCGGCCCTATGCCTCGCTGATCGAATCGAAGGTCGCCGACCTCAACAACGCCGGGCAGAGTCCCTTCGCCGGCTCGATCACCGCCGCGCTTTTCCTCTCCCGCTTCGTGCCGGACAAGGTGCCGTGGCTACACGCCGACATCTACGCCTGGAACCCGGCGACCAAGCCCGGCAGGCCGGAGGGCGGCGAGGCCCAGGCGATCCGCGCCCTATATGCCCTGATCAAGGAGCGCTACGGCAGGCGTCGTGATTGAGGCTAGGCGCGCCGGGTGATCGCCGGTCTGGCGAATCTGTATGATGGCGAGCACCAACGGCGGGGGGCCGTGACGAGGCACCCATGAAAGACGGTTCGACGAAGCCCGGTACCGGAGAAGCGACCGAAGGCCACCGCGCCATGCGCGGCGAACGGCGCGTCATCACGGCCCTCTTCTGCGACGTGGTCAATTCCACCGGCCTCGCCGAGAACCTCGATCCGGAAGACTGGACCGAGATCATGAACGGCGCCTTCGAGCGTCTCAGCGCCCCCATTCTCCGCTACGAAGGCACGGTGGCGAAACTGATGGGCGATGCCGTTCTGGCGTTTTTCGGCGCCCCGGTCGCCCACGAGGACGATCCGCAACGGGCGGTCCTGGCGGCGCTTGACATGGCCGACGCCATCAAGCCCTACCGCGACGAGATCCGGCAGCAATACCGCATCGAGTTTGACGTCCGCATCGGCATCAACACCGGGCCGGTAGTGGTCGGCGACGTCGGCTCCGCCCATGCCATGGAATACACCGCCATGGGCGATGCGGTTAACGTAGCCGCGCGCATGGAGCAGACCGCGGCGCCCGGCACCATCCAGATATCCGGCGACACTCAGCGGCTGGTGGCGCCGTTCTTCGACCTGGAGCCGCTCGGGGGCGTCGATGCGAAGGGCAAGAGCCAGCCGGTGCCGGCCTATCGAGTCGTCGCCGTGAAGGCCGAGCAGGCGCGGTTTCATCGCGCCGGCCATGTCGGCGCGCCGTTAATCGGTCGCGATCGCGAGCTCGAACGGCTGAAGACTGCGGCGACGAGTCTCCAGAGTGGCCGTGGCGGGATCGTCACGATCATCGGCGAAGCCGGTCTCGGCAAGAGCCGCCTGGTGGCCGAGCTTTACAAGGAATGGGAGAAGACCGGCCGCCCGGAGGCCTGGGACATCGTCCACGGCGTCCCTTACGACACCTCGCGTCCGTTCGGTCTGTTCCAGAATTTTGCCCGGCAGATGTTCGGGATCGAGCTCGACGATCCTCCCGAGGTTATCCACCACAAGGTCGACGGCGGGCTCCGTGCCATGGGAGGAAGCGAGGACGAAATCTCGCTCTGCAGTGTGGCGCTCGAGCGCGTGATCGCCGCCAAGGTGCTGCACGAGGCGAAGGATTTTCCGGCCGAGGTTGTCCGCGACGATATCTTCAACACGGTCCTGCCGGCGTGGCGCCAGTCGGCGCGCGACGGTCCTCGCGTTTTCGTCATCGACGATCTGCAATGGGCCGACTCGGCCTCCGTCGATCTCCTGGTTCACCTGTTTCAGTTGGTCGAGGAAGTGCCCATCCTGTTCTTGTGCGTCTTCCGTCCCGAGCGGCAGTCGCCGGCCTGGCAGGTGAAGCTGAGAGGGGACACCGACTATCCTCACCGCTACCAGGAGATCCGCCTTGAGCCGCTGGACGCCGGCGAAACCGATGCTCTGATTTCGGCGTTGCTCAACATCACCGATCTTCCGGCCGACCTGCACCAGCTCATTCTGCGCAAGACCGACGGCAACCCGTATTTCGTCGAAGAGGTCGTGCGCTCGCTGATCGATGAGCGGTTTGTCGAGCAGACCGAGGCCGGCTTGAAGTGGCGGCCCGGAGCAAAGGTCGCGGACATTGCGATTCCCGACAGCATTCATGCACTGCTGACGGCGCGCATCGACCGGCTCGATGAGCAGACGAAGTCGACCCTGCAGATGGCCTCGGTGATCGGTCGGGCGTTCTACTACCGCGTTCTCCAGACGATCTCTGACTCGGCGATCGCCCTCGATCGGCAGATCAACACCCTGGAACGCGCCGAGCTGCTGCGCGAAGCGGCCCGCGTCCCCGAGCTCGAGTACATGTTCCGGCACGACCTTGCCCGCGATGCTGCTTACAGTTCGATCCTCAACCGCAAGCGACGCGAGTTTCACCTGCGGGTGGCCGAAGCCATCGAGGGCCTGTTCCCGGACAAGCTGGAGGAGCACGCCCACCGGCTCGCCCAGCACTTCTCGCTGGCCGGCGACCATCAGCGCGCGATGAAGTACTACGCCATGGCGGGCGAGGCGGCCGAAGGGCTGCACGCGACATCGGAGAGCGCCGATCACTATGCCCGCGCGCTCGCGGCGGCGCGGCAGCATGGCGCCCACGCCGACGAGATCGCCCGCCTCGAGGCCAAGAGCCGGGGGTTGCCGGCCGGCGGCTGATGCCGCCCGGCTTGAACAGCAGGCCAACGCCGGGTTAAATAGTTCGGCTCCGAAACGATCGCAGCGGCCTCCTGCGAGGGAACCGAATGCCCGCCGGGTTGCGGCCGAGCCAAGCGCTCCGCCTCTGGCACGACGTGATTTACGATCTCGTCCGCGATGGCGAGCAGGACCTCACCGCCCGCCAGATGGCGGTGTTGCTGACCGTCTATCTGGAGCCGCCGCCGCACACCGTGCGCGGCCTCGCCGGCAGGCTGGGCGTGACCAAGCCGGTCGTCACCCGCGCCCTCGACACCATGGGCCGCTTGGGGCTCGTCAGCCGCCGCCGCGACGAGGCGGACCGCCGCAACGTCCTTGTCCAGCGCACGCTTACCGGCGCACTCGCCGTCGAGCGCCTCGGCGACATGATCCTCGCCCGCCATCGCGCCCTGCCGCTGTGAGTGCGCCGACGGGCGTGTTACTTCCTCCATGTGGGAGAGGGGATCGCGGCATGAGCGGGGAGCCGACTGATGCTACTCTCCCCGCCATGCCTGCCCTCGACCCGCGCCTCAACCCCTTCCGCCCGGACCTTGCCGACCTGCGCCTGAAGGGCAGCGTCGAGGCCGCCCGCTTCGTCGCGGGCGCCCCCCGCCGGGTGGTCGCCAATGCCGCGCCGCTGAAGCGCGTTCCGCGCTCCGATGCTTCCCTCGACAGCGAGATCTTGCGCGGCGAGGTGTTCACCGTGTTCGAGGAAACCGGCGAAGGCTGGTCATGGGGCCAGCTCGAGACCGATTCCTACGTCGGCTACGTCCCGACCGACGCGCTCGCGGCGGTCTCGCCGGAGCCGACCCATCGCCTGGCGGCGCTGCGCACCTTCATCTATCCCGGCCCCGACATGAAGATGCCGGCGCTCACGTCGTTGTCCTTCGGCAGCCACGTTGCCCTCGGCCGCGAAACCACCACCCGCACCACGCTCTACCGCG
>JBBDMC010000105.1:3296-5698 GCA_040878485.1 Bauldia sp. | reverse complement strand
GCTCGCGCGGGAGGGGGCGCGCGCTGCCGGCCGCGTCGGTGAGGGTTTGAACGGTCAGGAGTGACGGGCGGTCATCGGCTCCCGAGCATGAAGGGTCAACCTTCTGCTTGAGAGGACCATCCGATGACCGTCCATCCTTCGCATCAGCCCGGCGCGCACCGCGAGCGCATGATCGAAGACATGAGCGTGCGCGGCTTCCAAGTGTCATCCAGCCATGGCCGACACCAGATCGATCACCTCGGACCGCGAGCGTCCGCCGGCCAATAGAACGGCTAAAAGGATGCGAGCCTTGATCCCCGACAAATCGCCGGCAAACACCGCGCCGGTGGCGACGAGGTCCTTGCCGCCGCCGTTGCCGTAAACCGGCAATACCCTGCCTTGCGGGCAGCGCGTGGTGACGAGGACGAGAACGCCGTTCGCGGTCGCCCGGCGGACGGCGTCGACTACAGCGAGGGTGGCGTTGCCGCGACCAAAGGCCTCCAACACGATTGCCTGGGCGCCATCGGCCACCGCATGATCGATGAAGCGCCCGTCGGACCCCATGACGAGCTTGACCAAGTCGACGCGCGGCTCGATTCGCTCGGCTGCGATGACGCGTCTGAGGGTGGGGCGGCGGTGCACGATGACGCGCTCGCCGTCGACCTCGCCAAGCTTGCCGTGCTCGGCCGAGGCGAAGGTGCCGACGCGAGCGGCGTGGACCTTGGTCACGTCGCGGGCGGCGTGGAGTTCCTGCTCGAAGACGATCATCGCACCGAGACCGCGCGCCTCAGGCGCGGCGGCCACCTTGATGGCGTCGCCGAGATTGCGGGGACCGTCGCTATCCAGCTCGTCGGCGTGGCGCTGGGCGCCGGTGAAGACGACCGGCTTGTCGGAATCGATGAGGAGATCGGCCATGAAGACGCTTTCCTCCATCGTATCGGTCCCCTGGGTGACGACGACACCGGCGACGGCGGGATCGTCGAGATGGGCAGCGATCCGTTGCGTCAGTCGGAAGACCAGATCGAGGTCGAACAGAAAGCTGCCGACCATGACGAAATCGTCGACCTCGACGGCGACCGCGGTCGGCTGCGGCAGAAGGCCGACCAGTTCGGTGCCGCTCGCCCGGCTGGTTACGAAACCGCGTTCGCGGTCGACCCGGGAGGCGATCGTACCGCCCGTGCTGACAACGACAACCTTTGTCATCGGCGAGCTTCCATCGTCGTCATTTCTCCTCCGCGACGCGGCTGATGCCTTCCGCCGTCCCGTCGAGATCGATTAAGATGGGCTCGGGCGACGGGCGTCAAGGCGAACGCCTGCGCCGCAGAAACAGGGGAGAACGGAGCGATGGCACGCAAAGCGGCGAAGGCAAGGAAGCCGACGAGGGCGGCAAAGACGACACGACGCGGGACGAGGTCGCGGACCGCAGCAAGATCAGGCGCACGGTCGCAGGCCCGCGGCCGCGGCAAGGCCAAGGAAATCTTTGTTGCCTACGGCATCGATGTCGATGCGGTGGCGGGCTGGCTCGGTTCCTACGGCGGCCAGGACTCGCCGTGCGACATCACGCGCGGCCTGTTCGCCGGCGAAGTCGGGTCGATGCGCCTGCTGCGCCTGTTCGACAAATGGGAGATCAAGACGACCTGGTTCGTTCCCGGGCATTCCGCCGAGACCTTCCCCGACCAGATGAAGGCGGTCGCCGACGCCGGCCACGAGATCGGCATGCACGGTTACACCCACGAGAACCCGGTCGCGCTGACGCCCGAGCAGGAAGAAGCGATTTTCGACAAGTGCATCGACGTGATCACCAAGCTGTGCGGCAAGGCGCCGCGCGGCTACGTAGCGCCGTGGTGGGAACTCGGGCCCAACACGGCCGAGCTGCTGCTCCGCAAGGGCATCAAGTACGACCACTCGATGATGAATAACGACTTCCACCCGTTCTACGTCCGCGTCGGCGACAGCTGGACTAAGATCGACTACAGCAAGGATGCCGCCTCCTGGATGAAGCCGCTGGTGCGCGGTCGCGAGACCGACCTGATCGACATTCCGGCCTCCTGGTACCTCGACGACCTGCCGCCGATGATGTTCATCAAGGCGTCGCCCAACAGCCATGGCTTCGTCAGCCCGCGCCACCTCGGGGAGATGTGGCAAGACCAGTTCGACTGGGTCTACCGGGAATACGACTACGGCGTTGTGACTTTCACGATTCATCCGGACGTGAGCGGCAAACCGCAGAACCTGTTGATGCTGGAGCGCCTGCACGACCATATGAGGCGCAAACCCGGCGTCACGTTCACGACGTTCGAGACGATCGCCGATGATTTTTCCAAGCGCTATCCGCGCAACAAGCCGGACCGGCCGCAGTCGTGAACGGGTGACGATGGAGGTGGGCTGATGTGCGCTCTCTGCGGCGCGTTCCCGGCGCTCGG
>JBBDMC010000105.1:0-3286 GCA_040878485.1 Bauldia sp. | reverse complement strand
GGCGTCGCCGAACACTGGTCTGACGGCGCGGCCCAGGCGTTTACCAGGGCCGAACGCCAACACCGAGTGGCGGTGGCCAATCGATGCCTCGGCCCCTATGGGCTGACGCTGTCCGACTGGGCGGGCCGTTACATCCTTACCGGCCGCACCGGTGCGTCGAGCATTGTCGACAACTTCGGCGCACTGTGGCCGGAGGCGGAGCGGCTCGCCGGCCGCGCCTGCGATCCGCTCGATGGCGACCTGATCGACGCGCTCGAGGACGCGGCGAGGGCGCGATGAGCGACCGGTGGAGCGCCCCGGTTACCGGCAACGTGCTGACCGGGTTCCTTGGCGCCGGCAAGACCTCGTTGCTCAAGCGTCTGCTCCGCCAGCCCGATCTCGCTGATACCGCCGTGCTGATCAACGAGTTCGGCGAGGTCGGGCTCGACCACCTGCTCGTCGAGGAAGTCGACGAGGACGTGGTTCTCCTGACCAGCGGCTGCGTGTGCTGCACCATCCGCGGCGACCTCAAAGAGGCGCTGGTGCGTCTCTACGGCCGCCGGCAGCGCGGTGAGGTGCCGCCGTTCACGCGGATTGTCATCGAAACGACCGGCCTCGCCGATCCGGCGCCGATCGTGGCGACGCTCGCCGCCGACCCAATGCTGCGGCACCATTTCCGCGTCGGCAACATCGTGACAGTAGTCGACGCGGAAAACGGCCTCGCCTCGCTCGATGCCTACGCGGAGTCGCTGAGGCAAGTGGCGGTCGCCGACCGCCTTGTGGTGACCAAGATCGATCTTGTCGCGCCGCAGAAAGTGGCGAAACTCGTTCGGCGGCTGACCGCACTCAACCCGACCGCCGAGGTCGTCACCACCGGCGAAGACGACGAAGCGGCCGCGCGTCTGTTGACCCACGACGTTCACGATGACGCGACGCGATCGCAGGAGATTGCGCGCTGGCTTGCCGCGGAAATCGCCAAAGTCCACGACCACCGTCACCACCATGTCGACCGCAACCGTCATGGCGCCATCCGCGCCATGTTGCTGACCGCCGCGGAGCCGGTCGACTGGGCCGCCTTCGGGCTATGGCTGTCGATGCTGCTTCACCGGCACGGGGCAGAGATTCTGCGGGTCAAGGGGTTGCTGAGCATCGTCGGTCGGCCGGCGCCGGTGGTCGTCCAAGGGGTCCAGCACATGATCCACAATCCGGTTCACCTCGACCGGTGGCCCGACGACGATGTCCGCACGCGCCTCGTTCTCATCGTGGACGGGCTCGATCCCGATCTGATCGAGCGCTCGTTCCACGCCTTCATGCGGCTGGGCGTCGAGGCGAGCGCGCCTCAGCTAGCGCCTTCCTCGGCGTAGGGCTGCGCCCCCTCGGCGGTGGCGAGGTCCGCCTCGAGCAAATGAGCGTCCTCGGGCCGCCAGGTGGCGGCCACCTTTTCGCCGTAGCTGACCTGGTGAGCGAAGAACCGCGCCTCCGGCTCGACGACAATGAACTCTTCACCGGAGACGCGGGGCAGCGTGATCTTGAAGTAGATGCCCTGATACTCGACGGTCTCGACGCCGGTGTGCAGTGAATTCTCGTGGAGTTCGCCGGGCGGTTCGCGACGGAGGTCGATGAGGTCGCGCCTGACGGAGAAATAAACCTCGCTGCCGAGGTCCATGTTCCTGCCGTGGATGGGCACCCTGAAGCGGGCGCCGTCCGGGCCGTCGAGCAGCGCCGAGCCGGCCTCGATCGCCTTGAGCTTGCCCCTCAGAACGTTCTGGCCGCCCATGAAGCGGGCAACGTAGGGACTGCGCGGCCTGGCATAGACGTCTTGCGGCGAGGCGGCCTGCTCGATGCTTCCCTGGTTCATCACCACCACCATGTCGGCAAGCGCGATGGCCTCGGGCTGCGTGTGGGTGACATGAATGAAGGTGATGCCGAGGCTGTCCTGCAAGTGTTTCAGCTCGCCGCGCATGCGCAGCCGCAGGAACTCGTCGAGCGCCGACAGCGGCTCGTCGAGCAAAAGGACCCGCGGCTGGGTGATCAGGGCCCGCGCAAGCGCTACCCGCTGCTGCTGGCCGCCGGAAAGCTGCGCCGGCAAGCGGTCGGCGAAGGCGCTCATGTGCACCTGCGCCAGCATCTCGTCGGCCCGCTTGTGGCGCTTTGCCTTTGGTTCACCGCGCATCTTGAGATTGAAGGCGACGTTGTCGCGGACGTTGAGATGGGGAAACAGGGCGTAGCTCTGGAACATCAGCGCGGTGCCGCGCTGCACCGGCGACAGACCGACGACCAGCTGATCGCCGATGTAGATCGCACCCGCCGTCGGCGTCTCGTGGCCGGCGATCATCCTGAGAATGGTGGTCTTGCCGCAGCCGGACGGACCGATCAGACAACAATAGGACCCGTGCGGCACCGTCAGGTCGATCGATTTGACCGCCTGGGTTTCGCCGAAGGTCTTGGTCAGGTTGACAAGACGAATCTGCCCGCTGCCATCGGCGGCGCTGGTCTGGGGGCTACCGGATGAATCGAGCATCGCTCAGCCTCCACTGGATCGCTTGCGCTGGATATAACCGATCGAACCGAGGGCGATCGCAATCGCGGTGAAGGAGATTGCGGTGGTCAGCGTTCCGAGAGCATAGAGCGCGGGCGACGTCACGTTCGTGGTCATCGTCCAGATCTCGATCGGCAGCGTGTTCTTGGGGCCCACCGTCAGCCAGCTGCGCGGAAACTCGTCGTAGGACAGGGTGAACCCGAACAGCGCGACCGCGATCATGCCCGGGAACACGATCGGGATGACGACGTGCCGGACCGCCTGCCAGCGGCTGGCGCCAAGGTCGTACGCCGCCTCCTCGTAAGCCTTGTCGAGACGACCGAGCACGGCGAACATGATGAGCAGTCCGAACGGCAGGGTCCACGACAGGTGGGCGCCGAGCGCCGAGCTGTACCACCGCGCCGGCAAGTCGAGGAAGCGGAAGGTGACAAGGATACCGATCGATAGGACCAGACCCGGCACGATCAGGCTGGCGATGGCCGAGTAGAAGATCGCGGCCGAGCCGACGAAACGGCGGCGGAAGGCAAAACCGGCGGCCACTGAGATCAGAACGGTGAGGAAGAGAACGATCAGCGCCAGCGGCAGCGACCGCGCGAAGGCGCCGCCGATGTCGCCGGTGCGCGCCTGGCCGAACAACGCGCCGAACCAATTGAGCGATACGCCGCGCAGGGGAAAGACGAGGCCGCCGGTCGGCCCCTGGAAGGAAAGGATGAAGATCGAGATCATCGGCCCATAAAGAAAGATCACGAACAACGTGAACAGGGTGGC
>JBBDMC010000104.1:0-5734 GCA_040878485.1 Bauldia sp. | reverse complement strand
CATCGGCGGCTACCCGCCCGAAGACCTGGTGCTGAAGCCGGCCTTCCAGGACGCTTGCCGCCGCGCCGTCGAGGCGCTCGCTGGCGACACCGTCGACGGCGGTCCCGGCGTCATCGTCGGCTCGCCATGGCCGGAGGCCGAAAAGGTCTATAACGCGGTCGCGCTGCTCGACGGCGGCAAGGTCGAGGGCTTGCGCTACAAGGTCGAGTTGCCCAATTACGGCGTCTTCGACGAACTGCGCGTGTTCGAGGTCGGTCCGCTGCCGGGGCCGGTCGGCTTCCGCGGCATTCGGTTGGGCCTGCCGATTTGCGAGGACATCTGGTTCGAGCAGGTCTCGGAGTGCCTGCTGGAGACCGGCGCCGAGATGCTCATCGTGGCGAACGGTTCGCCCTACTGGCAGGGCAAGGCCGATGTCCGCCAGCAGGTCGCGCTCGCTCGCGTCGTCGAGACCGGGCTGCCGATCGTTTACGTCAACCAGTGCGGCGGTCAGGACGAGCTGGTCTTCGACGGCGGCTCGATCGGGCTCCACGGCGACCACTCGCTAGCCTTCCAGATGCCCCAGTTCGAGGAGGGGGTGACCACCGTCAACTGGCTGAAGGAATCGGGCGCCTGGCGCTGCGCCGACGAGCGGGTGGCGGCGCTGCCGGGCCTGGAGGAAGCGAACTGGCGCACCTGCGTTCTGGGCCTGCGCGACTACGTCAACAAGAACGGCTTCCCCGGTGCCGTGCTTGGTCTCTCCGGCGGCATCGATTCGGCGGTCTCGGCCGCGATGGCGGTCGACGCGCTCGGCGCCGAACGCGTCCACTGCGTCATGCTGCCTTACCGCTTTACGTCGAACGAGAGTCTCGACGCCGCCGCGGAACTCGCCGCGACCCTTGGCGTCCGCTACGACATCGTGCCGATCGCCGCGCCGGTCGACGGCTTCCAGGCGGCGTTGCAACCGCTCTTCGCCGACCGCGCCCGCGACGTGACCGAAGAGAACCTGCAAGCGCGGACCCGCGGCACCATCCTGATGGCGGTCTCCAACAAGTTCGGCTCGATGCTGGTCACCACCGGCAACAAGTCCGAAGTCTCGGTCGGCTACGCCACCCTCTACGGCGACATGAACGGCGGCTTCAATCCGATCAAGGACCTTTACAAGACCGAGGTCTACAAGCTCGCCCGCTGGCGCAATCGGCATCGGCCGAAGGGGGCGCTCGGACCCGACGGCGCCATCATCCCCGACAGCATCATCACCCGGGCGCCGAGCGCCGAGCTGCGCGAGAACCAGACCGACCAGGATTCGTTGCCGCCCTATGAGGCGCTCGACGACATCCTCGCGTGCCTGATCGAGGGCGAGATGCGGATTTCGCAGGTCGTTGCCCGCGGCCACGACGAGGCGACCGTGAGGCGCGTGGAGAAGATGCTCTACCTCGCCGAATACAAGCGGCGGCAGGCCGCTCCCGGCGTCAAGATCACCCGCAAGCATTTCGGCCGCGACCGCCGCTATCCGATCACCAACAAGTTCCGCGATCGGGGGTAACGGGTGCAATGGTCCCCCCAGCAGGACGCCGCGCTGAGCGCCGTCGGCCATTGGCTCAAGGCCGGCGGCCGGCCGATTTTCCGCCTGTTCGGCTATGCCGGCACCGGCAAGACGACGCTCGCCCGTCACCTCGCCGAGAGCGTGCATGGTGAGGTCGCCTTCGCCGCCTACACCGGCAAGGCGGCCCACGTCATGCGGGCGAAAGGCTGCGCCGGCGCCGGCACCATTCACGGCCTGATCTATCGCCCCCGCGGCGAGGACGAGAACGGCCCGACGTTCGTGCTCAACGCCGACAGTGCCGCGGGCAAGTCGGCGCTTGTCATCATCGACGAATGCTCGATGGTCGACGAGGAGATCGGCCGCGACCTGCTGTCGTTCGCAACGCCGGTGCTGGTCCTCGGCGACCCGGCGCAATTGCCGCCAATCGCCGGCGGCGGCTTCTTCACCTCCGCCGAGCCCGACGTCATGCTGACCGAGGTCCACCGCCAGGCGGCCGACGATCCGATCATCCGCATGTCGATGATCGTACGCCAGGGCGGCGCCCTCGCGCCCGGCTCGTATGGCGGCAGCCGGGTGGTCGGGCGCGACGACATCGAGCAGGAGGAAGTGCTTGAAGCCGACCAGGTTCTGGTCGGCCGCAACATCACCCGGCGCAACTTCAACCGCCGCATCCGCCAGCTTTTCAGTCGCGACAGTCCGGTGCCGGTGGCCGGCGACAGGCTGGTCTGCCTCAGAAACGACCGACGTCGCGGCTTGCTGAACGGCAGCCTGTGGCACGTGGAGCGGGCGCGCAAGCCGCGCAAGGGTCTGCTCCGCTATACCCTGTCGCCGGAAGAAGGCGATCCCGGCGGGCGGCGAACGGTCGCCTCGATCAACCCGGCCTTCTTCGACGGAACCGCCGAGGCCCTGTCAAAGGCCGAGCGGCGGCGATCGGACGAGTTCGATTTCGGCTACGTGCTCACCGTTCACAAGGCGCAAGGGTCCCAATGGGACGACGTCATGCTCTTCGACGAGAGCATCGCCTTCCGTGAGAATCGCGGCCGCTGGCTCTACACCGGCATCACCCGCGCCGCGACTAGGCTCACCGTCGTGCGGTAGCAATTCAGAGCTGGCCGACGTTCCTCGGCGGCGTCGGCGCCCTTGGCGACGACACGCCCGGGAACAGATACTCGACCAACGGCACCCCGCTCAGGCCATCGCCGAGCACGACCACCTTGGTGCCCATCGGCACCCGGTTGTAGAGGTCGATCACGTCCTGGTTGAGCAGCCGCACGCAGCCGCTCGACACCGCCTTGCCGATGCTCGAGGCATCCGCCGTACCGTGCAGCCGATAGAGCGTGTCCTGGTTGCCCTGGTAAAGGTACATGGCGCGGGCGCCGAGCGGATTGTCGAGCCGGCCGCCGGGCATGCCGTTGGCCCACTCCGCCGCGAGCGGATCGCGCTCGACCATTTCCTTGGGCGGAATCCACCTCGGCCACGGCTGCTTGTTCTTGATCGTTGCCTCGCCCGACCAGGCAAAACCCTCGCGGCCGACCCCAATGCCGTAACGTATGGATTTACCCTCCGCCTGGACGAGGTAGAGGTAACGATTGCGCGTGTCGACAACGATCGTGCCGGACTCGTTCGGGATGTTGCCCGGCGTGTTGACCGTGCGCCGCGCGTAGCGCGGGTCGAGCTTGCCTTGCGCAACGGCGGGGATGGTGACCCCGTCATCGACGACCTCGGCGTACGTCGCCGCCGCCGATATCGCGCCCGTCTCGACCGACCCCTCAA
This sequence comes from Bauldia sp., assembly GCA_040878485.1. GTDB lineage: Bacteria > Pseudomonadota > Alphaproteobacteria > Rhizobiales > Kaistiaceae > JBBDMC01. Next base: position 2,439 of record JBBDMC010000104.1, on the reverse strand, counting down.
CGCTGGTGCAGCCGGCGGCGATGATGAGGAGCCCGACGGCGACGAGCGCCCCCTGGACTGGGCCGGCGCCGACCGGTCTAGATGTTGCGATCCCCGCCAATAGTCGCCTCCCTGGCTTGATGATCCGACACCCCGCATCCGGCTCACGGCCAGGGCAACCGACCATTGTGCCGGTGAAACGTCACCGGCACCATGGGACGCGAAATCTGGCAGAGGTCGGGCCGCGAGGAAAGGGGGTGTTCCGGCGAATCGCGATTTCGTGGCCGGAGGGGTTCTACTGGGCGACGAAATACTCCGGTCCGACGACCCTGATCTTGCGTTCACCATCGACCGCGACGCCGGCGACCGCCGTCCCGATCGAAGCGGCCACCGGACCCGGGACCAGCCCGCCCGCCCGGTTGGCCAGCGTCTCTGGATCCTCGCCGGGCGCCGGCCGCGGCGATGGCGTCGGCACCGTCATCGCCGGCACAGCCGCCGCCACCCCGGTGAAGGTGAGCGCCGCCGCCTGCGCGGCAAGCTCGGCAAACGTGCTCGCGTTCGCCGAGCGGCAGGTGCAACCGGAGTCGTATTCGCTGCGGTAGCGGAAAGCCGTCGGCAGCGCCGTGTACGGCTCACCGTTGATCGACACCATCGCGTCGATGTCCTCGCCCGGGTTGTGATGTGCGTAGAGGCTTACCTCCGCGCCCGGGCACATGGCCTGGCAGGTCTGCTGGTCGGCGGCGAATCTGTCGGGCACGGTCGAGAAGCTGATCGGGAAATAGTAGCCGTCGCACGTCCTGACGCACAGCGTGCGATAGGTTCCATAGAGGTTCCCCCTGAAATAGCCGTCCTCTCCCCAGGTGCGGACTCGTCCCTGGCCGAACAGGGTGGCCAACAGGCCGCGGTTGTTCGATCCACCGTCGTAGGTGGCGTAACTGCCGCCGCATCGGTTGAACGCCAGCGCCCGCAACAGTTCGTTGCGCTGACGGGCGACGGCGTAGGGATCGCTGCTGTATTGATCGCGCGCCGCGGTCAGTCGATCGAGATTGGCGCGCATCTGGCTGATCGTCGCCATCAGTTGCCCGCACTTGGGATCGGGCCGACGCTGCGAAAAGAGGAAGCCACCGCCGAGGCAGCCGGCGCGACGCGCCTCGGTGCTCGCCCGCTCGATTTCCATCCGCTGATTGCTCACCGCGCCGTCGTACGCGCGGTAGGTCTCGGCGGACGGCCCGCCGCCACCGCGGTCGAGGGCAACCAGACGCGTCTGCAGGTCCATGCATACGTTGCTGGCGGCAGCCGCGACGCTCGTGCTCTCCGCGATCGCCAGAGCGATCGTGGCCGTCAACGAAATCCAGCGTGTTGAGCGCATCACAGGTCCCTGGCTCCCGGCGGCGCGTCAGCGCTTGGCCCTGGCTGGACCCCCCACGGCGAACACCCGTTTCATGGCGTTGCCCCAGTATTGCAGTCCTTCAGCGGGGCAGTATGCGGAGTCGACGGCGACCGGTCAAACCGTAGATGAGGGGCGTTGCGATTTTGTTGCCGGTCTCACGGGACGCCTGGCTGGACCTCGGGACGGGCCTTGGCGAAGGCCGGGTTGGCGGTCGCCACGGCGTCGACGGCGACGATTTTCGGGAAGTCCGAGATATCGACATGGTAGCGGCGAGCGTTGAACACCTGCGGCACCAGGCAGATGTCGGCGATCGTCGGTTCGCGCCCGAAGCAATAGTGACCGCCATCGATCAACCGCTCGACCGCGGCGAGCCCGGTCCGTATCCAGTGGGCGTACCAGGCCTGGCGCGCCGGCTGGTCCTGACCGAGTTGGTCGCGCAGGTAGTTGAGCACGCTGGTGTTGTTCAACGGCTGGATTTCGGAGGAGATCGCCAACGCCACCGCCAGCGCCCTGGCCCGTGCCACCGGATCGCTCGGGAATACCGGCGGCTCCGGGTGCGCCAGCTCCAGGTAGTCGATGATCGCCACCGACTGGGTGAGAATCGTCCCGTCGTCGAGCTCGAGCGAAGGCACCCGCGCTTGCGGATTGATGCGTCGATAGGCCGCCTCGTACTGTTCTTGCTCGCGCAGGCGGACGGTGACGGTTTCGAAGGCGACACCCTTGAGGTGGAGGGCGATGCGGACGCGGTAAGGTGACGAGGACATCGGGGCGGAATAGAGCTTCATGGGTCAGGCCTTTCGGATTGCGGGGCATTTGGCAGAGGCAGCCGTTCAAATCAGGCGCCTGCTGAGGCTAGTCTCTGTCGGGGGCCCCCAGCGGAAAGAAGCGGCGATAGGGACGTGCCTCGTCGACGACCCTTGCCACGGAGGGGCGGCCCAGAAGTCGAACCCTGTATTCGACCAGCGCGGCATGACGTTCGCCGATGGGATGAACCCAGTCGGCATAGAACAGCGCCGGCGCGGCGGCGCAATCGGCAATCGTGAACCGGCGCAAGCCGCCCATTCCTTGCC
>JBBDMC010000103.1:5406-5761 GCA_040878485.1 Bauldia sp. | reverse complement strand
AGAGATCATTCTGGCCGTCGCCCGCGTCCGGGCGCTCGCGCTCGGCCTCGAGCTGATCGAGGACGAGGGGTTGCTGGAGGAAGTCACGGGCCTGGTCGAGTGGCCGGTCGTGCTCACCGGCTCGTTCGACGAGGCCTTCCTCGACATTCCGCCGGAGGTCGTCCGCACCACCATCCGCGTCAACCAGAAGTGCTTCGTGCTTCACCCTCCCCTGGAGGGGGAGGGTCGGCGCGCAGCGCCGGGGTGGGGTGGCGAAGGCAAGGAAGACTCCACCCCCTCCCGCCGGGCTTCGCCCGTCGACCTCCCCCCTCCGAACTCGGGTGCACCCGAGTTCGGCATCAAAGGAGGCCGAAGT
>JBBDMC010000103.1:0-5396 GCA_040878485.1 Bauldia sp. | reverse complement strand
GCACATGAGGCGAGGTGCGGCTCTGCCGCGACCGGGACACAAAAGAACCTCTCAAATCGCTTCATCCTCGTCGCCAACATCGAAGCGCCGGACGGCGGCAAGGCAATCGTCGCCGGCAATGAGCGCGTCATCAACGCCCGGCTTGCTGACGCGCACTACTTCTGGCGGACCGACCGGGGGCCGTTGCCCGGTTACGCCGACAAGGGCAAACCGCTTGACCAGCGCCTCGCCAAGCTGAGAGCGCAGAATATCGTCTTTCACGAGAAGCTCGGCACGCAAGGCGAGCGCGTCGAGCGCATCGTCCGTCTCGCCAAGGAGATAGCGCCGCTGGTCGGCGCCGATCCCGCCAAAGCCGAGCGCGCCGCCAGCCTCGCCAAGGCCAACCTGATGACCGAGATGGTCGGCGAGTTCCCCGAGCTGCAGGGACTGATGGGCAGGTACTACGCGTTGGCGCAAGGCGAGGACCCATCCGTCGCCGCGGCCATCGAGGATCACTACAAGCCGGTCGGGCCCTCCGATCGTGTTCCCACCGACCCGGTCGCCATCGCCGTCGCGCTCGCCGACAAGCTCGACATGCTCGTCGGCTTCTGGGCGATCGACGAGAAGCCGACTGGAAGCAAGGACCCTTACGCGCTCCGCCGTGCGGCGCTGGGAGTGATCCGGATTGTCTTGGAGAATGAACTTCGAGTGGACCTGTGGCAGCCGCTCGCGAGTTCGATCTCGGCGTACCTCGCTCAGGGAAACGAGCTGGTGGCTGCGGCGGTCGATGGCTGGATCGAGGAGGCGGCCCATCCGGAAACAGCCCGCGAAACCATGCACAAAGTTGCCGCCGCGTTCGGCGTGTCCGGCCTGCAGGACTTCTTCCGTGATCGCCTGCAGGTGCAGCTTCGTCAACAAGGCGCGCGCCACGATCTGGTCGACGCGGTATTCGCGCTCCCGGAACAGCGCGATCTCCATCTCATCGTCCGCCGTGTCGAGGCGCTGGGGAAATTCCTCGACACCGACGACGGCAGGAGCCTGCTGGTCGGCTATCGCCGCGCCACCAACATCCTGCGCGAGGAGGAGAAGAAATCGGGCGAGACCTACGATGGCGACATTGAGCCGAAGCTCTTGTCGGAGCCCACGGAGCGGGCGCTGTTCGAGGCGATCGGCGCGGCGGAAGGCGAGGTCAAGGCCGCCGTCGAGGTCGAGGATTTCGCTGACGCCATGCGCGCGCTCGCCAAGCTCCGTGCCCCGGTCGACGCCTTCTTCGACCGCGTTCTGGTCAACGCCCCCGACCCGGCGGTCCGCGCCAACCGCCTGCGTCTGTTGAACAGAATTCGCCAAGCGACTCTCGCCGTTGCGGATTTCTCCAGGATCGGCGGATGATCCTTGCGGCGCGCAGCCGCCGCCCGCCAATCGCCCTGACCGTCCCGTCCGCCAAGGAGACACACCCGATGGACTTGAACATCGTCATCCTGCAGCCGCTGGTCGCCTTGATCGCCGGCATCCTGATCCTGGTTGTCCCGCGCCTGCTCAACTACATCGTCGCGATCTATCTGATCGTCATCGGCCTCTCCGGCCTATGGCCGCGTCTGTTCGGCGCATAGCCTAGCCGATCTCGACCACCAGGCGCCCGCGCACCTTGCCGGCGACGATGTCATGCGCCGCTGTGATGATGTCGTCGAAGCCGATCGTCCGCGTCATGGCGGCGAGCTTGCCGCGGTCGAGATCTGTGGCCAGTCGCTTCCACGCCGCGAGGCGCAGCGCCTTCGGCGCGGTGACCGAATTGATGCCGAGGAGCGAGACGCCGCGCAGGATGAACGGCGCCACCGAGGTGGCGAGCCCCATGCCGGCGGCGTTGCCGCAGGCGGCGACGGCGCCCCCGACCTTGGTCATCGACAGCACGTTGGCGAGGACGGTTCCGCCGACCGCGTCGATCCCGGCCGCCCAGCGTTCCCTGGCAAGGAGCCGAGGCTCGCCGGTCAGCTCGCCGCGCTCGATGACTGTGGTCGCCCCGAGGGCCTTGAGGTAGCCCGCTTCCGCCGGCCGGCCGGTCGCTGCATCGACCGCGTAGCCGAGCCCGGCGAGCAGCGCCACCGCGACCGACCCGACTCCACCGCTGGCCCCGGTGACCACGGCCGGGCCTTGCTTGGGCGTCAACCCGTGGCGCTCGAGCGCCATGACGGCGAGCATCGCCGTATACCCGGCGGTGCCGATGGCCATCGCCTGCGCTCCGGTGAAGCCTTCAGGCAGCGGGATCAGCCAGTCGCCGCTCACCCGCGCCATCTGGCTGTAGGCGCCCAGGTGCACCTCGCCGAGCCCCCAGCCGTTGAGGATCACCTTGTCGCCCGGCGCGAAATCGCGGTGCGACGAGGCGGTGACCGTACCGGCGAGATCGATGCCGGGGATCATCGGGAAGCGCCGCACCACCGGCGCCTTGCCGGTGACGGCGAGCCCGTCCTTGTAGTTGACCGTCGAGTATTCGACGCGCACGTCGACGTCGCCTGCCATCAGCGCGTCGGGCGACAGCATCTTGACCGCGACCGACTGGGTTCTGGTCGCTTCGTCGCGGGTGATGAGGAGGGCATTGAATCGATCCATTCGCGCACCGACTCGTAGGGTGGGCAAAGCCCGGAGGGCGTGCCCACGTCTCCCGGCGCGCGTGGGCACGGCGCTTTTGGCGCGTTTGCCCACCCTACACGATCATGCGCGCGGTCCTACGCCACCACCGGCCGCTCGACCTGCCGCTCGACGATCGGCATGTGGACGATCGCCGCGAAGACGCCGAGCCCCACGCTGAGCCACCAGACGATGTCGTAGGAGCCGTAGGCGTCGTAGAGCCGGCCGCCGAGCCAGACGCCGAAGAACGAGCCGACCTGGTGGGAGAAGAACACGAACCCGAACAGCGTCGCCATGTAGCGCGTGCCGAACATCACCACCACCAGCTGCTGTGTCGGCGGCACCGTCGACAGCCACAGGAATCCCATCACCGCCGAGAAGACGAGGACCGAGGGGACGCTCGGCGGCAACAGGATGAAGATCGCGATCGCCACCCCGCGGGTGAGGTAGAGCGCCGCCAGGATGATCCGCTTGGGCATCTGGCCGGTGAGCACGCCGGAGGTGATCGACCTGATGATGTTGAAGAAGCCGATCAATGCGATCGCATAGCCGCCGTAGAGCGCCGCAATGCCGATGTCGGAGAGATAGGGCGGCAGGTGGACGGTGATGAAGGCGATCTGGAACCCGCAGACGAAGAAGCCGGCGACCAGCAGCCGGTAGGACGGGTGGCGGAACGCCTCGGCGATCGCCGCGCCGAGCGGCTGGTCGGCTTCCCCGCGCGTGGTCGGCGCCGCCTGCGGCTTGCCCCTGACGAAGAACGACAGCACCGGCACGGCGACGAGGATCGCCGCCATGATCAGCAGGGTCGTCTGCCAGCCGTAGGCCGAGATGAATCCCTGGCCGAGCGGCGCGAAGACGAACTGGGCGACCGATCACGCCGCGGTGCCGACGCCGAAGCCGATGGTGCGCATGCTCTCCGGCAACAGGCGGGCAAACGCCGCCAGCACCAGCATGAACGCCGAACCGGCGACGCCGAGACCGATGAGGACGCCGGCGGTCAACTGCAGCGACAGCGGGTCGCTGGTGTTGGCCATCAGCGCCAGGCCGAAAGCGTAGAGGACGGCGCCGACGGTCAGCACCCGCGCCGTGCCGAACTTGTCGGCGAGCATGCCGGCGACGGGCTGGCTGGCGCCCCAGACGAGGTTCTGGATGGCGATCGCCAGCGCGAACACCTCGCGGCCCCACGCGTACTCGTTCGACATCGGCGTCAGGAAAAAGCCCATCGTCGAGCGCGGGCCGAAACTGATCGCCGCGATCAGGCACCCGGCCAGGACGACCACCGGGACCGACCGCAAGCGCGGCGCGCCCTTGACGCGTTCCCTCGTCACCGATTCGTCCTCCTTGAGCATGGATACCGGCCGAGACTAGCCCTCGCCGGCTGCGGCAGAAAACAAAAGTTGCACATCGGTGCCATGCGCCGGATTCATGGATGGAGCGATTGGAATTTTGCTCCGGAAGTGCTTATATCAATCGTGAACCGGCTTCGGCCGGTGTTTTCCGGTCACATATATGCTCAATATGAGCATATATCGGGAGGCGACAATGACGACCGCTATCGAGCCCACTGCGGCAACCAAACGGCGAGGACAGGCCAGGGGCGGGCGCCCCCAGCCGCTGCCGATGCCGTCGCTGGAGTATACCGACGCCGTGGCCGCCGAGACCGCCCATCTCTACGAGCGGGTCAGGAACGTCATCCCGGCGATCGAGTGGCCGGTGATGGCGCCCTACGTCAAGGCGATCAACGAGCTGAAGAAGGTCCGCAACGCCGTCATCCTCGCCCATAACTACCAGACCCCGGAGATCTACCACTGCGTCGCCGACATCACCGGCGACTCGCTGCAACTCGCCGTCGCCGCGTCGAAGACCGACGCCGACGTCATCGTCCAGTGCGGCGTCCACTTCATGGCCGAGACCTCGAAGCTCCTCAATCCCGACAAGCTGGTGCTGATCCCGGACCTTCGCGCCGGCTGCTCGCTTGCCGCCTCGATCACCGGCGCCGACGTTCGCTTGTTGCGCGAGCGCTATCCCGGCGTTCCGGTCGTCACCTACGTCAACACTTCCGCCGACGTGAAGGCGGAGAGCGACATCTGCTGCACCTCGTCGAACGCGGTTCAGGTGGTCGAGAGCCTGGGCGTCGACAAAGTCATCTTCCTGCCCGACCGCTACCTCGCCAAGTGGGTCGCCTCGCAGACCAAGGTCGAGATCATTGCCTGGCACGGCGCCTGCGAGGTCCACGAGCGCTTCACCGGCGAGGAGCTGCGCGAATACCGCGCCGCCAATCCCGGCATCCGGATTCTGGCCCACCCCGAGTGCCCGCCCGACGTTCTCGCCGAGGCCGACTTTACCGGCTCGACCTCGAAGATGACCAACTGGGTGCTCGACCATCGCCCGCCCAAGGTCCTTCTCGTCACCGAGTGCTCGATGGCCTCCAACATCGCGGCGGACGCGCCGGAGATCGAGTTCATCCGGCCGTGCAACCTCTGCCCGCACATGAAACGCATCACCTTGCCCAAGATTCTCGACAGCCTGGTCGAGCTGAAGGAAGAGGTCACCATCGACCCGATGATCGCCGCCCGCGCCCGCCGCGCGGTCGAGCGCATGATCAACTTGAAGAGCTGACACCGGTGAAGCGGCCCATCCTCAACCTCCCCCTTGAGGGGAGGTCGAAAGTGGCGAGCGGCAGCGAGTGGCGGGCGGAGGCGACCCATGCTTGATCGCGCGGGCTACACCGGCGCTCCGCTCACCGACGACGTGATCATCGTCGGCGGCGGGCTCGCCGGCCTGTTCTGCGCGCT
>JBBDMC010000102.1:939-5797 GCA_040878485.1 Bauldia sp. | reverse complement strand
CGCCGGCAGCAGCTGGTGGGACAAGGTGCCGCCCAAGTTCGCCGGGTGGAGCCAGGCCGATTTTGCCGGCGCCGGCTTCCGGGCGGTGCCCAACTGCGTCGTGCGCCACTCCGCCTACGTGGCGCCCGGCGTCGTGCTGATGCCCTCGTTCGTCAACGTCGGCGCCTACGTCGATGCCGGCACCATGGTCGATACCTGGGTGTCGGTCGGCTCGTGCGCCCAGATCGGCAAGAATTGCCATCTTTCCGGCGGCGTCGGCATCGGCGGCGTGCTCGAGCCGTTGCAGGCCAACCCGACCATCGTCGAGGACAACTGCTTCATCGGCGCCCGCTCGGAAGTGGTCGAGGGCGTGATCGTCGGCGAAGGCTCGGTCATTTCCATGGGGGTGTTCATCAGCGCCTCGACCAAGGTGGTCGACCGCGAGACCGGCGAAATCCACATCGGCAAGGTGCCGCCCTATTCGGTGGTCGTCTCCGGCGGCCTCCCCGGCAAGCCGCTGCCGGGGAAGGACTGGGGGCCGTCGCTCTACTGCGCCGTCATCGTCAAGAAGGTCGACGCGAAGACCCGGGCCAAGACGTCGGTCAACGCGCTCCTCCGGACCTGAAGCCGGCATTCACGACTCGCCGCGGCTGGTATAGTTTCGGCGCGCGATTCGGACGCTGAGACGGGGAGCCCCGCACATGAATTTCGACGTCAACCGGCTGTACATGACCACGGAGGGCCGCATCGGCCGGCAGGATTTCTGGATCGGGGTGGTTGGCCTGATCGTTGTTGGCATCGTCGCGACCGTCATCATCGGCGGCATTTTCGGCATGTTGAGCCGGACGGCGCTGATCCTGTCGTTCATCGTGCAGATCGCTCTGGCCTATCCGGCCTACTGCCTGATGGGCAAACGGTTCCAGGACCGCGACAAGCCGGGCACCTACGCGGCGATCCTGATCGGCCTTGGCCTGCTGGTGGCGCTGCTCGCAATATTGGGGCTGACCGGCAACCCGGCGACCGGCGGCAACTGGTTCGGCTGGATCCTCAACCTGGCGCAGTTGGCCGTGGCGATCTGGTTCCTGATCGAGCTCGGCATTCTGCGCGGGACGCCAGGCAACAATCAGTACGGCGCCGATCCGCTCGCCGGGTCGTGACGCCGCGCCGGGATTGACATCGCCGGCGGGAGCGCGAGGATCGGCTTATCCGACCGTGACCGTTCCATGCGTCCCGCCGGCATGCGCCAATTCGTCACCTTCTTCTTCCGCCCGCGCGGGCGGATCGGGCGGACGGAGTATTTCCTCGGCGCCGCGTTCATCCACGCGGTTAATCTGGCGATCGTGTCCTTCGCGCTCAATCATCCCGAGATCGAATCGATCGGCATCGCCCTGCTGTGGTCGATCGCGCTGCCATCACTGGCCGGGGTGCTCGTGGTCATGGCGAAGCGGTGCCACGACATCGGCCTGCCGGGGTCGTTCGTCCTCCTGGCGATTGTGCCTGGCGTCGGAATCCTGTGGGAGATCGCCCTGGTGTTCATTCCGGGGAGCGCCGGCCCGAACCGTTACGGAACGGTGCCGCTGCTCGGCCCGGATTGACGCCCGGCAGCCGGGCTGGCTAAACCGGCCGGGGCCCCCTCCCTCCCGGTCAGCGAGCCATGACGCAACCGACTGATCCGGCCGCCTTGCTCAAGGCACTGATCGCGTGCCGCTCGGTGACGCCGGCCGACGACGGCGCGCAAGGTTATCTCGCCGGCGTTCTTGCCGGCGCCGGGTTCAACGTCGAGCGCAAGACCTTCAGCGCAGCGGGCACGCCGGACGTCGACAACCTGTTCGCCTCGGTCGGCGGCGGTCAGCCGCACCTGGTCTTCGCCGGTCACACCGATGTCGTGCCGCCGGGCGATGAAGTTGGTTGGAGCCATCCGCCGTTCGCGGCGCAGGTCGCCGACGGCGCCATCTACGGCCGCGGGGCGGTCGACATGAAGGGCGGCATCGCCTGCTTCGTCGCCGCCGCGCTCGCCTTCCTCAAGGACCGGCCGCTGACAAGCGGCACGCTGTCGCTCGCCATCACCGGCGACGAGGAAGGGCCGGCGATCAACGGAACGCGGAAGCTCATCGACTGGGCGCTGGCCGGCGGCCGGCGTTTCGACGCGGCGATCGTCGGCGAGCCGACCTCACGGCGCCGTCTCGGCGATACCATCAAGATCGGCCGGCGCGGCAGTCTGTCGGCGACGATCCGGGTCGCCGGCCGGCAAGGGCACGTCGCCTATCCCGACCTCGCCGACAATCCGATCCCCCACCTTCTGCGCATCCTCGGGCGGCTGACCGGGCTCCGCCTCGACGAGGGCAGCGCCGGATTCCCGCCGTCGCGGATCGAGATCACCAGCGTCGACGTCGGCAATCCGGCGTTCAACATCATCCCGGGCGCGGCCTCGGCGCGGTTCAACGTCCGCTTCAACGACAACTGGTCGCTTGCCGCGCTGGAAGACCTGCTCAGCGGCGAGATCGGCGCGGCCGCCGACGAGGCGCCCTACGATCTCACGATCGCGCCCGGCGCCAGCGACTGGTTCCTGACCCGCCCCGGCGCCCTGGTCGATCTGCTGTCGGCGGCGATCAGGGAAGCGACCGGTATCACACCGGGCCAATCGACCGGTGGCGGCACCTCCGACGCCCGTTTCTTCAAGGACGTCTGTCCGGTGGTCGAGTTCGGCCTGGTCGGCGATACCATGCACCAGACCGACGAACGGGTGCCGATCGCCGACCTCGCCGGGCTGACCGCGATCTATCGCGGCTTCCTCGATCGCTACTTCGCCGCGAGGCGCCCGTGATCACTCGCGACGAGATCGCGCGTTCGCTCAACGGCGCCTGGTTGCTGTTCCTCGACAGACCGAACGCGATCCGCCTGTTCGACGCCAGCTACCAGGGCTTCTGGCGCTCGTTCCAGGCGATCATCCTGATCGCGCCCGTCTACGCGGTGACGATACTCGCCGATCGCCGCATCCTGCTGGCCGGCGCGTCCGCCGACGCGACGTTCAACGAGATGGCCTTCATGGCGGCCAAATGGCTGGCGCTGGCCTTCGACTGGATCACGCTGCCGCTGCTGCTGGCGGCGCTGGCGACGTTTCTCGGCATCCGCCGCAACTACCCCGCCTACATCGTGGCGCGCAACTGGTCAACGGTCCTGATCGTGCTGCCCTTCGCCGCCATCGCCCTGATTGACCTGTCCGGCCTGCTGAGCAGCGAGGTGCTGTTCTTCCCCTCGGTCCTCGCCCTGGCGATCGCGCTGCGCTTCAGCTATCTGATCGCGCGCCGGGCGCTGGCGGTCGGGGTCGAGGTGGCAATCGGATTCGTCGTCCTCGATTTCCTGGTGAGCCTGGCGCTGGCCAGACTGATCAGCCGGCTGCTCGGCGTGGATATCGCAGTCTGAAGCATGATCCGATTCGATGGAATCGTATCGTGCTCCCATCCCTTTGAGTTGACGCGATGTCGGACGGAAAAGCGGTTCCGCTTTTCCTGACATTGCTCCGATCTAATAGTCGACGGCGACGAGGTAGAGCCCCTCGGCCGGCGCCACCGGCCCCGAGCGGGCGCGGTCACGCGCGGCGAGCGCCTCGCCGACGGCGGCGACCGGCCAACTGCCGTCGCCGACCTTCTTCAGCGACCCGACCATCGAGCGGACCTGGTTGTGCAGGAACGAGCGGGCGCTCGCCCGCACGAGCACCTCGTCGCCGGCGCGCGACACGCCGAGATGGTCGAGGGTCCTGACCGGCGACCGCGCCTGGCATTCGGAAGAGCGGAAGGTGGTGAAGTCGTGGTTGCCGACGAGCGCTTGCGCGGCGGCGTCCATGGCGTCGGCGGCGAGCGGCGCCGCCACCCACCAGACGCGGCCGCGGTCGAGCGCCGGCGGCGCCCGGCGCTGGCTGATGCGGTAGAGGTAGTGGCGTCTGACCGCCGAAAAGCGCGCGTCGAAGTCGTCGGCGACCGCTTCGGCCGACAGGATCGCGATCGGCTCCGGCTTGAGGTGGGCGTTGAGCGCGTCGCGGACGGTGTCGGCCGGCCATTCCCGCGCCAGATCGAAATGGGCGGCCTGGCCCAGGGCGTGGACGCCGGAATCGGTGCGGCCGGCGCCCTTGACGACGACGCTCTCGCCGCAGAAGGCAGAGATAGCCTCCTCGATCGCCTGCTGCACCGAGCGGCCGTTCTCCTGTCGCTGCCAGCCGACGAAGGGGCCGCCGTCGTATTCGATGGTGATCTTGAAGCGGGGCATCAGCCAACCCGCGTCAGCGGCGTGTGCAGACCGCGGAGGAAATCAGCCGCCTTGACCGGCTGCTTGCCGGCCCGCTGGACTTCGACGAGGCTGACGGCGCCATCGCCGCAGGCGATGGTCAACTGGTCGTCGAGAACGGTGCCGGGAAGGGCGCCGGCCTCCCGGCTCCACCGGGGCGCGAGCGGGGCTGGGCCCACCGCCACCAGATGCGAGCGCAGCGCCCGCACCCGCTCGGCGCCCTTGCCGAGATCGATCTCGAACCAGGCGCCCGGATCGGGCGAGAGCCCGCGAATGTGGTTGTGAACGTCGATCGCCGGCCGCGACCAGTCGATGCGGGTCTCCGCCTTGTCGATCTTCTTGGCGTAGGTCACGCCCTCCGCCGGTTGCGCGGCGAAATCGAGGACGCCGCGCGACAGCGCCGACAGAGCGCGCGCCATCAGGTCGGCGCCGAGCGCGGCGAGTTTCCGCGACAGGTCGCCGGCCGTCGCCTCCGGGCCGATGGCGATGCGCTCGGCCATGGCGACGGGGCCGGTGTCGAGCCCTTCCGCCATGCCCATGACCATGACGCCGGTCTCGCTGTCGCCGGCCATGATCGCCCGGGCGATCGGGGCGGGGG
>JBBDMC010000102.1:0-929 GCA_040878485.1 Bauldia sp. | reverse complement strand
CGGCGAGGAACGGCGGCGGCAGGATCCGGCCGTAGGCGACGATGACGCCGACATCCGGCTTGAGCGCCGCGAACCGCGCCGCCTCTTCGCCCCGCTTGAGGCTCGCCGGCGTCATCACCGGAATGGCGAGCCGGGCGGCGACTTCGTGGACCGGCGAGCGGCGCTCGGCCATGCCACGACCGGCGGCACGCGGCGGCTGGGTATAGATCGCCACAACCTCGTGGCCCTGGCCGACGATCTCGGTGAGCGTGGGGACGGCGAACTCGGGGGTGCCGAAGAAGACGACGCGCAAGGCCATGGCCTGGTCACAGCACCGGCGGCTTCGGCCCCAGCCGCTGCTGCTTGGCGAACTTCTTGATCACCATGTCGCGCTTCAGCTTCGACAGGTAGTCGATGAACAACCTGCCGTCGAGGTGGTCGATCTCGTGCTGGAGGACGACCGCCATGATGCCGTTGGCCTCGATCTCGCGCGGCTTGCCGTCGCGATCGAGATAGGCGACGCGCACGGCGACGGCGCGTTCGACCTCGGCGAAATATTCCGGGATCGACAGGCAGCCCTCCTCGGCCGTCGTGCGCTCGTCCGACGACCACAGGATCTCGGGGTTGATCAGGAACTGCGGATCGGGCTCGGCGGTCTCGTCCTCGCGCTGGGCGACGTCGATGGTGACGAGGCGGCGCGGCGTGCCGACCTGGATCGCGGCAAGGCCGATGCCGGGCGCCTCGTACATGGTCTCCAGCATCGCATCCATGAAGCGGCGCAGGTCGTCGTCGACGCGCTCGACCGGCTTGCTCTTCATGCGAAGTTTGCGGTCGGGCAGGGTGATGATATCGAGTTTCGCCACGGGTTTCAGATATGAGACCAGGCCTTCCGGGTCAACGGCAGGGGCGGCGGTGATGGCCAAGAAACCGGGGCGGCCGCTCGGCCGCAG
>JBBDMC010000101.1:4737-5806 GCA_040878485.1 Bauldia sp. | reverse complement strand
CGCCATGTCGTAGTCGTAGACCTGGGTCGGCGTCGTCATCGACGAATAGCTGAAGCGAAGGGTGGTGGTGTCGAACTCGAAGCCACCGGCGATGCCGAGCGAGTAGGCCTCTTCGCCGAAGGCGATCGCATGCTCCTCACCCGTCGCCAGATGCCGGATGACGATGCGCGGCAGGCTCGATTCGCGCTCGAGCCGGACGAGGAAATCCTTGTAGACGGTGAAATCGAGAATCAGCCGTCCCGGCTTGTGCGGCACCAGATCGCGCCAGTAGCGCCGGTCGGGTGTCGCCATCGGGGCGGTGACGACCTTGAAATCCTCGGCGCCACCGGCGTTGGTGAGAATGAAGAAGCGCTCGCCGCCGTGATCGAGGTGGTATTCCTCCGCCCTGCGCCGCCTGGCGACGAGCCGCGGTTCGCTTTGCGGCGCGTCGGCGTCGATGACCCGCACTTCCGAGGTTTCGTGATCGTGGGTCTCGATCGCGATGTACCGGCGCGACTGGCTCTTGCGGATGCCGATGAAGAAGCCCGGATCGCGGTCCCCGTAAACCGCCACGTCGTTCGCCGGGTCGGTGCCGACCACGTGGCGGAAGACCTTCGCCGGCCGGTGGTTGGCGTCGACCCAGACATAGAACAGCGTCCTGCCGTCGTTGGCCCAGACCGCCCCGCCGGTCGTCGCCGGGATGATGTCGGCGAGATCCGCGCCGGTCTCCGCATCCCGCACGCGGATGGTAAAATACTCCGAGCCCTTGTCGTCGCGGGAATAGGCGATCAGCTTGTGGTCGGGGCTGTGGGCGAAGCCGCCGAGTCGGAAATAGGCCTTGCCCTGCGACATCGCGTGCGCGTCGAGCAAAACCTTCTCGTCGCCGCCGGCACGGCGGGTCCGCACCACCATCGGATGTTCGGCGCCGTGCTCGTAGCGGCTCGCATAGGCGTAATCGCCGTCGGCCGCCGGGACGGTGAAATCATCCTCCTTGATCTTGGCGCGCATCTCCTTGACAAGCGCCAGCCGCAATGGCTCGACGTCGGCCATCACCGCTCCTCGAGGACGGCGCCGGCGCCCAGACGTTCGG
>JBBDMC010000101.1:0-4727 GCA_040878485.1 Bauldia sp. | reverse complement strand
CGCGGCGGCATAGGCGTTCTCGACCTCGAGGTAGGCGCGGATGTCGGCGGCGAGCGCGGCGGGATCGTGCATCACCTGCTGCCAGTTCTCGGCGCGCAGCCAGGCGTAGTCGTCGGTTCGCGAGATGCCGTGGTGAACCGTCGTCACCGGCCGCTTGTCGGCGACCGGCGGACGGATCGCGCTGGCGCGGCCGGCACCGGCGCCGTGGGCGCTGGCTTCACGCTCAGGGCTTGTCATCCGGCTCCAACCTCAGCGCCGTTCCGTTCATGCAATAACGCAGCCCCGTCGGCCGCGGTCCGTCGTTGAAGACGTGGCCGAGGTGAGCCTCGCAGCTTGAACACCTGACCTCGGTGCGCACCATGCCGTGCGACCGGTCGCTGATTTCCTCGACCGCGTCGGGCGCGACCGGCTGGAAAAAGCTCGGCCAGCCGGTGCCGGAATCGAACTTGGCATCGGAGCGGAACAGCGGCACGCCGCAGGAAACGCAGCGGTAGAGGCCGGGCCGATGTTCATCCCAATAAGGGCCGGAAAACGGGCGTTCCGTACCCTCCATGCGTGTGACGTGAAACTGCTCGGGCGTGAGGATTTGCCGCCATTCCGCCTCCGCTTTGACGATCTTGCGACGGTTCGAGGTCGACGTCATGGTCTCATCCGTTGGATTGCGGCTGATGGCTTGGGGAACGGGCCCTTACATGGGCTCTTCCGCGCCCATCCTCAACGACAAATAGACGTGAAAGCAAGGTGACCGGTTGAACGTCGGTTCGCGATAGGGTCAATAATGGGCGCGATTCGACGGCGGCGTCCCTTTACCGAGCGATCCCATGCGCGCCATCAGCCTTGCCGGTGTCCTGTTCGCTTTCTGGCTGCTTCTTTCCGGGCACTACACCGCCTTCCTGGTCGCATCGGGCGCGCTCGCCGCGCTCCTCATCGCCTGGCTCGGGCTTCGTCTCGACTACGCCGACGAGGAGGGACACCCGATCGACCTTCTCCCACGCGCCGCCTTCGTCTACTGGCCGTGGTTGATCGTGGAGATCGTCAAGGCCGCCTTTGCCGTCGCAATGGTCATCGTCAAGCCGTCGCTACCGATCTCGCCGCGGATCGTCCGCGTCGGGACTTCGCAACGTCGGCCCGTCGGCACCGTCACCTACGCCAATTCGATCACCATGACGCCGGGCACCATCACCGTCGAGGTCAACCATCGCGATCATGCCCTGCTCGTCCATGCCCTGACCGAGGCCAGCGCCGAAGGGCTGAAGACCGGCGAGATGGATCGCCGCGTCACCGTTCTGGAGGGCGCCGGTTGATGCTTGCCGCCGCCATGGTGGCCGTGCTGGCGGCGACCGCCCTGATGGTGGCGCGCGCCCTCGTCGGGCCGAGCGTGTTCGATCGCCTGGTCGCCGGCAACGCCATCGGCAACGCCGCGATCCTCATCCTCGCCCTTTATGGGTTCCTGACCGAACGCCCCGAGTTCCTCGACATTGGCCTCACCTATGCGCTGCTCAACATCATCGGCACCTTCGCCGTCTTGAAGTACCTGCGCTTCGGCGCCCTCGGCCACGCCGGCGAAGAGGAGGGGGGAGCATGACACTCGATCTCCTCCGCCAGTGGCTGGGCGGCGGTCTCGCCCTCGCCGGCGGCGTCTTCATGCTGATCGGCGCGATCGGCCTCATCCGCATGCCCGACGTGTTCACCCGCATGCACGCCGCCTCGGTCTCGGACACCCTCGGCGCCGGCCTCATCCTCGTCGGCCTTATGGTCCTCGCCGGGGCCAGCTTGGTGACGGTCAAGCTCGTCTTCCTGGTTCTGTTCTTCGGTCTGTTGAGTCCGGTGGCGACCCACGCCGTTGCCCGCGCCGCTCTCCATGCCGGCGTCAAGCCGGTCCTCGCCGAGGGCGTCGAGGCGGAAACGATCTCCGAGGAGGCAGTGCAATCGAAGCCCTGATCACGATGGTGCTGCTGGCGTTGCTCGCCGCCACGACGATCGGCGTCGTGCGCGTGCGCAACCTGTTCGCCGTGGCGGTCCTGACCGGCGTTTACAGCTTCCTGATGGCGAGCGTGCTGATCGTGCTCGACGCGGTCGACGTCGCCATGACCGAAGCCTCGGTCGGCGCCGGCATTGGCATGGTGTTGATGCTCGGCGCCCTGTACCTCACCAAGACCGACGAGGCGCCGCCGGCCCACTCCCCGCTGCTGCCGCTCTTCGTCGCCGGGGTCACCGGCGCCGTTCTCATCTGGGCGGTTTCGGGCCAACCGCCCTTCGGCATGGCGGCGACGCCGGTTCACCTCGCCGGTCCCGACTATGTTCAGCGATCCGTCGCCGAGACCGGCATCCCCAACGTCGTGACGTCGGTTCTGGCCAGCTACCGCGGCTTCGACACGCTCGGCGAGACGATCGTGATCTTCACCGCCGGCATCGCGGTTCTCCTGTTGCTCAAGCGCGCGTCGCGCGACGGCGACGGAAGCAACTAGGAGCCGGCGCCGATGCGTCTCGACGTGATCCTGCGCGTCACCACCAAGCTGATCCTGCCGCTGATGCTGCTGTTTGCCGTCTACGTGCAGTTTCACGGCGACTACGGTCCCGGCGGCGGCTTCCAGGCCGGCGTCATCGCCGGGGCGACGTTCATTCTCTTTACGCTGATCAACGGTCTCGGCGCGGTGATGCGGATCATCCCGGTCGCCGTTGTTGAAGCGCTGATCCCATTCGGCGCCCTCATCTACGCCGGCGTCGGCGTGGCCGGGATGCTCACTGGCGGCAATTTCCTCGACTACTCCCATCTCGCCCACGACCCGGTGCACGGTCAGGAGTGGGGCGTGTTCCTGGTTGAGCTCGGCGTCTTCGTCACGGTCTC
Organism: Bauldia sp.; assembly: GCA_040878485.1. GTDB lineage: Bacteria > Pseudomonadota > Alphaproteobacteria > Rhizobiales > Kaistiaceae > JBBDMC01. The sequence goes on along the minus strand of JBBDMC010000101.1, from coordinate 1,879 downwards.
CGCGACCATGCTCGCCATCTTCTACACGTTCGCGGGCAGGGGGCGCCGATGAGCGAGATCGTCGGCGGCCTCATCGCCCACTTCAACCAGTGGATCACCGTGTTCCTGATGGTGTCGGGCCTCTACATCGTCATCGCCCGCGGCAACATGATCAAGAAGCTGATCGGCTTGTCGCTGTTCCAGACGTCGGTCTACCTGCTTTACATCGCGCCGGGAAAGATCCTCGGCGGCACCCCGCCGATCAAGGCGGCGGGCTTTACCGTCTACGCCAACCCGCTGCCGCACGTGCTTATCCTGACGGCGATCGTCGTCGGCATCGCCACCCTTGCCCTCGGCCTCGCTCTCGTCATCCGCATCAATGAAGCTTACGGAACGATCGAGGAAGACGAGATCTTCGCGCGGGAATCCGAGGGTTGATGCAAGCGCACCTGCCCGCCTTGCAGGTGGTGGTGCCGCTGCTGGGAGCGCTCTTGTGCGCAATGGTGCGGCGACCTGGCCTCGCCTGGGTGATCGCCACCGTCGTCTCCTGGACAGTGCCGGTGATCGCGGTTCTGCTCCTCGATCAGGTTCTCAGCGGGGGCGCCATTTCCTATCACCTTGGCGGCTGGGAGCCGGCGATCGGCATCGAGTACCGCGTCGATGAGGTCAACGGTCTGATCCTCGTGCTTGTCTCCGTCGTCGCCGCGGTGATCGCGCCGTTCGCGCGACGCAGCGTTGCGGGCGAGATCGCGGCAGACCGGGTGGCCTGGTTCTACACCATGTATCTTTTGGCGCTCGCCGGCATGCTCGGCATCGCCATCACCGGCGACGCCTTCAACGCCTTCGTCTTTCTGGAAATATCGTCGCTGTCGAGCTACGCGCTGATTGCGCTCGGCCGCGACCGCCGCGCCCTGGTGGCCGCCTACCAGTACCTGATCCTCGGCACCATCGGCGCGACCTTCTACGTCATCGGCGTCGGTCTCATCTACGCGATGACCGGCACGCTCAATCTCGGCCTGATGGCCGAGCGCATCGTCTCGGTCGAGTCGACGCGCCCGGTCCTCGCCGCCATGGCATTCATCACGGTTGGCATCAGCCTCAAGCTGGCGCTGTTTCCGCTGCACGTCTGGCTGCCCAACGCCTATGCCTACGCGCCGTCGACCGCGACGGTGTTTCTGGCGGCGACGGCCACCAAGGTTGCCATCTACCTGTTGCTGCGGTTCCTGTTTTCGGTGTTCGGCGCCGGGTTTGTGTTCTCCGACCTGCCGGTGACGCCGATCTTCACGGCATTCTCGGTCGCCGCGATCTTCGCCGCCGCCGCCGTCGCCGTGTTTCAGTCCGACGCCAAGCGCCTGTTCGCCTACTCCTCAGTCGCCCAGATCGGCTACATCACCCTCGGCGTTGCGCTGGCGACGGCGACCAGCCTGACCGGCGGCCTCGTCCACATCGTCAGCCATGCCCTCACCAAAGGCGCCCTGTTCATGGCGCTGGGCGCGGTGATGTTCCGCGCCGGAACCGTGAAGATCGACGATCTCAGCGGCATCGGCCGCACGATGCCGTTGACCACGGCCGCGCTGGCGATCGCCGGCCTGAGCCTGATCGGGATACCCGGCACCGTCGGCTTCGTTTCGAAGTGGTACCTGGTGGTCGCCGCGTTCGAGGTCGGCTGGTGGTGGCTCGCCTTCCTGATCGTCGCAAGCTCGCTCATCACCGTTGTCTACGTCGGCCGGCTGGTCGAGGTCGCCTGGTTCCGCGAGCCCTCAGCGATCGCCGCCACCGCGAAGGAGGCACCGGCCGGCATGCTGGTTTCGATCTGGCTGCTCACCGGCGCGACCGTCTTCCTCGGGCTCGACGCCGATTTCACCGCGGGCATCGCCGGCCGGGCGGCGGCGGTGCTCCT
>JBBDMC010000100.1:1989-5808 GCA_040878485.1 Bauldia sp. | reverse complement strand
CGCCATCCAGCACCTCGCCGGCATGAAGGACGCCAAGGTCATCGTCGCCATCAACCACGATCCGGAGGCACCGATCTTCCAGGTTGCCGACTATGGTCTGGTCGGCGATCTGTTCGAGATCTTGCCGGAACTCGAGAAGGCCTTGTGACGGCGGCGCCGGTGGCGAGCCAAGCGGGAACCGTTCCAGCCATGACCACGACCCTCACCAAGATCGGCATTGTCGGCGCCGGCCAGATGGGCAGCGGCATCGCCCACGTCTGCGCGCTTGCCGGCTACGACGTCCTCCTCAACGACGTCACGGCGGAGCGGATCGCATCCGGTATGGCGGCGATCGACGGCAACCTCGCGCGCCAGGCTGCCGCCGGCAAGATCAGCGACGCCGATCACCGCGCCGCCCTGGCGCGGATCGTTGCGGCGGCGGACCTCAAGTCGCTCGCCGACGCCGATCTCGTCATCGAGGCGGCGACCGAGGACGAGGCCGTCAAGCGCGAGATCTTGGCCAAGATCTGCGCCACCCTCAAGCCGGCGGCGCTGCTCGCCACCAACACCTCGTCGATCTCTGTCACCCGGCTCGCCGCCGCCACCGACCGCCCCGACCGTTTCATCGGCATCCACTTCATGAATCCGGTTCCGGTCATGGAGCTGGTCGAGTTGATCCGCGGCATCGCCACCGACAACCAGACGTTTCGCACGGCCGAGGATTTCGTCGCCAGCCTCGGCAAGACCGCGGTCGTCGCCGAGGACTTTCCTGCCTTTATCGTCAACCGCATCCTGTTGCCGATGATCAACGAGGCGATCTACACGCTGCACGAGGGCGTCGGCAGCGTCGAGGCCATCGACACCGCCATGCGTCTGGGCGCCCATCACCCGATGGGGCCGCTGCAGCTCGCCGATTTCATCGGCCTCGACACCTGCCTGTCGATCATGCAGATGCTCTACGAGGGTTTGGCCGATTCCAAGTATCGCCCCTGCCCGCTCTTAGTGAAGTACGTCGAAGCCGGCTGGCTCGGCCGCAAGTGCGGTCGCGGTTTCTACGATTATCGGGGCGACAAGCCGGTTCCAACGCGCTGAGCGCCGGCGACGCACCCGATAGTGCGGATTGCAGTACTCCGGCCCCTCAACGTTTTCATCGTTTCCGTCGGCGGAACCGCGACCGCCGCGACCGGCCGTCACCTGCGCTGCCGCGACCGCGGGTCGAGGAAATGAGCGTTTCCATCAGCCGTGGGTTAACGACCTCTTTCCCCGCGACCGGGTTTCGGAGCACCGCTGCTTAATAGATTGCAACGATTTTCACCAAGAATGTCGGCGAACTCGCCACACGTCTTCGTCAACGCCGGCCACCTCTCGATGCAGCTCGATGCCCTAACCTTGATGGCCGCCGGCAGTTTCGTGGCGACCATCAGCGGCTTGTTGCTTCTCGGCGCCTGGACGCAGATTCGTTCCGCGCCGGCGCTTCTGTGGTGGTCCGCCGCCAATTTCGTCGACGCGATCGCCATTGGCGGCTTGGCGACGGGGTTTGCGACGGCCCAGCCGCTAACCGTCACGATCGCCACCGGCCTGCTGGTCGTCGTCCCGCCGCTTGTCTGGGGCGGCACGCGTTGCTTCGTTGGTCGCGGCACACCTCTGATCGCCCTGGCGGCGGGACCGGTGGCATGGCTGGCGGTTGCCGCCGCACCTTTGCCGATCAGCCATGAAGCCGCCGCCGCCGGCGCCAGCTTCGTCGTGTGGATCGCCTACCTCGCGGCGACGAATGTGGAGCTGTGGCGCGGCCGCGCCGAGCCATTGCGAGCGCGCTGGCCGCTGATTGCGTTCTTCACCGCGCACGCATTGGTCTTCCTCGCCGGCATCGCCGATCTGTTCGCCGGCGAACTGCCGAGCGGCACCGTGCCGCCGCTCAGCAGCCTGTTCAGCTTCATCCACTTCGAGCATCTGATCTACGCAATCGGCACGGCCATCTTCATGGTGGTCCTGTGCAAGGAACGCATCGAGCTGAGATACATCAACGCCGCCCATGTCGATTCACTGACCGGCGTCGCCAATCGCCGCGCTTTCTTTGACAGTGCCGAGAGGGTCTTCCGCCGCTGCCGGGAGAACGGCGCGCCGGTGGCGATGATCATGTTCGATCTCGATCGCTTCAAGTCGGTCAACGACACCGACGGGCACCGTACCGGCGACGCGGTTCTGCGCCTCTTCGCCGACACGGCTCGCGGCCTCTTGCGCCCGAGCGACCTGTTCGGCCGTTATGGCGGCGAGGAATTTGTCGTTGTTCTTCCCAACACCACGATCGATGCCGCCTTCGTCATCGCCGAGCGCGTCCGCCGGGCCTTCGCCGAAGCGTGCCGGCCGCTCGACGGCCTGACAATCGGCGCCACGGTCAGCGCCGGGGTCGCCGCTGGCGGCGCTGATGCCACGCTCGATGAAACCCTGATCGCCGCCGACAAGGCGATGTACCGCGCCAAGACGCGTGGTCGCAACCGCGTCGAACGGGCAGATGAAGGCGGCGGCGCTGAAGACGGGACGAAGATCGCCCGCATCGCCTGACCATCAGCCGGCCGGCTGCGACGCCCGATTAACGGTCGGTTGACCAGAATCGTGCGATTTCTGGTGCGCCGCTAACCCGCCCTGAAAACCGGGCGCGTACCGTTGCTGGCCGGGCACCTGGCGCCGGGAGCCGCGTCATGCACGGCCGCTGGACATCGTGAGGTTCGTCGTCTCATGAAAATAGACTTGCCGACATTGATGATCGCCGGCAGCTTCGTCGCCGCCGTCAGCGGCGTCTTTCTGGTCTTTGCCTGGCTGCAGAATCGCAAGGCCACGGCGACCCTGTGGTGGGCTGCCTCCAACCTCGTTCTTGCGGTCAGCATTCCGATGATGGCTGCCTCCAACATGACGGTGGGATCGCCGGCGGTTGTGGTCGCGATCACCCTGCTCAACCTCAGCCCGGCACTGATCTGGGCTTCGGCCCGATCGTGCAACGCCCGCCGCGTAAACCCGGCGATCGTCGGCGGTGGCGCTCTCGCTTGGCTCGTCGCCTATGCCGTGCCGACCTTCCGTGGTTCGGGCGGCACGCAGTTGTCTCTCAACCTCGCCATTGTCGCCGCCTTCCTTCTGGCCGCGGCCTACGAATTCTGGCGCGACCGGCACGAACGGCTGACCGCCCGCTGGCCGCTGATCGTCCTGCTTGGCCTGCACGGTTCGCTCTCGGCCATCGGCGCGGTCCAGGCCGCCGTTGGCGGCCTTGCCACGACGACCCCCGCCGCCATGGTCATATGGCTTGAGTTCGTCCACTTCGAGACGCTGGCTTTCGTGATCGGCACGTCGATCTTCACCGTCGCGATGGCCCGCGAGCGCAGCGAACTGATCCACAAGATCGCCGCCTCGACCGATGCGCTGACCGGCGTGGCCACCCGTCGTGCCTTCTACGACACCGCCGAGGATATCCTGACAGCAGGTCAGGAACACGACTCGGGACTCGCGGTGGTCGTGTTCGATCTCGACGGCTTCAAGTCGATCAACGACACATTCGGCCATGGTCATGGCGACGATGTGCTCAAGGTCTTCGGCAACGCTGCCAAGCGGACGCTGCGCAGCACCGACCTGATCGGCAGACTGGGCGGCGAGGAATTCGCCGCCGTTCTGCCCGGCGCCAGCGTCGCCGCCGCATTTGTCGCCGCCGAGCGCATCCGGGCGAACTTCAGCGAGGCGTGCCGCAACATCGACGGCCTCGCCGTCAACGCCACCGTCAGCGCCGGCGTGGCGCAGGCACACCCGCGCTCTACGCTCGATTCGTTGCTGCAGGCCGCCGACGCCGCCCTTTAT
>JBBDMC010000100.1:0-1979 GCA_040878485.1 Bauldia sp. | reverse complement strand
TCCACGATCCCGGTGTCGGCGAATCCGCTGCCGCGGCAGTGCGGGCGATTGAGACTCGCTCCACCGCATAGCCGCGACGTCGGCACGTTGGCAGTGCCATGGAGGAACTGAGCACCTTTGCCTCGCGAGGTCTACGAACGCGACCGGCCTGCTTCGCCGGTCCGTCGGCCGGAAGCGCCGGCCCTGGCCAAGCACGTCGCCTGACCGGCTAGCCGATCGCTGCCCTGACCAGCTTCTTGGCGTCCTCTGAGTCCCAAGCGGCGGGCCCCTCGACGACTCCGATCAAGCATCCCTTGCCGTCGATGAGCAGCGTCGTCGGCAGGCCGAACGCCAGCCCGCGCCGCCTCAGGCCGTTGAAGATCGCCGTCGTCGGGTCGGAGTAGAAGGTCAGGCGCCTGACGGCGATATCGTCGAGGAACGCTCGGGCGCCGTCGGGATTGCGCACATCGACGTTGACGGCAACGACCGCGAAGTAGTCGCCGCCGAGTTCGCCCTCCAGCCGATCGAGGGTCGGCATTTCCGTCCGGCACGGCACGCACCAGGTCGCCCACAGGTTGAGGAGCACCGTCCTTCCGGCGAAGCCGGCCAGCCCGGTTTCCTCCCCGCCGGGCGCCAGGAAGGCGAGGTCGCCGACCAGGTGCGGCGGCTCGGCGACGCGGAAGGCGGCGACCTCGCCGACGGCGAGCGGCGCCACCCTCGCCACCGCCTCGCGGGCCCCGGCGCAGGCCGCCAGGGCTGCCGTCTCGCCGTTGCCTTTGCTCGACTGCTTGACATATACCGCGATCGATCCGGCGAGTATGCCAGCGGCGGCGGCGGCGGCGACGAGTACTGCTGCCCGCCGCCCTACCCGCAATTCGTCTAGCATCCGCTGAACATCCCGGAGCGTCCGATCATGAAGAACCCCATATGGGGCGGCCGTTACAGCCAAGGCCCCGGCGCCGTCATGGAGGAGATCAACGCGTCGATCGACTTCGACCGGCGGCTCTTCCGCCAGGACATCCTGGGATCGAAGGCGCACGCCCGCATGTTGGCCCATCAGGGCATCATCGCGGCGGACGATGCCGAAAAGATCGCCGCCGGTCTAGACACGATTCTGCGAGAAATCGAGGCAGGCACGTTCAAGTTCTCGCGCGCCCTGGAGGATATCCATCTCAACATCGAGGCACGGCTCGCCGAGCTGGCCGGCCCGACCGCCGGTTTCCTCCATACCGCCCGCTCGCGCAACGACCAGGTCGCGACCGACCTGAGGCTCTGGGTGCGCGACGCGATCGACGTGACTGACGAGGCGCTCAGGAGTCTTCAGAACGCGCTCGCCGAGAAAGCGCTGGCGACCGCCGCCCTGGTCATGCCCGGCTTTACCCATCTCCAGACCGCCCAACCGGTCACCTTCGGCCATCATCTGCTCGCCTATGTCGAGATGATTGCCCGCGATCGCGGTCGTTTCGCCGACGCACGGGCCCGGCTCAACGAATGCCCCCTCGGCGCCGCCGCCCTCGCCGGCACCTCGTTTCCGATCGATCGCGAGATGACCGCCGCCGAACTCGGCTTCGCGCGGCCGGCGGCTAATTCGCTCGACGCCGTCTCCGACCGCGACTTCGTCATCGAGACCCTGGCCGCGGCGAGCCTCTGCGCCGTGCACCTGTCGCGCTTCGCCGAGGAGGTGGTGATCTGGTCGACCGCCCAGTTCGCCTTCATCCGTCTCTCCGACCGCTTCACCACCGGCTCGTCGATCATGCCGCAGAAGCGCAACCCCGACGCGGCTGAGCTGGTACGCGCCAAGACCGGCCGCATCATCGGCGCCCTCACCGCGCTGATGGTGGTGATGAAGGGGCTGCCGCTCGCCTACGCCAAGGACATGCAGGAAGACAAGGAGCCGGTGTTCGACGCCTTCGATTCGCTCGCCCTGTCGATCGCCGCGATGACCGGTATGGTCGCCGACATGCAGCCCAACCGGCGCGCCATGAGCCGGGCGGCGGGGG
>JBBDMC010000099.1:2397-5818 GCA_040878485.1 Bauldia sp. | reverse complement strand
CCCGGTGAACACCTCGGCGACGTGGAACGGCTGCGACAGGAAGCGCTCGACCTTGCGCGCCCGTGCCACGGTGACCTTGTCCTCTTCTGACAGCTCGTCCATGCCGAGGATGGCGATGATGTCCTGCAGCTGCTTATAGCGCTGCAGCACCTCCTGGACGCGGCGGGCGACGTTGTAGTGCTCCTCGCCGACGACGCGCGGGTCGAGCATGCGCGAGGTCGAATCGAGCGGATCGACGGCGGGGTAGATGCCCTTCTCGGCGATCGCCCGGTTGAGCACGGTGGTCGCGTCGAGGTGGGCGAAGGAGGTCGCCGGCGCCGGGTCGGTCAGGTCGTCGGCGGGTACGTAGATCGCCTGCACCGAGGTAATCGAGCCCTTGTGGGTCGAGGTGATGCGCTCCTGCAGCGCCCCCATGTCGGTGGCAAGCGTCGGCTGGTAGCCGACGGCGCTCGGGATGCGGCCCAACAACGCCGACACCTCCGACCCCGCCTGGGTAAAGCGGAAGATGTTGTCGACGAAGAACAAGACGTCCTGGCCCTGGTCGCGGAAATACTCGGCGACGGTCAGCCCGCTGAGGCCGACGCGGGCGCGCGCCCCCGGCGGCTCGTTCATCTGGCCGTAGACCAGCGCGCATTTCGAGCCGGCGGCCGAGCCGTTGTTCTTCTTCGGGTCCTTGTTGACGCCCGATTCGATCATCTCGTGATAGAGGTCGTTGCCCTCGCGGGTCCGTTCGCCGACCCCGGCGAACACCGAATAGCCGCCGTGCGCCTTGGCAATGTTGTTGATCAGCTCCTGGATGATCACCGTCTTGCCGACCCCGGCGCCGCCGAACAGGCCGATCTTGCCGCCGCGGGCGTAGGGCGCCAGAAGGTCGACCACCTTGATCCCGGTAACGAGGATTTGCGCCTCGGTCGACTGCTCGACGTAGGCCGGCGCCGGCTGGTGGATGGCGCGCCTCTGCTGCGTCTTCACCGGCCCCGCCTCGTCGACCGGCTCGCCGATCACGTTCATGATGCGGCCGAGGGTCTCCTCGCCGACCGGCACGGCGATCGGTTCGGCGGTGTCGGTCACCTCCTGGCCGCGCACCAGGCCCTCGGTCGAGTCCATGGCGACCGTCCTGACCGTGTTCTCGCCCAGGTGCTGGGCGACCTCGAGCACCAGGCGGTTGCCGTGGTTGTCTGTCTCCAGCGCGTTGAGGATGGCAGGCAGGCTGCCGTCGAACTTGACGTCGACCACGGCACCCGTCACCTGGGTGATGCGGCCGGTGACGCCCTTGACGTTGGCCTTTGCCGTGCTGGTCTTGGCCATGATGTTCCCTTCTCGATCCGGTTACACCGCCTCGGCGCCGGAGATGATCTCGATCAGTTCCTTGGTGATCTCGCGTGCCGGCGCGATTGAGCCGCAGCAGCGTTCCGGCGGTTCAGGCGTCGGTCAGGTCAAGTCGACGCTCCACCCGGCCGAGACGTTCCTCGATGCGATCTGCTCGGCCGCTGATGACCGCTAACTGCGTCATGACATGCCCAAGCGTTCCTTCCACGGCGCTCATCCGCGCCTTGACATCAATCATATCCAGCCTCATCTCATCGACGGCCTTGCGGATATGTCGCAGATGTTCAAGCACGAGACTGTTGACGTCATCGGCCATAGTCTGTGTCCAAGATTTGCATTGGTTCTACCACGACGTCGCTCGTGTTACACCGCCTCGGCGCCGGAGATGATCTCGATCAACTCCTTGGTGATTTGCGCCTGGCGGCTGCGGTTGTAGTAGAGGGTAAGCCGGTCGACCATGTCGCCGGCGTTGCGCGTGGCGCTGTCCATGGCGGTCATCTTGGCGCCCATCTCGGAGGCGGCGTTTTCCAGCAGCGCCCGGAAGATCTGCACCGAGAGATTGCGCGGCAACAGATCGGCCAGGATCGATTCCTCGTCCGGCTCGTATTCGTAGATGGCGCCGCCGGTCGCCGCCGCGCCCTCGCCCCGGATTTCCGCCGGGATCAAGCGGCGCGCGGTCGGCACCTGGGTCATGACCGACCTGAACTCGGCGTAGAAAAGGGTGCAGACGTCGAACGCGCCCTCGTTGAACAGCGCCAGGACCTTCCTGCCGATAGCGTCGGCGTCGGCGAAAGCGACCTGCTTGACGCCGCGCAGATCGATTGACTCGATGATCCGCGTGCCGAACAGCCGGCGGAGCGCCTCGAAGCCCTTCCTGCCGACGCACAGGAACTTGACCTCCTTCTCCTCGCGCTCGAGCCGCTGCGCGTGGTCGCGCGCCAGCCTGGCGATCGACGAGTTGAAGGCGCCGCAGAGGCCGCGTTCGGCAGTGCACACTACCAGGAGATGGGTCTTGTCATCACCGGTTCCGGCAAGCAACCGCGGCCGGCTGGCGCCGCCGGCAAGCATCCTTGCCAGGTTGGCGAGGACCGCGCTCATGCGCGTCGCATAGGGGCGCGCCGCCTCGGCCGCCGCCTGCGCCCGTCTCAGCTTCGAGGCGGCGACCATCTGCATCGCCCGAGTGATCTTCTGCGTCGCCTTGACCGAGGCGATCCGGTTGCGCAGCGCCTTAAGGCTGGCCATGCCGTCGCCCTCACGCCCTCGCGGTCGTTGCCGCGAGAACCATCACCCGAACACCTTGGCGTAGCCGTCGGCGACTTCCCGCAGGCGGCCGCGCAGTTCGTCGCTGATCTCGCGCTTGTCGCGGATCTCGGCAAGGATGTCCTGGTGCGTGGTCCTCAGCAGCGTCAGGAATCCCGCCTCGAACGCCCCGACCTTGTTGACCGGCAGCTTGTCGAGGTATCCGCTGACCCCGGCGAAGACCGCCGCGACCTGTTCCTCCACCTTGAGCGGCGAGAACTGCGGCTGCTTAAGCAGCTCGGTCAGCCGCGCGCCGCGGTTGAGCAGTCGCTGGGTCGCCGCGTCGAGGTCAGAGCCGAACTGGGCGAAGGCCGCCATCTCGCGATACTGGGCAAGCTCGCCCTTGATGGTGCCGGCAACCTGCTTCATCGCCTTGATCTGGGCGGCCGAGCCGACCCGCGACACCGAGATACCGACGTTCACCGCCGGGCGGATGCCCTGATAGAAGAGGTCAGTTTCGAGGAAAATCTGCCCGTCGGTGATCGAGATGACGTTGGTCGGGATGTAGGCCGAGACGTCGTTGGCTTGGGTCTCGATGATCGGCAGCGCGGTCAGCGAGCCCGAACCGTTATCGGCGTTGAGCTTGGCGGCGCGTTCCAAGAGCCGCGAGTGCAGGTAGAAGACATCGCCCGGGTAGGCTTCGCGGCCGGGCGGCCGGCGCAGGAGCAGCGACATCTGGCGGTAGGCGACCGCCTGCTTCGACAGGTCGTCGTAGATGATCAGCGCGTGCATGCCGTTGTCACGGAAATATTCGCCCATGGCGCAGCCGGAGAACGGCGCCAGTAACTGCATC
>JBBDMC010000099.1:0-2387 GCA_040878485.1 Bauldia sp. | reverse complement strand
AACTGCATCGGCGCCGGGTCCGAGGCGGTCGCCGCGACCACGGTGGTGTAGCCAAGCGCGCCGTTCTCGTCGAGGATCCTGACGAACTGGGCGACCGTCGAGCGCTTTTGGCCGACCGCGACGTAGACGCAGTAGAGCTTGCGCGTCTCCTCGCCGCTGGCATTGATCGATTTCTGGTTGAGGATGGTGTCGAGCGCGATCGCCGTCTTGCCGGTCTGCCGGTCGCCGATGATCAGCTCGCGCTGGCCGCGGCCGATCGGGATCAGGGCGTCGATCGCCTTGAGGCCGGTCTGCATCGGCTCGTGCACTGACCGTCGCGGGATGATGCCGGGCGCCTTGACGTCGACCCGCCGGTGCCCCTCGGCTTCGATCGGTCCCTTGCCGTCGATCGGGTTGCCGAGCGCGTCGACCACCCGGCCGAGCAGGCCCTTGCCGACCGGCACCTCGACGATGGCGCCAGTGCGCTTGACCGTGTCGCCCTCCTTGATGGTGCGGTCCTCGCCGAAGATGACGACGCCGACGTTGTCGGTCTCGAGGTTCAGCGCCATGCCGCGGATGCCGCCGGGGAACTCGACCATCTCGCCGGCCTGGACGTTGTCGAGGCCGTAGACGCGGGCGATGCCGTCGCCGACCGACAGCACCTGGCCGACCTCGGAGACCTCCGCCTCCTTGCCGAAGTTCTTGATCTGCTCCTTGAGGATGGCGGTGATTTCCGCGGCCCTGATTTCCATCAGCCGACTTCTTTCATGGCGAGCTTGAGCGCATTGAGCTTGGTCCTGAGCGACCCGTCGATCATGCGGCTGCCGACCTTGACGATGAGGCCGCCGATCAGCGCCGGATCGACGCGGGCCGCGAGCTCGACGTCCTTGCCGAGCGACGCCTTGAGCGCCTGCTTCAGCTCCGCGACGTGCGCATCGCCGAGCGGCTCGGCACTCACGACCTCGGCCGTGACCTCGCCGCGACGGCGGGCGGCGAGGCGCTTGAACGCGGCGACCATCTCCGGCACCGCGAACAGCCGCCGGTTGGCGGCGGCGACCTTGATGAGGTTGGCGACGAGGCCGCCGATTTGGGCCCGGTCGAGCACGGCGCCGACGGCGCGGGTCTGCTCGTCGGCCGAGAAGACCGGGCTGCGCACGAGCCGTCTGAGGTCGGCGCTCTCGTTGATGAGAGCCGCGACCTGGTCAACGTCAGACTCGACCGGAGCCAGCGATTGGGCATCGAGCGCCAACTCGAACAGCGCGTTGGCGTAGCGCTCGGCGACGCCCGATGAACCAGAAGTGCTGTCGGCCACCCTGACCCCTCACCCCCGACGTGGCTGGGCCTCATCCGGAGGGGACCCCGCCCGTCATCGTAAGGCCCTGAACGGATTGTTCTTTCGAGCAGGTCCGCCGCGCGACGTCCCTGCCCGGCAAGTTGGCGGTTCGCTTAGCATAGCCCATGCTGCGGGGCAATATGGCGGCTCCGCGCGGTCTGCCACGCAACACCACACGCGACCCGCGTATGATGCGTCCGATGGAAACCGGCCTTCTTCGGCGGCTGTTCGCCGGCATCGCCCGCGTCGGCGCCGATCCAGCCGACAGTACCGACGTCGCCCTGCAGAAGCGGCTGGTCGTCTCCCTATCGCTCGCCGTCGTCCCGGCCGCCATCCTGTGGAGCGCCGTCTACTTCGCCGCCGGCGCCGGCCTCGCCGGTTTCATCCCGGGCTCGTACGCCATCGTCGGCCTTGCCAACACCGCCTTGTTCGCGGTCACCCACCACCTCGGCTTCTACCGCGTTACCCAGCTGCTGATGTTCCTGCTGCTCCCCTGGCTTCTCATGATGAGTCTCGGTGGCTTCAAGAACTCGAGCGCGGTGATCATCTGGGCGGCCCTTTGCCCACTCGGCTCGGTAGTCCTCGGCGATTTGCGCCACACTCTCTTTTGGCTTCTCGGCTTCATCGGGCTGCTCATCGTCAGCGCCATCCTGCAGCCCTACCTGCCGCCGGTCGCCCTCTCCGAAGCGTTCGTCACCTGGTTCTTCGCCCTCAACATCGGCGCCGTAATCCTGATCGGCTTCGGCGTGCTCTATTATTTCGTCGGCCAGCGCAACTTCTTCCAGGAGCGGTCGGAGATGCTGCTCCTCAACATCCTGCCGAAGGAGATTGCCGAGGCGCTAAAGGCCGAGCACCGGACGATCGCCGCCCATCACGACGCGGCGTCGATCCTGTTCGCCGATGTTGTCGCGTTCACCCCGATGGCGGCGACCATGACGCCGTTGCAGCTGGTCGATCTGTTGAACGAGGTCTTCCAGTGCTTCGACAACCTCGTCGAAAAATACGATCTGGAGAAGATCAAGACCATCGGCGACTGCTACATGGTCGCCGCCGGCGTGCCGCGGTCGCGGCCCGA
>JBBDMC010000098.1:2673-5837 GCA_040878485.1 Bauldia sp. | reverse complement strand
ATCGCCACACCCCCGCCGCAGCTGGGCGCCCGGGCGGAGGCGCCGCCGCCGCCGAGCGACTCCGCCAGAGGCGCGGTCGGGGCCGGTTTCGCCATCCTCTTAGTCTTCTTCGGCGGCTTCGGCGCCTGGGCCCTCACCGCGCCGCTCAACGGCGCCGTCGTCGGCAACGCCGTGGTCAAGGTCGAAGGCAATCGCAAGAGCGTCCAGCACCTCGATGGCGGCATCGTCAGGCAGATTCGCGTCCGCGAAGGCGACCGGGTGGAAAAGGACGACGTGCTGCTGGTGCTCGACGATACCCAGACCAGGGCCGAGGTCGACGTGTTGACCGAGCAGCGGACGACTCTCCTGGCGGTCGAGGCGCGCCTTGCTGCCGAGCTCGAAGGACGGGCGACCATTGTCTTCCCGCCGGTGCTCCTTGCCCGCAGCGACTCATCGGCCACGGCCGCCATTGACGGCCAGATCGCGGAGTTCGAGGGCCGCCGGGCGGCGCTTGAGGGCGAACAGCAGGTGCTTATCGAGCGCATCGCCCAACAGCGGGCGGGGATCGCCGGAAACGATGCGCAGAAGGCGACCTACCAGGAACAACTCGATTCGGTGATCGGCGAGAAGAAAAGCCTGAAAGGCTTGCTCGACAAGGAGCTGATTCCTCGCGCCAGGATGCTACAGCTCGATCGCACCGAGGCCGGCATCCGTGGACAGCTTGCCGAGATGGACGCGGCGACCGCCCAGGCGCGTCAGGCGATCGCCGAGCTCAGCGGCCAGATCGCGCTCCTCGGCAAGGATCGGGCGGCGGACATCTCCAGCAGCCTCCGGGAAACCCGCTCTAAGCTGCTCGACATCGCGCCGCGCCTCGACAACGCGCTGGCATCTCTGGAGCGGACAATCGTTCGCGCCCCCTATGACGGTACGGTCGTCGGGCTCAGCGTATTCTCGGTCGACGGCGTCATCGGCCGCGGCGAGCGTCTCCTTGAAATCGTGCCCGACGCCACCTCGCTGGTGGTCGAGGCGGAGATCAGCGTCGAGGACATCGCCGACGTTCGCCCGGGCATGCGGGCGGAGGTGCAATTCACCTCGTACAAACAGCGGACCACGCCGCTGATCCACGGCACCGTGACCGAAATCTCGGCCGACCGCCTCACCGACGAGCGCACCGGCCTGTCCCACTACAAGGCGCTCGTCGCCGTGGACCGCGAGGACATGGCCGCGAGCCCGCAGATCAAGCTCTACCCCGGCATGTCGGCGACGGTAATGATCACCACCGAAGAGCGCACCGCCTTCGACTACCTGGTCGGTCCATTGGCGGCCTCCTTCCACCGTGCCTTCCGCGAGCGCTGAACCCGCCCACCTCGTCCTCCGGTCAAGCCGGGAAGGCAGGCGGCTTGCGCCCCAGGCTGCGGCAGGCGGCGGCGAGCGTGTTGGCCATCAGCATGGCGATCGTCATCGGGCCAACGCCGCCCGGCACCGGCGTGATCGCACCGGCGATTTGAGATGCCTCCGCGAACGCGACATCGCCGACGAGCCGGGTCATACCCTCGCCCCGTTCCGGCGCGGCGATACGGTTGATGCCGACGTCGATGACCACCGCGCCGGGCTTGATCCAATCGCCGCGGATGAGTTCCGCCTTGCCGACCGCCGCCACGACGATGTCGCCACCGCGGACGGCGGCCGGCAGATCGCGGGTCTTCGAGTGAGCGATGGTGACGGTGCAGTTCTCGGCGAGCAGCAACTGGGCCATCGGCTTGCCGACCAGATTGGAGCGGCCGACGACGACGGCGTTGAGGCCGGCGAGCGGCCGCTGCAGCCCGCGCTTGATCAGGATCAGGCAGCCGGCCGGCGTGCACGGCACCATGGCGTCAACCCAGCCGTTGGCGAGCCGCCCGACGTTCACCGGGCCAAGCCCGTCCACGTCCTTCTCGGGCCGGATCGCCTCGATGACGCGTGTCCGGTCGATCTGGGCGGGCAGCGGTAGTTGAACCAGGATGGCGTGGATCGCCGGCTCGCGGTTCAGCCCTTCGATGAGCGCCAGCAGCCTCGCCTCGGCGGTGGCCGCCGGCAGGGTGTATTCGACCGAATGGAATCCGACCTCTTCGGCTCGCTTGCCCTTGCCGGCAACGTAAATCCGGCTCGCCGGATCGTCACCGACGAGAACCACGGCGAGGCCGGGAACGACGCCCGCCTCGTTCTTTAGCCGCCGGGCCTCGTCGGCGATCCGCGCCGTGATCTCGGCGGCCACGGCGCGGCCGTCGATCAGCGCCGCGCCGCCGTCAGCGGAAGACGACGGTGCGGTTGCCATTGATCAGGACCCGGTGCTCCAAATGGAAACGCACGGCCCGGGCGAGCACCGTCGCCTCGGTGTCGCGGCCGGTTGCCACCATATCGTCCACCGACATCGAATGATCGACGCGGCTCACGTCTTGCTCGATGATCGGCCCGGCATCGAGCTCCGGCGTCACGTAGTGGGCGGTGGCACCGATCAGCTTGACGCCGCGCCGATGCGCCTTCTGGTACGGACGCGCCCCAGCGAAGCTCGGCAGAAACGAGTGGTGGATGTTGATGCAGCGCCCCGCCAGGCCGAGCGCCAGATCCTTCGATAGGATCTGCATGTAGCGGGCGAGGATCACCAGATCGATGCGTTCGGCCTTAATCAGCGCCGCCAGCGCCGCCTCCTGCTTCTTCTTGGTTTTCGGGGCAATCGGAAAGTCGACGTAGCGGAGCCCTTCCGCCTCGACCCGTCGCCGCATGGTCTGGTGGTTGGAGACCACCGCCACCAATTCCATGCGCAACTGGCCGATCGAGTAGCGGTAGAGCAGATCGTTGAGGCAGTGGCCGAAGTTCGAGACCAAGATCAGGACCCGCGGCTTGACCGACACGTCGTGGAGCGTCCAGTCGAGGTCGAAGGCGGTCGCCACCGGATGGAAGCCGCGGCCGAAGCTTTCCATGGTCACCGACGGCGGCGCCGCGAAGGCCACCCGCATGAAGAAGCGCTCGCTCTCCGGATCACCGTACTGGGCGCTCTCGACGATGTTGCAGTCCTGCGAGGCGATCGAGTTGGCGACTGCGGCGACGATCCCCCGCCGGTCGCCGCACGACAGCGTCAGAACGAAGCGTGCCGGATCGGCTGGCATGGGCGATTCGTCTCCGGCAACGGGAGCGAAGCGAGCAGT
>JBBDMC010000098.1:0-2663 GCA_040878485.1 Bauldia sp. | reverse complement strand
CGCCGGGCGCGCCCGCAACCACCGATCGGCGGTTGGAAATACCGCGGCCGGCGTGCTACGGCCCGGGAGCGTCCACTCCGAGGGCCGCCATGGCCGGCAGCAGGATGACGGGAACCACTACAACGATCGCCTTCATCGCCAGCAGCGCCGACGAGGCGGCAGTTGCCCAGAAGCGGCTTGCGGCACGCTACGGCGCGGTCCCGGCGGAGGCAGCCGGCACCATCGTCGCCCTCGGCGGCGATGGACTCATGCTGCAGACGCTGCACGCATTCATGAACACCGGCAAGCGCATCTACGGGATGAACTGCGGCTCGGTCGGCTTCCTGATGAACGAGTACAGGGAGGACGGGTTGCCGGAGCGCCTCGCCGCCGCGGTCGAGACGGTGGTCCATCCCCTGGCGATGCGTGCCCTCGACGCCGCCGGCACCGCACACGCGGCATTTGCCATCAACGAGGTGTCGCTTCTGCGGCAGTCCTTCCAGGCGGCGCGGTTGAGGATCGCCATTGACGACCATGTGCGCCTCGAGGAGCTGATCTGCGACGGCATCCTGGTCGCCACCCCGGCCGGCAGCACTGCCTACAATCTCTCGGTGCACGGACCGATCCTGCCGATCTATGCCCCGCTCCTTGCGTTGACGCCGATCAGCCCCTTCCGGCCGCGCACCTGGCGCGGCGCCCTTCTTCCCGACCGCGTCACGGTGACCATCACCGCCCTCGAAGCCGACAAGCGGCCGGTCAACGCGGTCGCCGACAACGTCGAGTTCAAGTCGGTCGTCGAGGTCGCCGTCGCCCAGGACAAGCAGGCGCGGAGCCTGATCCTGTTCGACGCCGACCACTCCTGGGACGAGCGCATCCTGACCGAGCAGTTCCGCTTCTGAACGCCTCAGGCCGCCGACGGTTCGAGGGCGAAGTCCCGGGCAGCGTCCCTGGCCTGATCGGCGGCGAACCGGCGCAGCATAGCGGCCAGATCGTTCGCCTCGCCGTCGGTCATGTCGGCGTACTTGGCGATCACCGCATCGACCACCTGCCGGGTGAAGCGGTAGCGGTCCTTCGGCCCGTCCACCTGTTCGGCGATCCGGCGCCAGGTGTCGAGAGCCGCGGCGAACGCGTCGAAGGCAAGTGGCGGCAGGCATGCCTTGGCGTAGACCGCCCTTAGCACGCGCATCCGCCCGGCCCGAACCAGGCTTGCTACGCGGCGCACCGGGACGCCGGCGAGGGCCGCCAGCGCCGCCTCGAAGAAGTCGATGTTGCCGGCGCAGACCGCCCGCAGAATGAGCGCCGTGGTCAGCTGGCCGGTGATCCGCAGATGCTCGACCAGCGCCGCCAGCTCCTCAGTCTCCGTCTCGGCCGCGATGGCGACCGTCGCCCGGTCGCACGCCTCGCGGGTGACGGCCTTCGCCCGCGCCTCGTTGACCCAAGCCTTCATCACGATCAGATTGCCCAACAGGTCGCCGACGTGGCGGACCAGCATCTGGTGGACGTCGGCCGAGAGGTCGCCGCGCGCGAACAGCGCCTCGCGCACCTCGGCATCCTCACCCAAGCGCTCGGCGATCCGCTTGAAGCTGATCCTCGCGATCGTCGCACCGGGGTTGTCGACGAGCGCCAGGCAGACGTTGCGCTCGCCGACTTCGGCGATCGCCGCCGACACCGTGCTCGACAGGACCGGGCGCGAGGCGACGGCGATCTGCAGCGGCTCGGACGCTGCCGCGATAGTGTCAACGAGTTCGGCGTCGATCAGCAACGGCGAGCGGGCGAGCACCGCCGCGGCGACACGCGGCTGATCGGCGGCCAGGGTCAGGATCACATGGCGGGGGGCGAGCGGACTGTCGGACAATGCGTCGGCAAGGCCAAAGCGAACGTCGGGCGAATCGCAGTCGAGGAGAACGGTAATGGCGGCCTCCATCCCGCCCCTCACCTCTTCGTCCGGGTCGCACAAGAGATAGGCGCGGCCAAGCGCGAAGGCCGCCTCCGCTCGACGCCCCTCCGGCGCGGTCTCGATCCAGCGCAGGAACTGTTGGACGACCATGGATGCCCCCATCCGACCCGGACCGAGTCTGGGGCCAAAGTCGTTAACGTTTCGTTCCCCATGGCGGTTGCCCGCCCTCTGGGATCTGGCCCGTCGCCCAACGTTGCCGCCGCCGCCGGCCGGCGCTACTCCTGGCGCGATGCGCTCGCTCCTCTTGGTCGCTGCCGATAGCGATCCCGGGCTCGACCAGGTCTCGGCCACCGGCGCCGACATCGTGGTGGTCGACATCGCCACCGCAGACCCGCGCCTGGCGCCGGCACTGCGCCGCCACGCCGCCGCCTTGGGCGAGGCCGGGCGCGGCGCTTTGCGCCTCTTCGTTCGGATCAATCCGTTGTCGTCCGGCCTTGCTGAGGGCGACCTCGACTCCGTGATGCCGTGGCACCCACACGGCATCGTCCTTCCCGCCGCCACCGGCGGCGGCGATGTGACCCGCCTGTCGGCGCTGTTGCGCCCGCGCGAGGCGATGGCTGGGATCGAGGACGGCGCCACCGCCGCGATCGCCATGGCGGGCGATACGGCGGCCGGCCTCTTCGGGCTGGGAAGCTACCGCCGGGCGAGCGCCCGACTCCTCGCCCTCGGCTGGGATCGTGCGCGCCTGTTGGACGCACTCGGCGTCGGATCGCCCCACGATACCCCC
>JBBDMC010000097.1:0-5849 GCA_040878485.1 Bauldia sp. | reverse complement strand
GCCCCGTCAAGGCTGCCGTCACGACCCCGCGAGCGCGGGCAGGGCCGGGGCCCGCTCAGGCAGCCGCTGCCCCGGGCGCCACCAGCTCCCGGTTCCGTACATCGTGCGCATCTGCGTCTGGCGCGCCTTGAACTGGCGGTTGGCCGCCGGGTCGACCATGAACTCGAGCTGGTCGAGCGCCACGCGCTGGTAGGCGAGCTTCCAGTACCACAGCGTCGAGGCCGGCAGGTTGCCGCCGACGAAGCGCCGCAGCTCCTCGAGAAACCGCGTGTCCTCGCCCGCGGCGAGCTGGATGGCGTTGCCGGCGGTCAGGTTCCACGCATCGGTCGCCCGCTCCACGATGGGCCCGGTGAGCGTGCCCGCGAAGCCGCCGCCGTAGCGGTTGACGTCGGCGAGCAGGAAGTCGCCCCAGATGCCGAAGCCGCCGCCCTGCAGGAACGCCGCGGCCATGGTCTTCAACGGGCTGCCGTCCTCGTCGAGCAGCGGGCGCGGGTCGCGCCCCGCCGCCACGTCCTTCAGCCACACCGACATCAGCCCGCCCAGCGTCGTGGTGGCGAGCAGCGCGCCCGCATACCCCGCGCCGCGCGCCGGGCTCATCGCCGTCTCGCGCGAGATGCGCCCGCCGTAGAGCATGGCGAAGGTGACGCCGAAGCTCTTGAACATGGCGAAGCTGCGCGTCAGCTCG
Organism: Bauldia sp.; assembly: GCA_040878485.1. GTDB lineage: Bacteria > Pseudomonadota > Alphaproteobacteria > Rhizobiales > Kaistiaceae > JBBDMC01. The sequence goes on along the minus strand of JBBDMC010000097.1, from coordinate 5,164 downwards.
CCGACCACGGTCCCCGGCTGGGCGCTCGACACCATCGCCGCCCGGCCCCTCAGCGTCGTCGAGGGCACGGCGTATTCGGTCTCCTGCAGGATCATTTCCAGCAGGCGTTCGGCGCGGGTCTCGCTGCGCGCCGCCACGTCGGCCGGGCGCAGGAAGCCGTCGGCGTCCGCCGGCGTCGCGCGGATCACGTTCCAGTCCTCCGCCGTCAGCCCGTAGCGGGCGAAGGCGCGGGCGAACGACACCTCCTCGAAGCGCCGCCCCGCCTGGTCGGCGAGCACCGCCATGAACTCGAGCCCGAAGGCGTGCCGCGCGGCCTGCGTCCACGGCGTCAGCCCCGAGGCCGTCAGCACCCGGTCGGCCAGCCATTGGGTCCACTGCGGCCCCGACAGGGTGCCGACATAGCGCGCCTGCTCGGAGAACACGTGCATGGCGCTGTCGAGGATCAGCCCGCCGCGCACCGCCTTGCGGCGCGGCTCGCCCCGGAACGCCGAGGCGATATCGAACAGCGTCGACACCGCCGGCAGCCCCGACATGCGCCGCGCGATGGCCTGGTACATCGGGTCGGTGGGCACCGCCGACAGGGTCGCCGACCCCAGCACCGAGGCGGTCACCCAGTTGCGCATGCCCGCCAGGAAGCCGGCGGCCTGCGAGTTCACCGGGCTTTCCGACGCCGCCCGGTAGGTGCGCCACATGCCATCGATGGCGGCGGCCTTCTGGCGCCCGCGCGAGGCCCCGAACCGGTGCCCGGCGGCCAGCCGCTCCATGCCTTCCTTGAGCGCCGTCTGTTTCAGGAACTCCACCATGGCGGCGGGGTTGGGCCCGAGGATCTCCAGCGCCGCGATGTCGCGCGCCATCAAATTGATGTGGTTCATCATCGCGGCGAACGCGTCGGGCTCGCCGAAGTCGCGCGCATAGGCCAGCCAGTCGTCGGCCGACTTGAACTTGAGGAAGCGGTGCTCGGCGTGCAGGCCCGAGATGGCGCCGCGGCCGAAGGCCTGGCGCCCGGGCTCGCGCTTGGACCAGCCGTCGGTGACGACGGTGGCCCAGATCTCGTCGAGGATGCCGTCGATCTCGCTCGGGCGCACCGGCTTGCCGGTGAGCGGGTGGCGCATGGCGGCAATGTCGAGGCGCGGCCTGATCGCGGCCTTCCAGGTGTCCTGGCCGGCCTTGAGCAGGGCCGACGACTTGTGGCTCTGCGGCAGGCCCCAGTTCTCGAGCTTGGGCACAGCCCCGCCGGCGCGGTTGAAGCGGGTGCGCAGCCATTCGGCGACCTCGCCCCAGGTCTCGGCCAGGGCCTTGGCGGCGGCGTCCCCTGAGGCATCGCCCATCGCCTCGCGCACGATGTTGTCGAGCCCCGCCCGGTCGGGCGTCACGCCCTTGAACGCCGTCCGCTGGAAGCGCTCGAGCAGCTCGGCCATGCGGGCATGCGCCATGCCGGTGATCGCCTTCTTGCGCCCCACGACGGAGGAATAGCCGGCGCTGCCATAGTGCTCGAGGAGCGCGATGGCGCCGGCGCCCTTGTCGGGGCGCTTGCCGGGCGTGCGGTAGGAACCGATGGCCATCTTGACGTTCTTGAAGGCGCGGGCGTCGATGATCGCCCGGCGCCGCTTCTCCGCCGCCTGCGCGGTCAGCTCCTCGACGAACTCGGCCTTCGCCCTGACGCCCGCGTCGGCCGCCCCGGCGCTGTCGTGCCCGGCCTTCAGAGCCTCGTAGCGCGCCCGCAGCTCGCGCGCCTCGGCCTTCGAGATCTCGCCCCCCTTCACCGCGTTGCCCAGGCACTTGTTGATCGACATGCTCGCTCCTATGCCACCTTGCAGCCGGCCAGCAGCGCGGCCAGGTCGTCATCTCGCTGCGCCTGCTCCAGCGCCTCGTCGAGGCCCGTCACCCGCGCCTCGAGCGCCCCGTCCTCGCCGACGGCGAGCGCCAGCACCTCGTTCGCGTCGTCGTCGAGCGCCGCGGCCAGCTCGTCAGCCTGGGCCGCGCCGTCGACGCCCGGCTCGAACGCCCCCGCCCGGTCCTCGAACGCCGCCAGGTCCTCCCACGGCACGTCTTCGCCGGGATCCGCCGCCGCGCGCCCCGCCGCCCTGCCCGCCACCGGCGCCGCCGGCTCGTCCGCTTCCAGCACCGCCCTCTCGATGGCGTCCAGCGGATCGAGCCCTTCCTCGAGCCGGATCTTGACGGCCCGGCGCTTGGTCGCCTCGTCGAGGTCGCCGACCAGCGCCGCGCCGACGTCGCCGATCGCCGCGTCGAGCTCCTCGCGCATCGCCTCATAGGTTTCACGGTCGGCGCGGCGGGCCGCCAGGTCGGCGTCGAGATCGGAAAACACCGGCTCGCCGGCCGCCTCGCGATCGAGCGCGTCGAGTAGGTCGTTGAGGCTGCTGCGGCTCTCGCCCCCAGTCACGGCGCCTTCGTCGCGCAGGTAGCCGGCCTCGAGCGCCGCCTCGCGCGCCTCGTCGAGGCTCATGCCGTCCTCGCGCACCAGGCGGGCCCTTCCCCCTCCAAGGCCGGCGACCCGCACCTTGTCGAAGTCCCTGGCGGTGAGCTCGCCGGCCTCGTCGGCGAGCCCGCCCCGGGCGGCGAGAAACTGGAACAGGCTCTGCGGCTCGGGCGCCTTTTCCGGCGCCTGGCGCGAGAAGGCGTGCAGCATCTTGCGCCGTAAGCCAGCCATGTAGTCGGGCCGGGGGCTGTGCGATCCGATCTCCTCGGCCATGCCGATCGCCGCGTCGAGGCGCTGGTCGAAACTGGCGGGGTCGCTGGTGCGCGCCGCCGCCACCGCCGCCCGGTCGGCGTCTGCCGCGCTGAGCGCGCCGCGCGCTTCCGGGCGCAGCGCCGGGGCGATGGGCTCGAGCAGCTCGGCGGCGGTCGCCGCGTCGCCGGACATGGCCCGCCCCAGCGGATTGTCCGGCGGCAATCGCCGCGCCGCCTCGGCAGCCGCCATATCAAGATCGCCGGCGCGCAGCACCACCCGCGCGCCTTCCGCGATGCCCTGGCCGGCGAGGCCGAACACGCCGCCCAGCGCCGTCGCCATGACGGTGTTGAGCGCCGCCTGGCGCATCCCGTGCTCCAGTCCGGCGCGTTCCCGCCAGGCCTGGACGCCGGGCTGCATGGCGGCCTCGCCGACCCCCGACACCGCCGCCTCGCGCGTCGCGGTGGTCAGGATGCGGCCCGCCACGCTGCGCGCCCCGCCGGGCCCGCCGCCGGCGAGCAGCAGCCCGACCTGGACGGGATCGCGCAGCGCCCCCAGCATGCCGCCGCCGAAGACGGTCAGCCACTTGCCGGCGACGTCGCGGCGCGCCCCGAAAAAGCGCCCCAGGCGTTCGTCCGCATCGCGCGCGATGGCGAGCGCGTCGTCCTCGATGGGCACGGCCGCGCGCACCGCGGGCGCGGCCTGCGGATGCTGGCGCTCGATCGCCGCCAGGCGGGCCGCGAAGGCGGCCTGGCGGGCAGCGTCGTCGCCGGCGGCATCGCCGGTCTCGATCTCGGCCAGGCCCTGCTGGCGCAACGGGTTGGCGAGATGGATGCCGGTCGCCTCGCGCACCGCGGCGATGCGCTCGTCATAGGCCCGGTCGAGCGCCAGGAAGGACGCATTGGCGTTATCGACGTAGAGCGCGGCATCGCGCGCCGCGGCGAACAGCTCCGGCCCCGTCGCCTGGCCGCCGGCGATCGTTTCGGGTCGCCGCTCGACCGGCACCGGGCCATAGAAGGCGCTCACCGGAAGCCCTCGACGCCCATCATGCCGCCGGGCAGGGCGCGCCTCGCCCGCGTCGCCACGCCGCGCAAGCCCGCCAGGTCGAGCTCCCAGTAGTCGCCGGCCGGGCTCATCACCCATTGCGGGTCGCCCGTCAGCGGATCGCCGAGCGCCACCCGGTAGCGCCCTTCGCCGACCGCGAACAGCCGCGCCCGCGACAGCTCGGCCGCCCGCAGCGGCACGCCGGTGGCCGAGAAGGTTTCCGGCAGCGCCGCGATCTCGTCCTCGGTGATCCCGGCGATGAGGTCCTGCACCTCGGCGCCCGTCATGGTCGCCGGCAGCACCGTCTCCTGGCCGTTGACGACGCCGATGCCGCCGCGCTCTCCGTTCGCCCCCAGCGCCTCGTCGAGCGCTTCGCCCCACAGCCCGGCGGCGAGCGGCGGGTTTTCCTTGGGGTCGAGCCGGGCGTTGCGCGCCTTGACCTCGAACAGCAATTCGGCGTGCTTCATGGCGCTCGCCTCCATGTCGGGCCGCCACAACAACGCGTTGCCGACGGCCACGGCCGTGGCGGTGCGGCGCGAAGCGGGCGGCATGGTGACCGGCTCGTAGCCCTCGATAGCGCGCAGCTTGAGCGCCTCGGCCGTCGTCTCGAGCACCCGTTCGCTGCCGCTGGCGATGGCGATCCCGGCGGCATGCGCCACCACCGGCGCGTCCTCGGAGATTTCCTCCAGCGCCGCCACGGTGTCCTCGCCCAGCGCCTGGTTGAGAGACGTGGCGAAGCCGAGCAGCAAATCGGGGTTCTCGGCGATCGAGCGGTTGAGCGCCGCCGCCTCGCCCGGCCGGAAGAATTTCGGCCGGCGCCCGTAGGACCGGGCGACCGCGTGGGCGTCGGCCTGGCGCGCGCTGAGCGAGGCCGACAACGATTGCGGCGAGGAGAAGTCGAGGGCGTCGATGGCGAAACCCTTGGTACGCTCCGCCCAGCCCAGCGGGTCGGCCTCGAGGCCGGCGGTCATGCGCGAATGAAGCCCGCGCATCAGCTCGAGCATGTCGACGTCGGCCGGCGTGGCGCCTTGCGCCTCCACCTGGCGCTCGAAGCCGGCGATCTCGGCCGCCACTTCCTCAGGGGTGCGCAAGGATGCGCGGGCCTGCCAGTTGGCCATGGTCTCGAACTGGCCGAAAGCGCCCGCGACCGCCGGATCGCCGAGGTTCTGCACCTGCGCCTTCAAAACGGCGCGTTCCTCCGGCGGCACCCGGTAGCCGCCCTCGAGCAACCGGGTCACCTTGCCGATGGTCTTCTCCACCGCGGCCGCCTGCTTGCCGCGCGCCGTCTCGTCGGCCGCCAGCGCCCGGTCCATGTCGGCGCTCACCGCCTCGAACGCCTCCGGCGTCAGTCCCGCCGGCAAGCCCTCGCCCTCCAGCCAGGCCTCGCGAAAACTTTCCGCGTAAGCCGCCCGTGCTTCGGGCGTGGCGCGCTGC
>JBBDMC010000096.1:0-5869 GCA_040878485.1 Bauldia sp. | reverse complement strand
AGGCGGGTGACCGCCTGGCGCTCGACCGCCAGCGTGTTGCCGGTGCCGGTGTGGTTGATCAGTCGGCCATCGGCGTCGTGGCGATAGTAGAGCGCGTTGTCGAGGCCGCGCAGCGACAGCGTCGGGCCCACCGCGTCGCCCTCGCCGGTGTGGTTGAACACCACGTCGAGGACGACGCTGAGCCCGGCGCCGTGCAGCGCCTCGACGGTTGCCCGCACCTCGGCGACCCCGCCCGGCGCCAGCCGCGGCTCCGGCGCCATCAGGACCACCGGATTGTAGCCCCAGGCGTTGGTCAGCCCGAGCGCGGGCAGATGGCGCTCGTCGATCCAGGCGGCGATGGGCATGAGCTCGACCGTGCCCACGCCGAGCCCGACCAGATGGTCGATGACGGCGGGTTGGGCAAGCGCGGCGACGGTACCGCGCAGGGCCTCGGGCACCGCCGGATGGAGGCGGGTGAACGCCCGCACGCCAACTTCGTAGATCAGCCCGGACCGGGTTGTGCCGGCGCGGTGCGCACGCGCCAGCGCCCCGCCGACGATCGCCTTCGGCACCAGCGGCGCGGTGTCGACGGCGGCCGATCGCGGCGCGGCCAGATCGGGATGGAAGATGAAACGGCGGTCGAGCGCAACGGCGTAAGGATCGACGAGCAGCTTCGCCGGATCGAACCGGTGGCCCGCCCGGCCGTGCGGCCCGTCGGCGCGCAGGCCGTAACGGGTGCCCGCACCGACGCCGGCGACGAAACCGCAGAAGGTGGTATCCGATGCCCGCTTGAGCGGCAGCCGATGGAGTTCGCGCCCGCCATCGGCGTCGAACAGGCAGAGATCGATTCGCTCGGCGTTGGTGGAGACAACCGCGAAATTGACCCCTCCGTCGCGTGCTGTCGCGCCGAGCGGCTCGGGCTCGCCTGTCCCGATCGAGGGGCGGGGCGCCATGATCCTTAGGTGATGACCGATGGCGCCGTGCGGCCGGTTCGCGCCGCAAGTTCGCTCACCTCCGCGGCCGCGCCAATCAGCGGCGCCAGCGCCCTCTGCGTGTCGATGGCGTGTTTGGCCGCGTCGGGTTCGAAGCGCTCGACGTAGATGCGCAGCGTCGCCCCCGCCGTGCCGGTTCCCGACAGGCGGAAGACGATGCGCGAACCGTCCTCGAACATGACGCGAACGCCCTGCCCGGTCGTCAGCGACCCATCGACCGGATCGCTATAGGCGAAATCGTCTGCGGCCTTCACCGCCGAGCCCCGAAGCGTGGCGCCGGCGAGCCCTGGCAGCCGGTCGCGAAGCCGCGCCATCAGCCCGTTGGCGGCCTCGGCATCGAGCCCCTCGTAGTCGTGACGCGAATAGTAGGTGCGGCCGTAGGTCCGCCAATGATCGCGCATGATCTCGGCCACGCTTTGGCGGCGGCGAACCAGGATGTTGAGCCACAGCAAAACCGCCCACAGGCCGTCCTTTTCGCGCACATGGTCGGAGCCGGTGCCGGCGCTCTCCTCGCCGCAGATGGTGGCCAGACCGGCATCGAGGAGATTGCCGAAGAATTTCCAGCCGGTCGGCGTCTCGTAGCACTTGATCCCGAGCTTCTCGGCAACCCGATCGGAGGCGGCGCTGGTCGGCATCGAGCGGGCGATGCCGGCGAGGCCGTCGGCGTAGCCGGGCGCGAGACGGGCGTTGGCCGCCAGCACCGCCAGCGAATCGGAAGGCGTGACGAACTGGCCGCGACCGATGATCAGGTTGCGGTCGCCGTCGCCGTCCGAGGCGGCGCCGAAATCCGGCGCCCGCGGCGACATCATCAGATCGAACAGCGCCTTGGCATGGACGAGATTCGGATCGGGATGGTGACCGCCGAAATCGAGCCTCGGTTCGCCGTTGACGACCGTGCCCTGCGGCGCGCCGAGCCCATCTTCGAGGATCGCCTTGGCATACGGCCCGGTGACCGCGCTCATGGCATCGAAACGCATGGAGAAACCGCCGGCGAAAAGGCTTCGGATGGCGTCGAAGTCGAACAGCCTCTCCATCAGCGCCTGATAGTCGGCGACCGGATCGACGACCTCGACGGTCGCCCCGTCGAGGACGGTGAGGCCAATCCGGTCGAGGTCGACATCGGGCCCGTCGGACATCCTGATCCGGTCGATGCCCTTGCTCAACGCGAAGATGGCGTCGGTCACCGTCTCCGGCGCCGGACCGCCGTTGTCGGTGTTGAACTTGATGCCGAAGTCGCCCTCGGGACCGCCCGGATTGTGGCTGGCCGACACGATGATGCCGCCGGCCGTCCGGCGCTTGCGGATCAGGTTCGACACCGCCGGGGTCGAAAGCAGCCCGCCGCGGCCGACGACCAGTCGGCCGAAGCCGTTGCCTGCCGCGATCTTGATCGTCCGCTGGATCGCCTCGCGATTGAAGAACCGGCCATCGCCGCCGACGACCAGCGTCTTGCCCCGGCAATCGCCAAGCGAATCGACGATCGACTGCACGAAATTCTCGACGTAACGGGGCTGCTGGAAGTGGAAAACCTTCTTGCGCAGGCCCGAGGTTCCCGGCTTCTGGTCGCCATAGGGCGTGGTGGCGACGGTTCGGATCATGCGGCGCCCGTCTGGCTGGCGACGCCGCGGAACAGCGCAGCGTAGCGAGCCGCACTGGTCCTCCAGGATACGTCGGTCTTCATCCCCTGCCTCTGGATGCGGGTCCACACCTTGCGCTCGCGGTAGAGCGTCATAGTCCGCATGATGGCGCTCTCTAGGCCGGCCGCGTCGAGAGGCTGAAACTGGATGCCGGTCGCCACGCCGGCGGTAACCGCCGCGTCGTTGGCGTCGATGACCGAATCCGCGAGGCCGCCGACGCGGCTGACGACCGGCACGCAGCCGTAGCGCAGGCCGCAGAACTGGGTGAGCCCGCAGGGCTCGAACCGCGACGGGACCAGAATCGCATCGGCACCGCCCTGCAACAGATGCGACAGCCGCTCGTCGTAGCCGATGACGACGCCGACGCGGCCACGGGTGCGCGAGGCCACGGCGCGGAACATGCCTTCCAGCGCCGTGTCGCCCGAGCCGAGCAGCGCCAGCCGTCCCCCCGCCGCCGTCAGCCCGTCGATGCCCGCCCCAAGGACGTCCATGCCCTTCTGCCACGTCAGCCGGCTGATCACCGCGAAGAGCGGCCCGTCGCCGGCCTCCAACCCGAACGCCGTCTCGACCGCGCGCCGGTTTTCGGCCCGCCGGCCGAGCCCGGAGGAATCGAACGTCGCCTCGAGATTTGCGTCCTGGTGCGGATTCCACACCTCGGTGTCGATGCCGTTGAGGATGCCGGTGAGCGCGCTGCGTCGCGACCTCAGCAGACCGTCGAGCCCCATGCCACCGGCCGGGGTGCAGATCTCGGCGGCATAGCTCGGGCTGACCGTGACGATGGCGTCGGCGAGTTGCAGGCCGCCCTTGAGATAGCTGACGCCGCCGTAATACTCGACGCCGTCGAGGGCGAAGGCCGACGGCGGCAGGCCGAGTTCGGCGAAGATCGTGCCCGGGAAGTTGCCCTGGAATGCGAGGTTGTGGATGGCGACGATCGCCTTCGCCCTGTGACCCTCGGCATAGTTGAGGTAGGCGGCGGTCAGCGCCGCCTGCCAGTCGTTGGCGAGCACGACTTCGGGGACGAAGGCGGCGATCTTCCCCTCGCCGAGATCGGCGGCGGCGCGGCTAAGCGCCGCGAAGCGCCGCCAATTGTCCGGCCAGTCGGCGCCGTCAGGACCGAGGTAGGGATTGCCCGGCCGGTCGAAGAGACCCGGCGCATCGAGCGCAATGAGGTCGAGATTCCCCGCCCTTCCTGCAACCAGGGTCGCGCGACCGCCGAACAGCGCGTCGTATCGGCGCAGTTGCGCGCGGCCCGACAACCCGGCCATCACCGCCGGATAGCCCGGCACCATGACGCGCATGTCGATGCCGTGCGCCTTCAGCGCCGCCGGCAGCGCGCCGACCACATCGGCCAGGCCGCCGGTCTTGACCAGAGGGTAGACTTCTGACGCCACCGCCAGAACCCGCGTCATTGTAGGTCCCGGAGCCCATTGATCATCGTCTGGGTGATCAGGCAGATGCCCTTTTCCGTGCGCCGGAACCGCTTGGCGTCTAGCTCGGGGTCCTCGCCGACCACCAGGCCCTGAGGGATGCGCACGCCGCGGTCGATGACCACCCGTTTCAAGCGCACGTTGCGCTCGACGTGGACGTAGGGCAGGACGACCGCATCCTCGATCGTCGAATACGAGTTGACCCGCACGCCGGTGAACAGCAGCGTGTGCCGCAGAACCGACCCCGAGACGATGCAGCCGCCCGAGACCAGCGACGAAATCGCAAACCCGCGGCGGCCATCGATATCGTGGACGAACTTCGCCGGCGCGGTCAGTTCGACATTGGTCCAGATCGGCCACGTCCGGTCGTAGAGGTCGAGCGCCGGCACCACGTCGGTGAGGTCGATGTTCGCCTCCCAGTAGGCATCGACGGTGCCGACGTCGCGCCAATAGGCCTCGGTCTCCTCGCTCGACCGCACGCACGACCGGGTGAAGCGATGGGCGGCCGATTTGCCGTTGTTGACGACGTAGGGGATGATGTCCTTGCCGAAGTCGTGGCTCGAGTTCGGGTCGGCGGCGTCGCGGCGCAGCTGGTCGAACAGGAACCGCGTCTGGAAAGCGTAGATGCCCATCGAGGCAAGCGCCATGTCGGGCTTGTCCGGCATGCCGGGCGGGTCCTTCGGCTTCTCGAGGAACGAGACGATCCGATCCTCGCCGTCGACGTGCATGACGCCGAAGCCGGTCGCCTCCGCGCGCGGCACCTCGAGGCAGCCGACGGTCGCATCGGCGCCCGACTCGACGTGCTGCTGGAGCATCAGCTCGTAGTCCATCTTGTAGATGTGGTCGCCGGCCAGCACCACGATATAGGCGGGAGCATAGCTGGCGACGATGTCGATGTTCTGGAAGATCGCGTCGGCGGTGCCGGCGTACCACTGGTGCTCGTTCAGCCGTTGGCTGGCCGGCAAGATATCGAAGCTTTCGTTGCGCTCCGGCCGCAGGAAATTCCAGCCGCGCTGGAGATGACGGATCAGGCTGTGCGCCCGGTATTGGGTGGCGACGGCGATGCGGCGGATGCCGGAGTTCAGCGCGTTCGACAGCGCGAAGTCGATGATCCGCGTCTTGCCGCCGAAGAACACCGCCGGTTTGGCCCGCTTGTCGGTCAATTCCATCAGCCGGCTGCCCCTGCCGCCGGCCAGCACGTAGGCCATTGCGTCGCGCGCCAGAGGCGAGGGTCTCACGATTTCCGCCACCGCTGCCTCCCTAGCCCTCGTGGGAGAGGATCAACGTCGCCAGCGGCGGCACTACGATCCGTGCGCTGCCGTGTTCCGCCGTGACCGCTCCCAGGTTGCCCATTCCGCTGCCGCCATAGGCCTGCGCGTCGGTGTTGATGCGCTCGCGCCACCCTCCGGCCCGGGGCAGCGGCAAGACGTAGCCGGTGCGTGGCAAGGGCGTGAAGTTGGAGACGACCGCGACCGGCGGGTCGCCGGAACCCGAATAGCGCACCCAGGCGAAGACCGAGTTCTCCCGATCGTCGGCGATCAGCCAGGCGAATCCCTCGCCCTCGCAGTCGCGCGCGTGGAGCGCCGGTTCGTCGCGATAGAGCCGGTTGAGGTCGCCAATCAGCGCCGCCATGCCGGCATGCGGCGCCGCTTTCGCCTGCTGCCAGTCGAGGCCCTGGACTTCGCTCCATTCCTCCCAGGCGGCGAACTCCTGGCCCATGAACAGGAGCTTCTTGCCGGGGTAGCCCCACATGAAGGCGTAGTAGGCGCGCAACGCCGCGAATTTCTGCCAGTCGTCGCCCGCCATCTTGCGCAGCAGCGCACCCTTGCCGTGCACC
>JBBDMC010000095.1:0-5878 GCA_040878485.1 Bauldia sp. | reverse complement strand
TCCGGCCTGATGGTGGTGGCCAAGACCGACCGCGCCCACAAGAGCCTCGCGCGTCAGTTCGCCGACCACGGGCGGTCCGGCCCGCTCGAGCGCGCCTACCGGGCGCTGGTCTGGGGTGCGCCGGAGCCGCCGGCCGGGATCATCGACGCCTCCCTCGGCCGCTCGACGGCGAACCGCGAGAAGATCGCGGTCAAACGGTCTGGCGGACGCCGCGCGGTCACCCATTACCGGGTGATCGAGCGCTACGGGAAGCGGGCCGTCGCCTCCCTGGTCGAATGCCGGCTGGAGACCGGACGCACCCACCAGGTCCGGGTTCATCTGGCCTCGATCGGCCATCCGCTGATCGGCGACCGGGTCTATGGGGCGGGCTACGCCACCAAGCTCGCCCTGCTGCCCGAGGCGGTGTCCGCACTCGCCAGCAGCCTCGGGCGACAGGCCCTGCACGCCTCGCAGCTGGCTTTCGCACACCCTGCAACCGGGGTTACGATGCGCTTCGAAAGCCCCCTTCCCGAGGCCATGTCGGGCCTGGGCGCCGCGCTCAAGTCATTGTAAACGCTAACTTATCCGGCCTCGCCGCCGCTGCCGTGTTTCTGGCAGATTCATCCCTATATTACCAACTGCCCGTGGTCCCGACCATTGGACGGAACCGGTTGGAATTGGCCGCGGTTCTGGAGCAAGAAAGGGGCGCTCAGCACAACATGGCCCGCGTCAGCCTGCCTGCGATCGCCGCCGGCGAATCCGGCCTCAGTCACTACCTCGCGGAAATCCGCAAGTTCCCGATGCTTGCGCCCGACGAGGAGTACATGCTCGCCAAGCGCTACAAGGAGCATGGCGACCGCGACGCCGCTCATCGCCTGGTGACCAGCCATTTGCGTCTGGTCGCCAAGATCGCCATGGGCTACCGCGGCTACGGCCTGCCGATCGGCGAGGTGATCTCGGAGGGCAACGTCGGCCTGATGCAGGCGGTCAAGCGTTTCGAACCGGAGAAGGGATTCCGCCTCGCCACCTACGCCATGTGGTGGATCAGGGCATCGATTCAGGAATACATTCTGCGCTCGTGGAGCCTGGTCAAGATGGGCACCACTGCCAGCCAGAAGCGGTTGTTCTTCAACCTGCGCAAGGTCAAGGGCCAGATCAGGGCCCTCGACGAGGGCGACCTCCACCCCGATCAGGTGAGCGAGATCGCCCGCCGGCTCGGCGTCACCGAGGATGACGTGGTGTCGATGAACCGGCGGCTCGCCGGCGACGCCTCGCTCAATGCTCCGCTGAGGGCCGACGGCGAGAGCGGCGGCGAATGGCAGGACTGGCTGGTCGACGATGCGCCCGACCAGGAGGAGCTGCTGGCCGAGAGCGAGGAGCTCGACAACCGGCGCAAGCTGCTCAAGGACGCCATCGGCGTTCTCAACGACCGCGAGCGGCGCATCTTCGAGGCCAGGCGGCTGTCCGAAGACCCGATCACGCTGGAGGAGCTGTCGAGCGAGTTCGGCGTCTCCCGCGAGCGGGTCCGGCAGATCGAGGTGCGCGCCTTCGAGAAGGTCCAGAAGGCGGTTCAGAAGAACGCCAAGGAACAGGAGCGCCGGCGCGCCGAGATCTCGGCGGCCGGCTGAGCCCGTTCGCCCGGCAGGACGCCGGGGTGAAATCGCGGACGCACCCGCCGCGGGCGAGCCTACCGCACCTCGATCGCGTAGCTGTCGACCGGTGGCACGACGTCGATCAGCCCCGCACCGTGCAGGAACTCGGCGAAGCGGTCGTAGCGGCCGCGGTCGAGCGCCGCCGGTCGCTTGGCGAAGCGCGGTAGCGTCAAGGCGAACGCGCGGCGATTGAGTTCGTCGTCGAGGTCGGTGTTCGACTTGAGCAGCATGGCGAGCGCCTCGTCGGGGTGGTTGGTGAGGAAGATCGTCGCCTCCTCGACCGCCGCCAGAAAGCGCTTCAGCCGCGGGTCGTCGCGCCGATCCGAGCGGGCGACATAGATCAGCTCGTCGTAGGCCGGCACGCCGTGCTCCTCCGGATAGAATGCAATCCCCGGCCGGCCCTCGAGCTCGAGCTGGATCATCTCGACGTTGCGATAGCCATCGAGCGCCGCATCGACCTGGCCAGAGAGCAGCGCCGTCACCAGATTGAAGTTGACGTTGACCAGCGTCACGTCGCGGCTCGACAGACCGACCGAGCCGAGCATCGCGTCGAGGTAAGCGTCCTGGAAGCTCGCCACCGAATAGCCGATCCGCTTGCCCTTGAGGTCGGCGAGGCTCTTGACCGGACCGTCCCTGAGAACGATCAGGCAGTTGAGCGGCGTCTCGATCAGGGTTCCGATGCGGACGAGTGGCAGCCCCTCGTTTACCTGCAACATCAGGTCAGGCTGGTAGGTGATGGCGATGTCCGCCCTGCCGGCGGCGACCAGCCGCGGCGGCGCGCTGGGATCGGCCGGCGCGATGATCTCGACCTCGAGGCCGGCACGCTCGAAGAAGCCGCCCTCTTTGGCCACCACCAGCGGCGCGTGGTCCGGATTGAGGAACCAGTCGAGGAGCAGGGTCAGCTTGTCGGCGGCCGACGCCGGGCTTGCCACCACCAGGGCGGCCAGCGTTGCAAACACGATCAAGCGAGGTTTCATCGTCTTCCCCATCGGTGATTCAAGACGTTTCGGGTGCCCAGGGCGTGAGGTTCGCGGTCAGGAGGTCGACGATCGCCCTCAGCAGCACCGACATCGCCGCCAGCAGGATCAGCGCCGCGAACATCACGTCGGTCTGGGCGCGGGCGTTGGCGAAGAGCATCGCGTAGCCGAGCCCCGACGACGCGCCGACCCACTCGCCGATGAGCGCCGCGATCGGCGCGTAGACCGCCGCGAGCCTCAGCCCGGTGATCAGTGCCGGCAGCGCGCCGGGGATGCGCAAGAGCGTCACCATCTGCCAGCGGCTGGCCCGATAGAGCCGGGCGAAATCGATGAGGTTGGGGTCGGCGCGCGCCAGCCCGTCGGCGAAGGCGGAAGCCACCGGGAAGAAGATGGCGATCGTCGCCATCACGATCTTCGAGGCGAGGCCGAAGCCGAACCACAGCGCCAGCAGCGGCGCGATGGCGAACACCGGGATCGCCTGGCTCACCACCATGACCGGCAGCAGCAAGCGGCGGGTCGGCGGCAAGAAGCTCATGGCGAGCGCCAGCGCGATGCCGAGCACCGCACCGGCACCCAAGCCGATCACCGTCTCGATGAGGGTGGTGACCGCATGGATGGTCAAGAGTTCAGGGCGCTCGGCCAGAGCCTCGAGGACGCGACGCGGCCCCGGCAGCATGAACGGCGGCGGCGCGAAGACGAGAACGATCGCCTGCCAGATGATGACGAGCCCGGCGGCGACGAAGAGGGCGCGCACGGCGATCATGAGAGTCCGCACAGCGCCGGCGTAGAGCGCGGGTAACCTCCCCCTTGAGGCTTCCGGCTTTCGCCGGAATGACCGCGAGGATAGTGGCTGTGACGTCCCATCGACCGTCGGCCGCTCCTTCAAGCGATCCGGGCGACGCAGCGTTGTGGCGGATGGAGTTCCGTCCCTTCGCCGGCATGACCCGGATCAGGTTCGAAGGGTTCGGCTCAAGGCCGTCTCAGCTCAGGATGAGCGCCCCTCGGAACAGCGGCAGGATTGCAGGCCCCGCGCGGTAGGGCAAGTCTTTTCCGGCATGGCGGCTATTCCTCCCACGCCGCCAGCGCCCTCTCGAACACGCGCTCGCCCGGCGTGCCCTTCTCGATGGTGAGAATGGCGCGCTGGCCGGTTCCATAGACCATTGGCACGTCGATCCATCCGCGGGTCTTCAGCAGCTCCAGGTTGGCCTTGACGTCCGCTTCGACGCCGGACAGCGCGATCCAGAAGAAGCCTTCCGCCACCGTCGCCGCCGCGCCGAGCAGCGGCTGGCCGCGAGCGTCCTCGCTCGGCTTCAGGATGAACCGTGGGATGTTGCGGATCGCCTCGCCGGGGAAATCCGCCGGCGTATCGGCGACCACTTCGATGAGGTGGCTCGCCGGCAGCGTTGCATCGGTGTTCCGGCGGATGCTGATGGTGACCTTCATTCCGCGCCCGGGGACATCGACATTGGCGGTGATCTGCGGCCCGTTGGGGCCGTCGGCAACGTAGCTCCAGGTTACCGCCGCGTCGAAGGCGTCCGCCCCGGAAGAAGCGCGAGCCGAATCCGGCGGCTCCTCATAGAGGACCGCCTTCTGGGCGACGACGGCGTCGACATCGAGTTGCGTCCCTGCCTCGGGGGCCGTCACCGCCGGCGCGCCGGTTCCGGCATCGGTCGCCGCCGGCGATGGCTCGACCACCCGCACCGGCTGGTCCGACGCCTCACCCGGCAACAACCGACCCGGATCCTTGTTCGACACCGGAGCCGGGCCCTCCGCCGGCTCGGTCGATGCGGCGTCGGCGGGCGGCGGCGCCTCGGCGGTCTGGGAATCGGACCAAGAGAGAAGGTCAGCAAGGATATCGCGCTGCGACCAGCCGAACGCGGCAAGCCCGCCGACCATGGCGATGATCAGGATCAGAAGCAGGATCGCCGGCAGCCGCGACGGCCTTGCCGCAAGTGCCTCGTCGTTGGGCACCGGCCCGCGGCGGCCGCGCCGCACCGACCGCTCCGCCTCGTGATCGACGTCTGGTTCGAACTCGTACTGGGGTCCCGCCGCCGGCTCCTCGCGTTCCCAGTCGTAATCCGGCGCCAGCCGCGGTTCTGGTGCCGCCGGCGAGCGCTCGCTGTAGCCGCGCGTTGAACGGGGCGGTGGCGGCCGCTCGATCCGCTCGTTTCCGAAAGTATCCTTCGCGCTCTCCGGATTGGGCGTTTGGCGGGCCGTCGCCGGCGCCCGCTCGGCCGGCGGCGACTCTCCCCGGGCGCCGGCGTCGTGCATCGCGCGACGGAAGACGTCCTGCGGCGACGGCCGGCCATCGGCGGGCGTTGCCGGCACTTCCGCCACCGGAGCAGCCGGCGGTATCGGCTGCGGGCTCCGCGCCGGATGCGATCCCGGTGGCGCCGCCGGTTGCCCGGCCGGGCGGCCGGCAATGGCGGCCGGGTTGCTCACCGCCGCCCGCTCGACGCGACGAATCGCCTCTTCCAGTTCCAGCCTTTGGCGCGAGATATCGGCCGGCGGCAACGGCGGGTCGATCGCCTTCAGCTGGCCGATCAGCGCGTTGCGCGCCTTGTCGTAGACGGCGCGCCGCGCCTCGACCGTGCTGGTCTCCAGGCTTGCGACGGCTTTGGTCAAGACGGCGAAGTATTCGGCCATTTGCTCGCTCTGCCGGAAACCGTCTTAGCCTCTCCCGTCATCGCTGAAAAGGATCATGCACGAGAATGGTATCGTCACGCTCGGGGCTTGTTGAAAGTAAGGCTACCGGGGCGCCGATCAACTCCTCCACGTGGCGAACGTACTTGACCGCTGGGGCGGGAAGGTCGGCCCAGGTTCTGGCGCCCTTCGTCGAGGCGGTCCAGCCCTCCATTTCCTCGTAGACCGGTTCGACCCGTGCCTGCTCACCCTCCCCGGCCGGCAGATGGTCGATCGGCCGCCCGTCGAGCCGGTAGCCGACCGCGATGCGAATCGTCTCGCATCCGTCGAGCACATCGAGCTTGGTCAGCGCGATACCGTCGATCCCGGATATCTTGACCACCTGCCGGACGAGGACCGCGTCGAACCAGCCGCAGCGGCGCTTGCGACCGGTGACCGTTCCGAACTCCTTGCCGATCCGTCCCAACCGCTCGCCGATCTCGCCCCTGTCCTCGGTCGGGAAAGGCCCCTCGCCGACGCGTGTGGTGTAGGCCTTGGCGATCCCCAGCACGTAGTCGATCGCCCGCGGTCCGAGGCCGGAGCCGGTCGCGGCCTGGCCAGCGACCGTGTTCGACGAGGTGACGAACG
>JBBDMC010000094.1:2912-5900 GCA_040878485.1 Bauldia sp. | reverse complement strand
CGACTCCAGGCGCCGGTTGAGATTGAGCCGATTGATAAACACGGCGGCGACGCGGCTGCGCTCGTCGGCGAGCGAGGTCTCCTTCTCGACGATCGAGGCGAGCACCGCCAGCTCGGCAGGCGTCGACAGCGGCAGGTCCGGCGCCCGTCGGCTCCAGATGTCGGCGACAACCCGGTCGCGGTCGCGGCGCATGCGGTCGATGAGGCCTTGCCGGGTGTCGCCGCGGCCGAAGGGATAGGTCTCCGGCAGCAGACCGCCTTCCGGCGGCACCTCGGAGATGGCGCCGGTCAGAATGGCCGCCGCGCGGCGGCAACCCTCGATCTGCCGTTCGGTCAGGCCGCCGGTGCGATCGCCGGAGAGCGCCGTGTCGGCCATCAGGCAATCGACGATCTGCTGGCTGGTCAGCCCCTCCGGGATGGTGATCGAGTAGAGAATGGCTCGCCCCGAGACCAGCGCGTCCATGATGTCGCGCATGCTGGCATGCGCCGGGATCAGGTACTCGCCGGCTTTGAGGCTGGCCTGCTGCCGGTCGAGCCAGACGCCGGCCATGAACAGCCACTTGCTCGATATGACGCCTTCCTGCAACAGGCGGTCGGCGATGGTGCCGAGGCCGGCGCCGCGGTCGATGTTGACCGAGCGCGCCTCGTCGAGGCGTCCCGCATGCTCGAACTGGACCTTGGTGGCGAACACCGCGCCGCCGGCCGCCAGCACGCCGAGGATCACCATGGTCAGGACGAAATTGAGGAACACCACCAGCGGATGGCGAACCGCCCGCGACCGCGTTGGTGGCGGCGGCACCAACTCGGGCCGGAGAGCCTCGGACGGACTGCGCGGCGAGGAGCGGCCGAGCGAGGAGGCGAGGCGTGCCGACAGGCTCTCGGCATCGTCGCGGTAGGGCTCGCCCCTGACGTCCGCCATGTGGTCAGCTCTCGCTCATCCGACAATGCCGGCGGTTCCGCTGCGGCCAGCCGGCGACTGTAGCATCGATTGTGGCCAAAGGGGGATAGACGGCCGGATCAGGCGTGGCGGCGGAAAACCAGTGAGGCGTTGGTGCCGCCGAAGCCGAAAGAGTTGGAGACCGCGATCTCGACCCGCCTCTGGCGCGCCTTGTTCGGCACCAGGTCGATGGCGGTCACCACCGACGGGTTGTCGAGGTTGAGCGTCGGCGGGACGAGGTTGTCGCGGATGGCGAGCAGCGAGAAGATCGCCTCGACGGCGCCGGCGGCGCCCAGCAGATGGCCGATCGCCGATTTGGTCGACGACATGCTGATGCGCGCCGCCGCGTTGCCGACCAGCCGTTCGACCGCCCTCAACTCGATCTCGTCGCCAAGCTGGGTCGAGGTCCCGTGGGCGTTGATATAGTCGATCTCGTCCGGCGTGATGCCGGCGCGCTTGAGCGCCATGCGCATGCAGCGCTCGGCGCCGTCGCCGTCGGGAGCCGGCGCCGTGATGTGATAAGCGTCGCCGGAAAGCCCGTAGCCGATCACCTCGCCGTAGATGCGAACGCCGCGCGCCAGCGCGTGCTGGCGTTCCTCCAACACGACGACGCCCGCCCCTTCGCCGATGATGAAGCCGTCACGGTCGCGGTCGTAGGGCCGCGAGGCTTCGGTCGGCCGGTCGTTGAAGTGGGTGGAAAGCGCCTTGCAGGCGGCGAAGCCGGCCAGCGCCAGCCGGCCGACCGGCGATTCGGCGCCGCCGGCGACCATCACCTCGGCGTCGCCGAGCGCAATCATGCGGCTGGCGTCGCCGATGGCGTGCGCCCCGGTCGAGCAGGCGGTGACCACGGCGTGATTGGGACCCTTGAGCCGATGGCGGATCGACACCTGGCCGGCGGCAAGATTGATCAGGCGGCCGGGGATGAAGAACGGACTGATGCGGCGCGGACCGCGTTCGCGCAGCGTCAGCGAGGCTTCCTCGATGCCCTCCAGACCGCCGATGCCCGAGCCGATCAGCACACCGGTGGCAACCTGGTCGTCGTAGCTGTCGGGATGCCAGCCGGCGTCGTCGAGCGCCTGGTCGGCGGCGGCGACGGCGTAGACGATGAACGGATCGACCTTGCGGCTGTCCTTGGGCTCCATCCAGTCGTCGGGGTCGAACCTGCCGTCGGCGCGGGGGCCGCGGGGAATCTGGGCCGCCACCTGACAGGCCAAGTCGTGGACCGGGAAGTCGGTGACCCGCTGGATGCCGCTCTTGGCGGCGACGATCTGCGACCAGGAGACTTCGACGCCGCAGCCGAGCGGCGACACCATACCCATTCCGGTGACGACCACCCGTCTCATGGCGTCGCGCATGCCCTACCTGGCGAGATCATGATCATCCGCCCAGAGAGGGCAGGCGCGGTCAGGCGGTGCTCTTTTCCAGGAATCCAATCGCGTCGCCGACGGTGAGGATCGTCTCGGCGGCGTCGTCGGGAATCTCGACGCCGAACTCCTCCTCGAACGCCATTACCAGTTCGACGGTGTCCAAGCTGTCGGCGCCCAGGTCATCGATGAAGCTCGCATTCTCGGTGACCTTCTCCGAGTCGACGCCCAGGTGTTCGACGACGATCTTCTTCACCCGCTCAGCGATGTCACTCATATAGGAGCCCTCGTTGCCTCAGCTTGATCCACCCGAAAGCGCTTGGCGCCCCCGCGAGCAATCGATCACTCAGTCCAGTCAAAACGCGTCGGTGGGCCCGACAAACGGTGCAGTTTCCCGCCGGCCGCCGACGGGAACGCGGGCGCTCGGAGTGCGCCGTCGGCAATGGCGTAATGGGCGGTCGTAACACACTTTTTCGGCCTTTGCCAGCAGCCCCGACGGTGCCTTCCGCGGCTGGGGCGAGGCGCGCGGCGAGCGAGAATCCGCTCGTCAGATCATGGCCATGCCGCCATTGACGTGGATCGTCTGGCCGGTCACGTAGGCGGCCTCGTCGGAGGCCAGGTAGGCGACGGCGGCGGCGACATCGGATGGCGCGCCGAGGCGCCGGGAGGGGACGCGGTCGAGAATCGC
>JBBDMC010000094.1:0-2902 GCA_040878485.1 Bauldia sp. | reverse complement strand
CGCGCTGCTTGTCGGTGAGCGCCTCGGTCATCGCCGAGGCGACGAAGCCCGGCGCGACGCAGTTGACCGTGATGTTGCGGCTGGCGATCTCGGCGGCCAGCGACTTGCTCATGCCGATCAGTCCGGCCTTCGAGGCGGCGTAGTTGGCCTGGCCCGGGTTGCCGGTCACACCGACGATCGAGGTGATGGAGACGATGCGGCCGTGGCGCTGGCGCATCATGCCGCGCAGCACGGCGCGGGAGAGGCGGAAGGCGGCGGTCAAGTTGACGTCGAGCACCTTCTGCCAGTCGGCGTCGGACATGCGGGCGAAGAGCATGTCGCGATTGACCCCGGCGTTGTTGACCAGGATGTCGAGGGTACCGCCGAGCCCGTCCTCGGCCCGCGGCACCAGCGCCTCGACCTCCGCGGCAACGGCGAGATCGCACGGCAGAACCCGGCAGCGATCCGCCAGCTCGCCGGCGAGCGCTTCCAGCGCCTCTCGGCGGGTTCCCGACAGGCCGACATGGGCGCCCTGGCCGTGAAGGGCGCGGGCGATGGCGCCGCCGATGGCGCCGCTGGCGCCGGTCACCAGGGCACGTCGTCCGGTGAGTGCGAACACGGAGCGCCTTCCTTCCTTAGCCGAGCCGCTCGAGCGCCGGATCGATGTCTTCCGGCGCGCCGACCGCCAGGGTCTCCGCACCCTCCACGGTGCGGCGGGCAAGACCCGATAGCACCTTGCCGGCCCCGATCTCAACGAACAGGTCGACACCGGCCGAGGCCAGCCATTGGTTGGTCTCGCGCCAACGCACCAGGCCGGTCATCTGCTCGACCAGCCGTCGCCGGATGACTTCCGGCTCGCTCACCGCACCGGCGGTGACGTTGGCGACCAGCGGGACGACGGGCGGTCTGACCGCCACCGCCGCGAGCGCCTCCGCCATCGCCTTGGCCGCCGGCGCCATCAGCGAACAGTGGAACGGGGCGCTGACCGGCAGCAGGATGGCGCGCTTGGCGCCGCGGCTCTTGGCCATGTCGATGGCCCTCTCGACGGCGGCCTTGTGGCCGGAGATCACCACCTGGCCGGCGCCGTTGTCGTTGGCGGCGGCGCACACCTGGCCATCGGCCGCCGCCTTGGCGATCTCGGTTGCCGCCGCAAGGTCGACGCCGAGGAGGGCCGCCATGGCGCCGGTCCCGACCGCGACCGCATCCTGCATGGCGCGGCCGCGCAGGCGCAGCAGCCGCGCGGCGTCGGCCAGCGACAGGCTCCCGGCCGCCGCCAGCGCCGAGTACTCGCCGAGCGAGTGGCCGGCGACGTAAGCCACCTTGTGCCGCACACTGATGCCGCGGGCCTCCAGCACGCGGAGCGCCGCCAGGCTCACCGCCATCAGCGCCGGCTGGGTGTTCTCGGTCAGCGTCAGTCTCTCCGCCGGGCCCTCCCAGATGACCGTCGACAGTCTCTCGCCCAAGGCATCGTCGACCGCCTCGAAGACGGCGCGGGCCTCGAAGAAGGAGTCGGCAAGGGCTTTGCCCATGCCGACCGACTGGCTGCCTTGTCCCGGAAACGTAAATGCGAC
The DNA here is from genome assembly GCA_040878485.1 of Bauldia sp. Lineage (GTDB taxonomy): Bacteria > Pseudomonadota > Alphaproteobacteria > Rhizobiales > Kaistiaceae > JBBDMC01. The sequence goes on along the minus strand of JBBDMC010000094.1, from coordinate 1,352 downwards.
CGCCATCGGCAGCGCCGCCCTCCTCGCACGCGGGCCGCGTTTGATCGTGCAACGGCGGGCCTGTCAAGCCGCCGACCTTGCATTCCTCAGGACAATCACTATAACCGCCGCGTCCCAACGGACCCCGGCCGGGGGCTGAACGGAAGGCGGCCAAGGCCGCAGGATCGCGATACGATCCGTCTTCCCGTGCTCCCGCTCACGAAGTGTCACCGACAGCCTTTCCACCAGGGCTTCGGCGAGGCTCAGCGCCGGCGAAGACGAAGGAAAGGCGAAGCATGCCTCTGTACGAGCACCTTTTTCTGACGCGCCAGGACGTGTCGGGCCAGCAGGTCGACGCGCTGGCCGAGCAGTTCAAATCGATCATCGAGCAGGGCGGCGGCAAGATTAGCAAGATCGAGAACTGGGGCCTCAAGTCGCTGGCCTACCGCATCCGCAAGAACCGCAAGGCCTATTTCACCCTCATGAACGTCGAGGCGCCGCCGGCCGCCGTGGCCGAGGTCGAGCGCTTGGAGCGGCTCAACGAAGACGTCCTGCGCTCGCTGACCATCAGGGTCGAGGCCCATGAAGAAGGGCCCTCGGCGATGATGCAGAAGCGTGACCGCGACCGCGACGACCGGCGCGGCGGCCGCTTCGGCGACCGCGAGCGCGGCGACCGCGACCGCGGCGACCGGCCACGCGGCGACCGGCCGCCTCGCGAGGAGGGCGAGCCGGCCGCGGTCGAGGCCGGCCAGGGAGACGCGTGATGGTCGACATCAACCAGCTGCCGACGCGGCGGCCGTTCTTCCGTCGCCGCAAGACCTGCCCGTTCTCGGGCGCCAACGCACCCAAGATCGACTACAAGGACGTTCGCCTCTTGCAGCGCTACATCTCCGAGCGCGGCAAGATCGTCCCATCCCGCATCACCGCAGTCTCGGCGGCCAAGCAGCGCGAACTCGCCAAGGCGATCAAGCGGGCACGGTTCCTCGGGCTGCTGCCGTACGTGATCAGGTGAGGCGAATGGTGAAATAGCGAATAGTCGGCTGCTTCCTTACTCTTGGCCGTTCGCTACTCCCTATTCGCTCTTGCCAAGCTGGGGTACGGCGGGGACGAGGCGCCCCCGATCCGCCCCTAACCGCTGGAAAGGCGGGACAGCGATGGTGCAGTTCATCCTGGTCGGAATCCTCGCGGGCTTGGCGGCGGCGCTCATGTTCCTGGCGCCGGTCAGCGGCACCGCCCTCGCCTTCCCGCTCTTCGCCCTGGCCGGCCTGCCGCTCGCCATCGCCGGCCTCGGATGGAGCCCGCTGGCGGCCGGGGTGGCGGCGATCGCCGCGGCCGCCGCGATCGCCGGGCTGAGCCACTGGGCCAGCGCGGCA
>JBBDMC010000093.1:0-5925 GCA_040878485.1 Bauldia sp. | reverse complement strand
TGAGCTCGCTGAAGCCGTTCGTCGACAACGGCTACGGCACCTTCGCGCTGGTCATCGGCGGCAAGGTCGCGGGCGTTCCCCAGGCGATCGAGAAGGCCGAGACCGACAAGGCGAGGTCGATCGTCAGCCTGGTGACGGCGATGTCGGAACTCGCCCGTTTGACCGCCGCGCCGCCCGGAACCCCGGCCGAGCGCGTCAAGGAACTGCGCGACGCCTACGCCGCCGCCGTGAGCAATCCGGAGCTCCTCGCCGAGGCCGTCAAGCTCGACATCCCGATCGAGCCGGCGATCGGCGACGACGTCGCACGACTGGTCAACGCCGCGCTCAACCAGAGCCCGGATACCGTCAAGATCATCGCCGCGGCGGTCAACGCCGAGATTCCGCTGGTCAGCGTCAAGACGCCGCTCACCGCGGTCAACGACGACGGCAAGGAAGTCGAGTTCATGTCGGGCGAGGCCGCCGTCAAGGCCGCCGTGTCGGGGTCGCGGACGACGATCACGATCAACGGCAAGGAGGACGAGCGCGGGAATCTGAAGGCCGGCATGACCTGCGAGATGTCCTATGACCCGCAGAACGAAGAGACCGAACTGAAGACCATGGCCTGCGAGGGCTGATGCACTGGCCGGGGCGGCTTGCGGCGGCCCCGGCGTTTGGCAAAAGGGCCCGTGGCCATGGAGATCGACCGCATCCTCGGCTCGCTGCTGGCCGTCGTCGGCTCGCCCACCATCATGCTGCTGATCGTCATCGCGGTGCCGGTCGGCATGTTCTTCGGCGCCGTCCCCGGGCTCGGCGGCAAGCTTGGGATCGTGCTGCTGATTCCGTTCGCGTTCGGCATGGATCCGTTGCCGGGCGCGGCTTTCCTGCTGGCCATGCACGCCGTCGTCCACACCGGCGGGTCAATCCCCTCGATTCTGTTCGGCGTTCCCGGCACCGGTCCCGATGCCGCCACCATCGTCGACGGATTTCCCATGGCCAAACGCGGCCAGGCCGGCCGGGCGTTGGGCGCCAGCCTCGGCGCCTCCGGCTTCGGCGGCGTCGTCGGCGGCCTGTTCCTCGCCGCGATGCTTCCGGTTCTGCAGCCGGTCGTTCTGGCGTTCAGCCCGGCCGAGTTCTTTCTGCTGGCGATCCTCGGCATCACTTTCATCGCCACCTTGTCCGGCGACAGCCTGTTGAAGGGCGTGCTGATCGGCATGTTCGGCCTGATGCTTTCGTTCGTGTCGCTCGACCCCTTCACCGGCTCGCAGCGATTCACCTTCGGCCAGCTCTTCCTGTGGGACGGCGTCGACGTGATCGCCGCGGTCCTCGGACTGTTCGCGATTCCCGAAATGATCTCGCTCGGCGTCAAGGGCGGCTCGATCGCCCAAGCGAACGCGGCCACCACCCGCTACAATCTGCGCGAGGTGATCGACGGCATCCTCGACGTATTCCGCCATTTCGGCCTGTCGGTGCGCACCTCGATCATCGGTGCCGTCATCGGCCTGATCCCCGGCCTCGGCGGCGACGCGGCAAGCTGGATCTGTTACGGCCACGCCGTGCAGTCGTCGAAGACGCCCGAGCGCTTCGGCCACGGCGCCGTCGAGGGCGTGATCGCGCCCGAGACCGCCAACAACTCGAAGGAGGGCGGCGCCCTCCTACCGACCCTGTTTTTCGGCGTGCCCGGTTCGTCCGGCATGGCGATCCTGATCGGCGCCCTGGTCATGCTCGGCATCAGGCCGGGGCCGATGATCGCGCTCACCGGCATGGATCTGGTGTGGTCGCTGATGTGGGTGCTGATGATCGCCAACATACTGGCGGTCTTCATGTTCCTGCTGTGCGCCCCGTTCTTCGGCATGCTGACCTTCGTGCGCGGCAGCATGCTGATTCCGTTCGTGATCACGCTAGCCTTTCTCGGCGCCTATCTCAGCGCGGCGGCATGGCAGAACATCGTCGTGCTGATGGCTATCGGCGTGTTCGGCTACTTCCTGCGGAAGTACCGCTGGCCGCGCCCGCCGTTCGTCATCGGTCTGGTGCTCGGACCGATCGCCGAGGATTCGCTGCACAAGGCCCTGGCGATCTGGGGACCGACCTTCTTCCTGCGGCCGCTGTCGATCCTGTTCATCGCCATGATCCTGGCCAGCATCGGCTTCTATTTCTGGCGCATGAGCCGTAAGGGGCGCATGGAGCTGCACTATGATAATTAACGCACGGGTCATCACCACGCTAGCGATGCTCACGATCTTCGCCGGCATGTCGCTGATGGCGGCCGGCTATCCGCCGAAGGCGCGGTTCCTGCCGCTGCTCGTCGGCATACCGGGCACCATCATGTGCCTGGCGCAATTGATCATCGACATTCGCCAGGTCCTGGCGGCGAGCGGCGACGGCCCGCCGCTCGATGCCGAGGCGATCGCGCAACGGCCGCGCGAGGCGAGGATGTTCTTGTGGCTGGGCGCCTTCTTCGCCGGCATTCTGGCCTTCGGCTTCCTTTACGCCGCGCCGGTCCTGATCCTCGCCTTCATGCGACTCGGCGAGCGGGAATCGTGGACGGCGTCGATCGTTGCCGCCGTCGCCACGTTTGCCGTTCTCTATCTGGTGTTCGTGCGGCTGCTCGGGCTCTTCCTGTTCGAGGGCCTGATCACGCCGCTGATCCTCGGTTGAGGGCGCCTCAGGGCAACGCCGCCGTCACCGCGATCTTGACGGCGTGCTCGGGCAGCGTCATGCGGCCCTCCACGGTCGCGCGCGCCGGCGCGCAGCCGTTGGGCACCCATTCTTCCCAGACCAGGTTGAACTCCTCGGCCCGGCGCATGTCCGCCAGCCAGATCGTCGCCGTCAACAGCCGCGTCTTGTCGGTGCCGGCCTCGGCGAGCAGCCGGTCGACCAGCGCCAGAATGTCGCGCGTCTGCTCGGCCACCGACTGGCCGTGCTTGCTGAGCGCGATGATGCCGGCTAGATAGACGATGCCGTTGTGGATCACCGCCCGGCTGATCCGCTTGCCACCGTGGAGGCGCCTTATCTCGGTCATCGTTTTCTCCTCCCGCCGGCGCCGACAAGCGGCGAGGCTTGCTCAACGATGTTGCGTGATGACGTCGACCAGCGCCGGACGGCCGGCCTTGACCTCGGCCAGTGCCCGCCGCAGCGCTGGGCCGATTTCAGCCGGATCGGCGATCGGCCCCTCGCCGTGGCAGCCCATGCCTCTGGCGATGGTCGCGAAATCCGGCGCCGGGTCGACGATGTCCATGCCGACGTGCGCCAGCGTCTCGTCGGTGCCGCGCAGGCGCGCCATGCGCACCTGGTGCTCCCAGTCGTTGTAGTAGGCGCGATTGTTGACCATCACGATCAGCAGCGGTATCCGGTGCTTGGCGGCGGTCCACAGGGCACCGGCGTCGAACATCAAGTCGCCGTCGGGCTCCAGCGCCACCACCACCTTGCCGGTGCCCTTGTAGGCAAGGCCGACGCCGATCGACATGCCGATCTGGGTGGAGGTGCCGAGCGAGCCGCCGGCATGGCGATAGGGACTGTCGAAGTCCCACAGCTTTCGCGCCCAGCCGCGCAGCGTGCCGGTCGCGCAGACCCAGTCCTCGTCCTTTATGACCGCCCACACCTCCTCGGCGAGGCGGCCGAGCCGCACCGGCGAGGCGTCCCGGTCGTCCCGTGCGTCGACTCGCCATTCGGCGAAGAGTGCGGCGTGGCGCGCCGCGATCGCCTGCTTGCGCGCCGCGACCCGCGCCGCCAGCCGCGGGTCGGCGGCGAGCTTGCCCGCCGCGATTTCCGTCATCGCCGGCATCGCCAGCGACGGGTCGCCGAGCGCCGACACCACCTTCGCCTGATAGCGGCCATAATCGAGTGACCACGACGACATGCCGATTTCGGCGAATCCGACCTCCATCCACTGGCAATCGGCGGGCGGCAGCGGCGTGACGACGCGGTTGGTGCTGTCGAGCTCGGCGGTCGGCTTCTCCCAGTCGCGGACATCGATGCCGAGGATGGCGTCGGCCTGGCCAAGCGACTGCTTGTCCATCGACAGGTTCAGGGGATGCCGGTTGGGAAAACACTGGGCACCGCTGATGTCGACGACGGCGGCACCGAGGGTCTCGGCCAGCCGGACAAGGTTGGCGAAGCCGTCGGGATGGCGTCCGACATACTCGGTCAGGATGAAAGGATGCGCGGCGGCGAGCAGTTTGTCGACGATCTTCTCCAGCGCCGCCGGGTCGGCCGCCATCGCCGCCGGCGCCTTGGCCATCCCCGGCGGCGGCATGGCGACCTCGGTCGTGAGCGGCATTTCCTGCAGCCAGGCGTCGTAGCACATGTAGATCGGGCCTTGCGGCTCCGTCACCATGGCCGAATAGGCGCGCATGAAGCTTTCCGGAACCCCCTCGATGGCGGTCGGCTGGTAGTCCCATTTGGTGAAATTGCGCACCGCCTCGCCCTGGCCCAGGGCCGAGTGGCTCCAGTCGATGTGCGGCCGCCGCTTGCCCTCGTGCATCGGCCCGGTGGCGCCGATGATGAACAGCGGCGCCCGGTCGATGAAGGCGTAGTAGATCGCCATCTGCGCGTGCAGGAGGCCGACCAGGCTGTGCAGGATGACCGCCATCGGCTTGCCGGTGGCGCGGGCGTAGCCGTGGGCGATCTGCACCGCGGTTTCCTCGTGCTGGCAGACCATCAGTTGCGGCTGGTTGCCGCCGTAGTTGATCAGGCTGTCGTGGAGGCCGCGAAAGCTCGCGCCGGGATTCATCGTGATGTGGGTGAACCCGTAGTGCTTCAGAAGGTCGACGATGACGTCCGACTGGTATTTGCGGTAGTTGGCCTTGTCGACCACCATGGTCGGTCCTCCCTTCGCCCCGCAGTCAGGAGAAGCCGCCGTGCTCGCGGTCGAGCGGCACGATGCGTTGGCCGAGGTACTCCGCCTCGGGGCCGTGGAGCAGCGCCCTGACCCGGTCCGGCCCCAGCCGCTTGACCAACTGGTCGACCTGGGCGAACAGCGGCAGCGGCACGCCGCCCGCCTGGGCGAGGTCGAGCGCCACGTCCATGTCCTTCTCGTGCCAGGTGAACCGCGTCGTGTCCCAGCGCTCCAGCGTGCCGTTGCGCGCCGGGCAGTCGAGCAGGATCTCGCGCATCTTCTGGGCGTCGACGCCATAGCGCTTGGCGATGAGCAGCATCTCGTAATTGGCCACGCACGCCGCCCAGTGCATCATGTTGTTGCAGGTCTTGGCGAGCTGGCCGGCGCCGACCGGACCGACATGGTGCACCGCGCGGCTGTAGGCCATCAGCGCCGGCCTGACGCGGGCAAGGTCCTCGGCGCTGCCGCCGCACAGGCTGACCAGCGTCCCCTCGCGGGCCCCTTCGAGGCCGAAGACCACCGGCGCGTCGACGAAGCCGAAGTTTGCGGCGGACGCCTTGTCGGCGAGCTCGCGCATGGTGTTGGGATTGTTGGTGGCGGCGATGGCGATCACCGAGCCGGGATTTGCCGCCGCCACAATCCCCGCGGTGACCGCGCGCGACTGGTCGTCGGTCGCCACCACCACGATAAAGGTGTCGGCCGCCGTCGCCGCCTCGGCGAGCGTGTCGGCGACCACCAGGCCGTCGGCAGCCGCCAGCGCGCGCGTATCCGGATCGATATCCGTCACGATCAGCGGAAGGCCCGCCCGCGCGAGGTGACCGGCCATGGCCCGGCCCATGGCGCCCGTTCCAACGACAGCGACTTTCATGGTCTCGCTCCTCCAACTTTCACATCAGTCGACCGACACCGCTCACGAGCGCGACCACCCCGATGCCGATCAGCCCGGCCAGCAGCGGCAGGCCGCCGGCCGACAGCAGGCGCAGACGCAGGAACGACGCTCCCAGCAACGGAATTTCGTAGATAACGATGCGGTGCGCCGCGAAAATGCTCCACGACGTGATGAAGGTGATCAGGGCCGGCGTTGACGCCCCGGCCCGCACGAACACCGCGGC
>JBBDMC010000092.1:0-6049 GCA_040878485.1 Bauldia sp. | reverse complement strand
AAACGCGCTTTGGATCGCGCCCCCAAAGGCGTCGGCCCCGATGCCGAGGGCGTCGATCAGCTCGGTGCGTGCCCCCGCAATGGCCTCTTCAAGCTTCGCGATTTGCTCTTCTGTGCGCTCGATCTCGGGGCCGAGAGATTCTTGGGCGTTGTTACGCGCCCCGACACCGCCTGCCACGCCGCCCTGAGGAACAGCTTTCCGTTCACCCTGGGCGGCGGCTGCGCCGCCATGAACGGGCTCTTCTACTACCTCTTGAAGGCACCGACCGCGGCCGGCCGCAAGGTGATGGACGCCATCGAGGGCCTTGAGCTCTACATCCGCACCGCCGAGGGCGGCCGCTTCAACCTCGCCGGCGCGCCGGACCTCGACGCCAAGCAATTCGAGCGGCTGCTGCCCTACGCCGTGGCGCTCGACGCCGAGAAGCCCTGGTCGGAAGCATTCGCGACCGCGTTCGCTCGCGCCCATCCCGGCGGAGGCGTTGTCGCCGCCTACGCGCCCGGGTGGCATGCCGGTGACGGCTGGAGCGACGCCGATTTCGGCCGGTCGATCTGGTCGTCGATCTCCGCCGCGCAGGGATCGTTCGCCAGCTCGACGCCGGCGCCTTCGTCCTCCTCGTCGGGGTTCGGCGGGGGCGGCGGTTCCGGCGGCGGCGGTGGGGGCGGCGGCGGCGGCGGGTGGTGACGACGCTTGAAGCTCAGAGATGCGGGCGCTCGAACATCGCATCCAGGGCTTGGTTGAGCGCGTTGCTGAGGAACGGCTTCTCGACGATCGGGGTGCCGGCTGCCGCGGCGCGGCGCACCAGTGCTTCGCCCGGCGCCGTGGTGATCAGCACCGCCGGCATGGTGACCCCCCTCGCCCGCAGCTTCGCCAGCATGTCCAGCCCGTTCATGTCCGGGAGCTTGTAATCGATCAGCAGGCAGCCGGACTCGGGGAACGCCGCCGATAGGACGTCGGCGGCGAGGCTGAAAACGACGACGGTATAGCCCTCGAGCTCCAGCGCGAACTTCAACGAGTGGGTCACCGCCGGATCGTCATCGACGACGAAGACCGCGTGGCGCTCCTCCAGGGCACTGCTGCTTTGTGGCATCGGGCTGGTCCGGTCGCTCGCGCTCGATGGTGCACGGCGGCAAGGCCAAGGCATTGATTTGGCTCAAGGGCCGCCGGCCGCGGTCGATCAGGGCGCCGCCGGTCAGCTGCGGTCTGCCTCGACCAGAGCCCCGGCCAGAAGGGCGGTGCGAACGAGGTCGGACAGGCTGTTCGCCTGCATTTTCTTCATGACGTTGGCGCGATAGACCTCGACCGTGCGCGGGCTGATGCCGAGGTCGTGGGCGATGGTCTTGTTAGGGAGCCCGGCGACCAGCCCGTCGAGCACCTGGCGCTCGCGGCTGGAAAGGCTGGCCAGCAGGTCCTTGGCTTCGGTCCGCCGCGACGCCTCCGCGCCGGCCTCCTGCTGGCGCCGCGAGGCGCTTCGTACCGCCGCCAAGATGCTCTCGTCATCGAACGGCTTTTCGAGGAAGTCGACGGCGCCGAGCTTCATCGCCTGCACGGCGAGCTGGATATCGCCGTGGCCGGTGATGACGATCACCGGCAGATGCGGTGCCAGGCGGCTCAGGCGCTGGAGAAGCTCCATCCCGTCGGTGCCGGGCATGCGAACGTCGGTGATAACGCAGCCGCCCTCGATCTCGGGCAGCGCCGCCAAGAAGGCCTCCGCCGTCTCATAGGTGCGGGCCGCGAATCCCGCTGCGGCGAGCAGGAACGCCAGCGACTCGCGCACCGCCTGATCGTCCTCGACGACGTGAATGCTGCGATCAGTGAGCATCGCCGTGCTCTTGAGTTTCGCTGGCGTTCGGGACGGTGAAACAGAAGCGCGTGCCGCCGCCGGGATTGTCCTCGATCCAGATACGACCGCCGTGGGCCTCGACGATCGTGCGCGAGATCGACAGGCCGATGCCGATCCCGGTGCGCTTGCTGGTGACGAACGGCTGGAACAGGCGCCCGGCAACCTCGGGGCTGATGCCACTGCCGGTATCGGCAACCACGACCGCGACCATATCGCGCTCGCCGGCCCCACTGGAAACGACGAGGTCGCGCCGCTCGGTCGCTTCCATGGCCTCGATGGCGTTGCGAATCAAGTTGAGAAGAACCTGCTGAATCTGAACCTTGTCCGCCATGACCAGATCGTGCTCGCGGTCGAGCGCGAAATGGGTGTTGATGCCGCGCTCCTTGGCGCCGACGAGGGCCAGGGCGCTGGCTTCCTCGACCAGCCTGGCGATGCTTTCGACCCGCCGTTCGGTCTCGCCGCGGCCGACGAAATCGCGCAGCCGCCGGATGATCTCGCCGGCCCTCAGCGCCTGCGCGACAGCTTTATCGAGGGCGTCGCCGAGGGTCGGCACGCTTTCTCCGTGGACGCCGGCGAGAAGGCGCTGCGACCCCTTGAGGTAGTTGGCGATCGCCGACAGGGGTTGGTTCAGTTCGTGCGCCAGCGACGAGGCGATCTCGCCCATGGCGGTCAGCCGTGAGATGTAGACGAGTTCCGACTGGAGCTCCTGCAGACGCGCTTCCGTCGTCTGGCGCTCGGTCAGATCGCGAATGAAGCCGGTGAAGAAGCGGCGGCCGCCCGAGCGCATCTCGCCGACGGCGAGCTCGATCGGGAAGGTCGAACCGTCCTTGCGTTCGGCGACCACCACCCGGCCGATGCCGATGATGCGCCGCTCGCCGGTCGCCAGATAGTGGCCGAGGTAGCGGTCGTGCTGGCCACGGTAAGGCTCCGGCATCAGCCTGTTCACCTTGTGGCCGATGACCTCGTCCGGTCGGTAGCCGAACAGCCGCTCGGCGGCTGAGCTGAACGACTGGATGGCGCCGGTCTCGTCGATGACGATCATCGCCTCCGGCACGGTGTTGAGAATGGACTGGAGGTGAGCCTCGCGTGCACCGATGTCGGCGATTGCTTCGCCGGCGTCACGCCGTGCGCGGTGGAAGCGGCCGCCGATCCATGACAGGCCAGCGCCGGTGACGACGAAAAGACCGGTACTGACCGCGCCGGTCGCCGATGTCGCGCTGGCATTGACGGCGAGAACCAGCATGGCAAGGAGGCCGGCGCCGGTTGCGAATAGTCCGGGCCAAAAGCCGCCGATCCCGGCACCGACGGCGACGGCGGCGATGAGAACCGGATAGGCGGTGGCAATGTCGAGCGGCCCACCCCATGCGGCATAAGCCGCAAGCCCGACGGCGATGATGAGGGCGGCGACGGCGCAACCAGCTACGGCCGGCCGCCACGGCCCGACGACGACGACCGCCTCTGGCGACGGCTCGGGCTCGGAATAGGGCAGATCAGCCATCGTCCAGGGTCGCGCCTCCGGGAAATCCCTTAGGGAGAATATCCGAATTTATCGTCCCACGGTTTCATTCTACTCAGGCGCCATCAGTGGATTCACCGGGATGGAGGCCCACATGCACACCGACCGTCAGACGATCGAGATCCCGAGGGCCAATAGGGCCACGGGCGCTGCAGTGGCGGCGCTGGCCCCGACCTCTCGCACCCCCTCTACTCTGGCTGACGCCTTGAGACTGATGGGCGTCGTCATCTCCTACGGGCGCAACGAGGAGGTCTATGGCGAAGACGAGCCAGCCGAGTTCGTCTACATGGTGGTGCGCGGGGCCATCCGCACCTACAAGCTGCTGAGCGACGGCCGCCGGCAGATCGCCGCCTTCCGCCTGCCCGGCGATATCTTCGGGCTGGCGCTCGCCGAGACCCACGCCTTCACCGCCGAGGCGATCGCCGCCTCCGAGGTTGTCGTCGTCAAGCGCAGCGCCGTTCTGGCGCTTGCCGCCCGCGACGGGGTGATCGCGCGCGACATATGGGCGGCGACGGCGGGCGACCTGATGCGCGCCCAGGACCTCCTGCTTCTCCTCGGCCGCAAGAGCGCTCAGGAGCGCGTCGCGACCTTCCTGCTGGAGATGGCCGATCGGGCCTCCAATGGCGAGACGGTCGAGCTGCCGATGTCGCGCCAGGACATCGCCGACTACCTGGGCCTGACCATCGAGACTGTATCGCGGACGCTGAGCCTACTGGAGCAATCGGCAACCATTGCGTTGCCGACCAGCCGGCGGATCGAGCTCCGCAACCGCTCGGTGCTGTCGCGGCTCAACAGCTAGGGCCTCAGGCGCCACGAAAGAGCGGGACCGGCGCCCCGGCGACCGGGCTCTCGGCGACGATGGTCGTCCCGCTCAGCGGGTAGCGCTGAAGCAACTCCGGCGCCCGGCCGGTACGCAGGCCGGTGACGAACAGCGTCTTGAGATCGGGGCCGCCGAAACACGGCATTGTCGGAGCAGCAACCGGAACCGGGTAACTCTCGACAAGCCGCCCGTCCGGCGCGAACCGGTTCAAGCGCGCCGCCGAGACTCCGGCGCTCCAGTAGAACCCCTCGGCATCGGTCGCTGCCCCGTCCGGCCTCCCGGTCGCGTCGTCGGGTTCGGCGATGCGGGTGCGATTGGAGATGTCACCCGTGGTTGGGTTGAAATTCCAGCGGTCGATCCATTTCCCGGTCGAATCGGAGTGGAACATGGTGCGGCCGTCCGGTGAAAACGCCAGACCGTTCGAGACACGCAGCCCGTCCACCTTGGGCTCGACCTTGCCGTCCGCGGTCACCCGGTAGAGCGAGCCGAGCGGGTCCCGCCTCGGCAATCCGCGATTGTCCATCGAGCCGACCCAGAACGCGCCGTCGGGCCCGACCTTGCCATCGTTGAGGCGCGTGTCCGCGCGGTCGGGTTCGATGACCGCCAGCTCCCTGAACGCGTCGCCTTCCGGATCGAACAGGCCGATGGTGTGACGCAGAGCGACGACCAGGCGTCCCGAATCGGCAAGGCCAAGCGAACCAACTTCACTGGCGAACGACCAGCGCCTGGTCGCCCCGGTCTTGAGGTCGGCCTGATAAAGCGTCTTGTTGACGATGTCGCAGTACCAGAGCGCGTTCCGCTGTCGATCGTAGAGGGGCGACTCGCCGAGTTCGCAGGAAACGTCGTTGAGCGGCGTGAATTCGAGCACGTCGATTCCCCGATGGACGAAAGCGCTGTCGGCGTTGATAGCTAGCAAACCTGCCGCGTGCGGTCGCACGTCGTACCAGTTCGACACCCGGGGACCAAGACAGGCGGGCGACGAGCCCGGGGCCTTCCCGATTCATCGTACTATTGCGATAGCAGCCCGACCCGGTTAGTTTGGGCGGCAGTGCTCTAGGAAATGTGAGCACCAACAACACGGGAGGGAATCCATGCATAGGACATTCATGACACTTGCGTTGGGCACGGCGGCCGCGTTTGTCGCGACCGGTGCGCTGGCGCAATCCGGCCAGGTCGCCAAGGCGGCCAGCGGCTACAGTTTCGAAGACGCGGCCAAAGAGGCCCCGGGCACCAAGGACTTCCATTCGGCCGACGGTCACCTGACCTTTGCCATCGTTACCCACACGGCGGGCAACGGCTTCTTCGATCCGGTTTATGTCGGCGCCTTGGTCGCCGGCAACATGATCGGCGCGACGATCCTGCTGCTCGGCTCTGAGTCGCCGGCCGACGATCCGGCCCGCGAAATCGAAATCCTGAACCAGATCATTCAGGATCCGACCATCGACGGCCTGATCATGACCACGCCACAGGTTGGCGCCTATGACGACATCGTCAAGACCGCCTATAAGAACGGCATCCCAGTAGCCACAACGAACTCCTTCGACGGCGGCATTTATGATCGCCTCGGCATCAGCCACACCGGTCAGGACGCCTCGGCGGCGGCCATCGCCGGTGCGGCGATGGCTCAATGCCTGGTCGACCGCGGTTTTGCGGGCGGCTCGGTCATTTTCGTCAACGATACGGCGATGGGCAACATCGAGGTCAACAACCGTGCCTCATCGGCTTACAACGCAACCGTCGCCGGCCTCAAGGCAGCCGGCGCGCTCGACAAGTTCAAGGTCGATGGGGGACCGGAGGGTGTGGGCATTCAGGCGGATTTGAACGACCCGGTCAACAGCGTCGTCTCTATCATCGAGTCGCGTGGCGATGTGGT
>JBBDMC010000091.1:4593-6070 GCA_040878485.1 Bauldia sp. | reverse complement strand
CCCGCCGCGGCGAGCGCGGCGTGGGCGCGGCGCAACGCCGCCAGCTTTGCGTCTTCGCCGACGACGATGCGCGGTCGCACCGGCCAGTCGGCGGCGCGCTGGTAAATCTCGTCCGCCAGGGATGACACCGCCGGCAATACCGCCTCGACGGGCCCGAACCGTTCCCAGACCAGCGCGACCGCCTCGCCGAACGGCTCCATCAGACGGGCGATTTCGCTGCGGCGGCTTCCCGGCATGACCAGCAGCACCGGCCGGCCGGTCTCCGCCAGTCCGCTCCTTTCGCCCGGCGCCGGCCGCAACTCGTCGAGACGTTCGAGCAGCGGATGGCCGACGAACGTGCACGGCGGGCCGCCGAGGTCGCGATGGACGGCCGGCTCGAACGGCAGGATCGCGAGAATCTGGTCGATGAACGGCGTCATCCGTCGTGCCCGCCAGGGGAAGTAGGCCCACACCGTGGGCGAGACATAGTCGACGATCGCGATTGCCGGATTGGCGCGGCGGACGATCTTGCCGACGCGCAGGTTGAAGCTGGGCGCGTCGATCAGCACCAGAACATCGGGATTGGCGGCGATCACGGCCGCGGCCGTTCTGCGGATGCTGAGGGCAAGCGACGGCAGCCGCGCGATGACGGCGGACAACCCCTGCAGGCCGGTCTCCTTCATCGGAAACAGGGCGCGCAGGCCGGCCTGGATCATGCGCTGGCCGCCGACTCCGACAAAGCGGACCTGTCCGCGCAGCCGGTCACCGAGGGCCCGCATCAGATCGGCGCCGAGAATATCGCCTGATTCCTCGACGGCGACGACGAATACGGCGAGCGGCCGGTCATCGCCGGCGTGTCCGGAGGCTCTCATCCCCCACCCGGATCGTGGCCACCGTCGTCGGCAAGAATGAACGTACCGGTTTGCTCCGCCGCGGCGATCGTCTCGGCCCGGTCGGCGATCATGACGCATCCAGGCTCGATGACGATCCCGGCCAGCCCCACCTCCGCCGCGACCTTGACGGTGTCCGGCCCGATCGCCGGCATGTCGACGCGAATGTCCTGTTGTGGCTTCGAGCATTTGGCCAGGACACCGCTTCGTCCGGACCATTTGACCCGCCCGGCCCGGCGCAGCTCCGCCACGCGCCTGACCATGGCGTCGGTTCCCTCGGCGCCCTCCAGGGCAATCACCCGCGATTGAACGGCGACGGCCGCCTGTCCGCTGTCAAGGGTGCCGATCAGCCGCGCCGCCTTGAGCGCGAGCCTGGCGTCCGCCCGCGCCGCCGCTGACACGCGCGGCCCGGCGACCAGACCGGGCTCGGCGACCAGGTCGGGCGCGATCTCGTGGGCCCCGACAACCCGATAGCCTCGCCCCTCGAGCAACTTGGTCAGCCCGCTGAGCACGGTGTCGTCGCCGCCGACGAGCAGCGAAAGGACCCTCGGCAGGATGCGCACCGCGCCCAGGTCAATCCGCAGGTTGCGGAAATCCGGTCGTTGGTC
>JBBDMC010000091.1:0-4583 GCA_040878485.1 Bauldia sp. | reverse complement strand
CGCGAGTCCCGTGGGCGTCGAGCAGCTCGATGAGGCGGCCGAGCTGGCCCCATTTCACCATCTCATGAGGGAACGACCGCAGCCGCGCGTCCGCCGTTCCATCCAGGCCGATGACGAACACCGGCCGCCCGGCGGCAACCGCGGCGGTGGCGACATGCACCGGTAGCGATCCCCCCGCGGCAAGGACCACCAACCGCCCGCTGCTTGCCGACATGTCCGTCTCGCTCATCTGTCGCTACTCATGCTGGCTTGCCCCGCGCCGGCGCGGCAAACTCATCGGTCGGCCGCCCGTTGCCCGCAGGAAGTCGATCAACCGGCGCACGGCGGCCACTTCGCCGAAGCGTTCGGCCAGGCGTTCGATCCGCTCCGCCCGCGGCCCCGCGGTGAAGAAGAAGTCTTCGTACGCCGCCCGCAGGGCGTGGATCGCTTCGCGATCGAACCCGCGCCGCTTGAGGCCGGTCACGTTGATTCCGGCGAGGCTGTCGCGGTACCCGGTCACCATCACGAACGGCACCACGTCCCTGGTCACGCCGGTGAGCCCGGCGACGAAGGCATGCGCCCCGACCCGCGTCCACTGCTGGACCGCGGCGAGGCCGCCGAGGATGGCGTATTCGCCGATCTCGGCGTGGCCGCCCAGCGTCGACTGGTTGGTCAGAATGACGTGGTCGCCGACCAGACAATCGTGGGCGACGTGGGCTCCGATCATCAGGAAGCAGCGGGCGCCGACACGCGTGGTGCCGCGGCCGCTGGCGGTGCCGCGATGGATCGTGGCGTACTCGCGGATCACGCAATCGGGGCCGATGACGATGGCGGTGTCCTCGCCCTGGTGGCCGAGGTCCTGCGCCTCGCCGCCGATCGCGGCGAACGGCGAGACCCGCGTTCGCGCGCCGATGGTGGTCCGCCCGCCGACGATGACGTGCGACTCCAGGCTGACGCCGTCC
The DNA here is from genome assembly GCA_040878485.1 of Bauldia sp. Lineage (GTDB taxonomy): Bacteria > Pseudomonadota > Alphaproteobacteria > Rhizobiales > Kaistiaceae > JBBDMC01. The sequence continues at coordinate 3,642 of JBBDMC010000091.1, read as the reverse complement.
TCGACCACGACGTCGCGGCCGACCAGCGAATAGGGACCGATCGCCACATCGGCGCCGAGCCGGGCGCCGTCCTCAACGATCGCCGTCGGGTGAATCCGTGTCATGCCGGCAGCGGCTCGTCCCCGATCATCGCGCTGACGACCGCTTCGGCGACCTTGACGCCGTCAACCCGGGCCTCGGCGCGGTACTTCCAGATGTTGCCGCGATTGCGCAGCTTGTGGACGTGATACTCGACGGTCGTGCCCGGGCCCACCGGCTTGCGGAATTTGGCCTGGTCGATGGTCATGAAATAGACCGTCGTCGGCTTGGTGAGATTGAGCTTGGCGGCGCAGATGGCGCCGGCCGTCTGCGCCATGCCTTCGATCAGCAGCACGCCGGGCATGATCGGCACGCCGGGAAAGTGGCCGGCGAAATGCGGCTCGTTGACCGTGACCGACTTGATGCCGACCGCCGCGTTGTCGCCGTCGATGTTGATGATGCGGTCGACCATCAGGAACGGGTAGCGGTGCGGCAGCAACTGAAGAATCCGCTGGATGTCGAACGACTGCAACGATGTCGTCTTGTCATCCATCGGTCATCTCCCTTGCCTCGCCGCGGTTGGGGCCGGCGCGCGACGGCGGCCCGTCCGCCGGCGCTGGCCGCCGCGGCGCCCGACCGTGACGACGTTCTTCTGGCCGATCTCGCCGGGATTGTCGATGATCCCGAGGCCGCCGGCCGGCCGCCAGCCGCTCGACGGGGCCGCTTTCCCCGGGCAACGCGGTCAAACGACCTGCGATCTCAGAAGGAGGCGCCCGCCGCGATCCGACAGGCCTGAAGATTGTCGTAGGTGGTCTTGGTGATCGCGAAGGCGCAGTCCAGCCGCAACTGGCCGATCGGCGAGGCCCACATGATCGAACCGCCGACCGACGAGCGGATCGTCGTGTCACCGATCGTTCCGTTGGCGTCGCAGACACCCATGCCGCAGGCAGCCGTGTCGACGCCGAAGAGCACACCGGCGTCGGCGAACACCGCGCCGCGCAGGCCGAAATCGGGCGGCACCGCGGGCAGCGGGAACTGCACCTCCGCCGTCGCCAACGCGAAATTCTTGCCGCCGAGGGCCATCCCGGCGCCGGCCGCGCCGGCGGTCCCGGCCGTGTCGCGCGGGCCATAGCCCAGCGACGCGAAGCCGCGCACGGATTCGCCGCCCTTGAAGAAGTTGTCGCGGATCGCCACCGGCATGCCCAGTCCGGTGATGTTGCCGCCGGCGACGCGCAGTTGCCCGACGATGTCGGTCTTGGTCCCGATCGGGTGATACCAGCGGGCGTCGGCGACCGATCTGATGTAGGCGGCGGTGCCGCCGAGCCCGGCAAAATCCTGGCTGAACTTGACGAAGACGCCGTTATGCGGGTCGAGGTAGTTGTCGACCGTCGAATAGATGAAGGAATAGCCGGCCGACGAGGTCAGCCGCGTGCCATCGGGGAAGTAACAGGCGGTGACGGTGCCGACGCCGGGTGCCGGATCGCAGGCGGCGGCGCCGGCGCTCGTCGCGTTGTTGATCTTGTAATTGAGCTCGACTTTCATGGCGTTGTTGAGCGGCAAACCGACTTGCACGCCACCACCGGTGCTCGACGTGGAGAACTTCCGCAGACTGCTCGGTGACGAGGTGTTCCGGTAGATGTTGAAACCGGCCGACATGTGACGGCCGAGGAAATAGGGGTCGGAGAACGCGATGTTGAAGGTCTGGTCGGTCTTGCCGCCGCCGTAGGCGATCCTCAGCGCCTGGCCGCGGCCGAGGAAATTGGTTTCCTCCAGCGCCACCTCGGCGATCAGGCCCTGGGTGGTCGACACGCCGGCGGCGATCGAGAACGAGCCGGTCGACTGCTCCTTGACGTTGACGACGACGATCACCTTGTCGGGCGAGGAGCCTTGCTGGGTCGAGATCGCGACGGTCTCGAAGAAGCCGAGCCCGCGCAGGCGCCGCTCCGCCTTGTCGATCAGCACGCGGTTGTAGGCGTCGCCTTCCGAAATCTCGAATTCACGACGGACGACGTAGTCGCGGGTCTTGGTGTTGCCATAGATTTCGATGCGCTCGATGTAGGCACGCGGCCCTTCGTCGATCACAAAGGTAATCGCGATGATGTTGTTGGCGTAGTCGCGGTCACCGCGCGGCTGCACCGCGGCGAACACGTAGCCCAGACGCGACAGCTCGATGGTCAGATCCTCGACCGTTCTCTCGACTTCGGTGGCGTCGAAGACCCTGCCGCTCTTGGTGCTGACCATCCTGGCCAGCATCGTGGCGTCGACGCCGGGAATGGATGAATCGACGTTGATTTCGCCGAACTTGTACTTGGCGCCCTCGTCGACGGTGAAGGTGAGATAGTACTTGCCGGCGACCGCGTCGAAATCGGCGCTGGCGTCCAGCACCTGGAAATCGGCGTAGCCGTGCTCCAGGTAGAAGCGGCGCAGCGCCTCCTCGTCCGCCTGCAGCTTCTCCGGGCTGTAAAGGTCCTTCTTGTTGAGCCAGCTCAGCCAGTTGGTCCTGCGCGTCATGATGATGCGACTCAGGCGCGAGGACGAGAACACGCTGTTGCCGACGAACGAGATCGACGCCACGCCGGTTAGGTCACCCTCGTCGATGAGGAAGACAACGTCGACGCGGTTGTCGCCGAGTTGCGTCACCTGGGCGTCGACATTGGCCAGACTGCGACCGCTGGTGCCGTAGTATTCCTTGATGCGGACGATGTCGCTTTCCAGCCTGGCCTCGGTCAATACGCCGCGGGTCTTGAGGACGACGATCTGCACCAGGACATTCGACTTGATCTTCTTGTTGCCCTGGAAGATGACCGAATTGATAACCGGATTCTCGACCAGGCTGACGACCAGAACGCTGGTGCGCTGGACGATGAGCACATCGGCGAACAGGCCGGTGCCGTATAGAATCTTGACCGATTCATCGACATCGGCGGGGCCGTATGCCTTGCCCGGCTTGATGGTGATGTAGGCCTTGACGGTTTCGGCCTCGACGCGCTGATTGCCCTGCACCGAGATGCTGGTCGCAACCGCGGCTTCGGCCGAACTCGGCGCTACCACCGACAGCGCCGCGACCATCGCGGCGGCTGTCGCCACCGCCAGGATTGCCGCCAACGTCACTCTCCGGGCGAAAATCACTAACGAATTCATGTTGTTCGGATGCCTACTGCCTACCTCTTTCCGTCCGCGCTTGCCGCGGACGGATTCGCCCTCTGGCGGCCCCAGAGCCCAAGGATTACAGGCTTTTCGAATCCCCGCAAGCCGCGCCCCCGATTCCCCGTCGCGAATCTCGCCCGCCGTTGCCCGAGCGACACGCATGGAAGCCCCATTTCACAAGGAACTCAAATGAATAATGTCGTTCCAGGTTGCGAAAATCATTAACATCACCACGGCCGCGAAGCCGATGCGGAATCCGATTTCCTGGACCCGGTCGCTCAACGGCTTGCCGCGCAACGCCTCGACCCCGAAAAACAACAGGTGGCCGCCGTCGAGCATCGGAATCGGGAAGAGATTGATGAGACCGATGCTGATCGACAGGATGGCGGCGAGGTTGATCAGGGCGACGACGCCGAGCGTGGCGACCTGGGCCGACACCGTCGCGACCCGGATCGGGCCGCCGAGCTGGTGGGGCGG
>JBBDMC010000090.1:5836-6101 GCA_040878485.1 Bauldia sp. | reverse complement strand
CCGTCGGCGCGCCGGCCGACCTCGTGCTCTTCCGCGCCAGGTCGTTCACCGAGCTGCTTGCCCGTCCCCAGGCCGACCGGACGGTGCTACGCTCCGGCAAGGCGATCGACCGCCGGCTGCCGGACTACCGCGAGCTCGACGACCTGATGGGAACGGACCCATGAGTGCCTCGGTCCAAGGGGAGCGCGTCCTTCGAGGCTCGCTTCGCTCGCACCTCAGGATGAGGAGGTATGTATTTGCCACGCGCGAGGAACCTGGATCGTTT
>JBBDMC010000090.1:0-5826 GCA_040878485.1 Bauldia sp. | reverse complement strand
GAGCCTCGAAGGACCACCTCGGCTCATCCAGCATAGACGACACAGCATGACCACCTACGACATCTCGCGCCTCAAATCCGCCCTCGGCGACCTCAAGATCGAGGACAACCCGGCGATCGTGAAACAGAAGAGCCGCGACTTCTATTGGTACTCGCCGGTGCTCAAGCGCCAGCTCGACCAGGTCACCGGCGACCTGGTCGTCTCGCCCAAGAACGAAGCCGAGGTGATTCACGTCCTCAGGACCTGCTACGCCGAGGGCGTTCCGGTCACCCCGCGCGGCGCCGGCACCGGCAACTACGGCCAGGCGATGCCGCTCTCCGGCGGCGTCGTCTTGAGCCTCGCCGAGATGAAAGAGGTCAAGTCGATCGCCCTCGGCCGCGTCGTCGCCGATGCCGGCGCCGTGCTCGCCAACATCGACAAGGAAACCCGCAGCCGCTCGCGCCAGGAAATCCGCATGCACCCGTCAACCTACAACACCGCCACCCTCGCCGGCTTCATCGCCGGCGGCTCCGGTGGCATCGGCTCGATCAACTGGGGCGGCCTGCGCGACGTCGGCAACGTTTTGAGGCTCCGTGTCGTCACCATGGAGGAGAGCCCGCGCGTCCTCGAGCTCACCGGCTTCGACCTGCTCAAGGTGATGCACGCTTACGGCACCAACGGCATCATCACCGAGGTCGAGATCCCGCTCGACGCCGCCTACGACTGGATCGACGTCATCGTCGGCTTCGACGACTACATGGCGGCGGTGCGCTTCGCCAATCTGCTTGCTAACCAGGACGGCCTCCTGTTCAAGGACATCGCCACCGTCGCCGCGCCGGTGCCGCACGACTATTTTCTCCGTCACCAGAAGTTCCTGGCCCGCGACCAGTCGGTGGTCCTGCTGATGGTCGCACCGCACGCCATGGCCCCGTTCCTGGCCATCGCCGCGCGCGCCAAGGCCGACATCCGCTTCCGTTCCGACACCGCGACGGACGCGGAAAAGAAGGGCTTGCCGCCGCTCTTCGAGCTGACCTGGAACCACACTACGCTGCGCGGCCTCAGGGTCGATCCGACCATCACCTACCTGCAGGTGCTCTACCGCTTTCCCGACCACGTCGAGAGCATCGCCCGGATGACCGCGATGTTCGGCGATGAGGTTCCCGGCCACCTCGAGTTCATCCGCTTCGACGGCAACGTCGCCTGCACCGGGCTGCCGATCGTCCGCTACACCACCGACGAGCGGCTGGACGAGATCATCCGCATCCACGAGGACAGCGGCTGCCCGATCTTCAACCCTCACCGCTGCACCCTTGAGGAGGGCGGCATGAAGAAGACCGACGCGGTCCAGCTTGCCTTCAAGCGCCAGGCCGATCCGCGCGGCCTGCTCAATCCCGGCAAGATGATCGCCTGGGAGAATCCCGATTTCGACCTCAACTCCGACCGCGTCTACCTCTTCCCCGGCCTCCAGCAGACGGCGGCGGAGTGATGCGCCCGGCCGGCGGCTGAGCCATGCGTGTTCTCGTCCTTTTCGCCCATCCGGTGGAGACCAGCTTCGCCGCCGCGCTGCACAAGACGGCGGTCGACGCTCTCGCCGCCGCCGGCCACGAGGTCGACGACTGCGATCTCTACGCCGAGGGCTTCAACCCGGTGCTGTCGCGCGAGGAGCGGCTGAACTATCACGACGACAAGGTCTGCACCAAGCCGGTCCAAGAGTACGTCGATCGCCTGCGCTCTGCCGGGGGTCTGGTCCTCAACTTTCCGGTCTGGAACTTCGGCTATCCGGCGATCCTCAAGGGCTTCTTTGACAGGGTCTTCCTGCCCGGCGTCTCCTTCGAGCTGAAGAATGGCAAGGTCTGGCCGGCCCTCCACAACATCCGCAGCCTCACCGCCGTCGCCACCTACGGCGGCGACCGCTGGCGGGCGCTGCTGATGGGCGACCCGCCGCGAAAGTCGGTCAAGCGGGTGGTCCGCGCCGTGATCCACCCGCTCGCCCGTACCCGCTACCTCGCCCTTTACGACATGAACCGCAACGACCAGGCGACCCTCAACGCCTTCCTCGACCGGGTCTCGCGCGACCTGCGCGCCTTTTGAGACCGCGACCGGCCCGCTCGCCTGTGGCCGATTGGTTGCCTCGCTCGCGACCGTCGGATTACCATCCGCACCCACCATCCGACCGGGGCTCAACCGCATGCCGACCAAGTACGACTTCACCGACCGCATCGCCGTTGTCACCGGCGGCGCCCAGGGCTTCGGCCGGGCGGTCGCCGAGCGGTTGACCGCCGGCGGCGGCGCCGTCGCCATCTGGGACCGTGACGCGCCGCTGGCCGAGAAGACGGCCCGGGAGCTGTCGACCGCCGGTCGGGTGGTCGCTGTCCCCGTCGATGTCTCCGACCACGCCTCCGTCGAGCGGGCCCGCGACGAGACCGTCCGCCGCTTCGGGCGCATCGACATCCTCGTCAACAACGCCGGCAGCGCCGGACTGAACGCGACGACTTGGGAGTACCCCCCCGACGAATGGCAGTCGGTGCTGGCGATCAACCTCACCGGCCAGTTCAACTGCCTGCGGGCAATCATCCCCGGCATGATCGCCCGCAACTACGGCCGCGTCGCCAACGTCGCCTCGGTCGCCGGCAAGGAAGGCAATCCCAACGCCTGCGCCTATTCGGTGTCGAAAGCCGGGGTGATCGCCCTCACCAAGTCGCTCGGCAAGGAGACCGCCGGCTACAACATTTCGATCAACGCCATCACGCCGTCGCCGGCGAAGACCAGAATCCTCGATCAGGTCTCGGCGGCCCACATCCAGTACATGCTGTCGCGGGTACCGCGCGGCCGCTTCGTCGACGTCGACGAGGTCGCCACCATGATCGCCTTCATGGTCTCCGACGACTGCTCGTTCACCACCGGCGCCACCTTCGACATTTCCGGCGGCCGCACGACGTACTAGGGCCGCGCCCCGGCAGAGGCCGCTTGTGCGCGGCGGCGTGCGCCAGTCCTTGGCACGCTGGACCGGCAAGGGAGATGACCATTGACCAAAGTCGAAGTTCTTGTCGCCGGCACACTGCCCGCCAAGGCCGACGCAGCGATCGCCGCCCTGTTCGCGACCCACCGGGTGACGAACGGCGTCGCCGTCGAGCCGCTGCTTGCGGCCGCCGGTCGATCGATCCGCGGCATCGCCCGCGCCGGCCACCTCGACATCGACCGGGCGCTGCTGGAGCGCCTGCCCAATCTCGAGATCGTCGCCAATTTCGGCGTCGGCTATGACGGCATCGACCTCAAATGCGCCGCCGAGCGCGGCATCGTCGTCACCAACACGCCGGACGTGCTGACCGAGGAGGTTGCCGACACCGCGCTCGGACTTCTGTTGATGACCGTCCGCGAATTCTCCGCCGCCGAGCGCTATCTCAGGGCCGGCAACTGGCGGAGCGGCATGCCCTACCGCCTCACCCCGGCGACGCTGCGCGACCGCACCGCCGGCATCGTCGGCCTCGGCCGCATCGGCCTCGCCATCGCCCGCCGCCTGGACGCGATGTTGGTGCCGGTCGTCTATCACAACCGCCACCGGCGCGCCGACCTCGCCTACCGCTACTACGCCGACCTCCGCGAAATGGCGACCGCCGTCGACACGCTGATCGTCGTCCTGCCGGGCACGCCGGCGGCCAGGAATCTCATCGACGCCTCGGTCCTCGCCGCGCTCGGCGACAACGGCATCCTCATCAACATCGGTCGCGGCAGCGTCGTCGACGAGCCGGCCCTCATCGCCGCGCTCCGCGACGGCGCTATCCTCGCCGCCGGCCTCGACGTCTTCGCCGAGGAGCCGAACGTGCCCGCCGATCTCCTGGCGCTTCCCAACGCCGTTCTGCTGCCTCACGTCGGTTCGGCTTCGGTCTACACCCGCAACGCCATGGGTCAGCTCGTCTTTGACAACCTCAAGAGCTGGTTCGAGACCGGCCGACCGCTGAACCCGGTCCCCGAGACGCCGTGGCCACCGAGGCAATAGGCGGAGACCACCGGGAACGAAAGGCGCCGCATACCTCTCCCATGGGGAGAGGTCGGATCGAGCCGCGTTAACGGGTCGATCAGGGTGAGGGGTTGTGACCTCTCCGGCAAAGGCTCAGCCCCTCACCCTTCGCGCCTAGTTCCCCCCGATCAAGTCGGGGGTCACAAGGCGCAAAGCCCTCTCCCTATGGGAGAGGTGGCCCCGCTTGTATCGCGTCGCCAAATCGCAACCCACGCTCCGCCGTTCCCGCGAGCGGTTCCGCTCCGGGGTATGGGAATGCTCCTCCTGTTCGACCCTCGGTCCGCCTTCGCGCTGACGCGCTACGGCGTGACGAGGGGGTGGCGGGCGCTCGTCGAGTGCCAACCGGGTAGTCCGAATATGGGCGCTCTGCGAGCACCCGCCGCGGCGATTTCGCGTACCCCGGCCTGTATCTTCGCTCGGTCCTTCCGGTCCTCGACCCCCGCTTTCGCGGCGGCTTCAGTCCTTTCGGACCTCGCTTAAGCCTCTACCCCTTCCCGGACGACAGGCCCGAGGCGGGGCAAGCAGACGGGTCTTAGTGCCCGACGGTCCTTGCCAGGGCGTCCCGGCGACGGGCTTGCGAACCCGCCGGTAGGCGCCGCACCCCGCTCCACCTCAGGTCGCCACCGGTCGGCGCCCCTCATGAGCGAGGATGAGGGCATTATCGGGGAGGCCAGAGGGGCGGGGATAACTTTTGTTGGCGAGGAATATCAATGAGTTAGGCGCGGTTGGGCGAGTTACTCCCACCCCTGATGGGGTTCGCGCGTTCCTATCGGAAGGGCGAACAGGCGGATATGCTTCGAATGCCGCAGCGATAGAGGGCGAACATGCACGTCACCACCGGCCGCCTCCACGGTCGCCGCATCACGGTAGTCGTCGCTCTCGCGACGCTATGTGGGGCGCTCTTGCCGGTGCCGCAGGCGAGCGCCGAGGTCTACCGGGTCAAGGTCAAGTACCCGTGGCTCGTCGCCCCGGGCGGGCCGAGACCGACCGCTCCACCGGCCGAGGAGACCTTCCTCGCCGAATGCCGGGCGAGCCCGGCCGGCCGCAACCTCGATTGGATCGAACAGAACTGCACCCGGGAGACGACGCCGGGGGCCCGCTACAATCCGACCGAGATCACCATCACCAAGTCGGTCCCCTGGACCTCGCCCAAGCCGTAGGTTGTCATCCCCCTTGAGCGGTATTGGGAAACTGTCTAACGTTCCCTTGACCGATTGGTCAGGAAATCTCGCCGCTTCCTCCTAGATGAAAGGGTCCGCCGGCGCAGTCGGATGGACCGGTCCGGGCCATGGAAACGGCTACGGGGAGGATGATCATGGCGCCGACCGAGGCGGCCACTGCCGCCACTCTCGCCACCAACAATCTGACGGCCAACAATCTCGAAGCCTTCTGGATGCCGTTCACCGCCAACCGGCAGTTCAAGAAGGCGCCACGGCTGTTCGTCGGCGCCGCGGGCATGTACTACCGCACTCACGACGGCCGCAAGGTGCTCGACGGCACCGCCGGCCTGTGGTGCGTCAACGCCGGCCACGGCCGGCCGCGGATCGTCGAGGCGATCGCCAGACAGGCCAAGGAACTCGACTACGCCCCGGCCTTCCAGATGGGCCACCCCAAGGTGTTCGAGCTGGCCGCCCGCCTGGTCACCTACATGCCGCCGGGCATCGACCACGTCTTCTTCACCAACTCCGGCTCCGAGTCGGTCGAGACCGGCCTCAAGATCGCGCTCGCCTACCAGCGCGCCATCGGTGAGGGTACGCGCTTCCGCCTGATCGGCCGCGAGCGCGGCTATCACGGCGTCAACTTCGGCGGCATCTCGGTCGGCGGCATCG
>JBBDMC010000089.1:4392-6148 GCA_040878485.1 Bauldia sp. | reverse complement strand
GGCGCCGCGCCGGCGGACCAACGGCCAGGGGCGCGCCACCGTGGGTGCTCCGGCTCGTCGTCGCCGTCGTCCCGATCGAGGTCGCCGGCCTGGCGAGGCATCGGAACCGGCGCGCGGGCAGCGTTCATGCCGCCGCGCGACGGCAAGGGACGATAGCCGCCGTCAATGTCCCCCCGCGGTCGGGCGATGTCGTCGGCTCCCCGCCCGCGGTCATCGCCCGGCGGACGCCATGCGTCGACGTCGTCTTCGCCATCCATGAGAGCCAAGCCCGCCAGCTCGCCGACGTCCGCTGGCTCGCCGTCGGCATCGTCGGCGAGGCGATTCTCACCCTCGGCGAAGACCGCCTCGAGGTCGGCCTCGATGCGCTCGACCGCCGCATCGAAGGCGTCGACCCGCCGGTCGATGTCGGCGGTGGCAAGTGCCGGTTTTTGGGCCCCGAGCCTGCGGATCATCGCGCCCCGGGCCCGGGCGTAGACCTCGCTCCGGGCGCCGGCGTCGCTGATGCCGCGATCGACGATGTACTGCTCGAGGCGGGAATAGAAATCGCTCACGCCGGCTTTCCGCGTCCGTTCAAGCCCGGCGGCGGTATCGCGGTGGTGCTTGTCGACGCCGCCGCCAGTCCCGCCCGAGTCCGACCCGCAACCGAGGGCGGCACCTTACCCTCTACGGCCAGTCCGCCAACAGGTTCTTTTGCCCGCCGCCGCCGGCCGGCTTTTGCCCCAGCCCGGCGAATGCCGGCTTGTCGACGGTGCCATCGTCGCTCTTAATCATGATCGTGATTCGCGATTGAAATACCGCTGAGGGACGCACATTCCGTCCGCGGGAGCCGACTGCCATGGCCGCGACCAACTCTGGGTACCCAGTCGACGCCTGGATGGCGAACGTCATCCGCAGCCGGTGGGTTGCCGTTGCCGGCGCCGCGCTGGTTGGCCTGCTGGCGGCGACGGGCTCCATCCCGCCGGGTGTTGGGATCGTGATTCTGATCCTCCTGGTCTTGCTTGCCGCGCTCGGCGCGGTTCTGCCGCGCGATAACGCCGACCGTCGACCGGCCGGGCCGCAATCGTTGCCGCTCGCCGCCGCCAGCCTCGAACCCGAGCTCGGCCTCGTCGCCGAGGCACTGCCCGATCCTTGTTTCATCCTCGACCGCCGCGGCGTCGTGCGCCACGCCAACCGTTGGGCGATGGCGTCCTTCGCGATCCATCCCGGCGACACGCTGACCGCGCGCCTGCGCGTCCCCGCTCTCGTGGCAGCGTTCGACCGCGTTGCCCGCGGCGGGCCGCCGGAGCGGGTCGAGTTCGTCGAGCGGGTGCCGACCGAACGCTGGTTCGCCGCCTGGTTTGCCCACCTGGCCGAGCCCGGCGAGCTGATCCTGCTCGTCCTCGACGACATGAGCGAGCGGCGGCGCAGCGAACGCGTCCGCGCCGACTTCGTCGCCAACGCCAGCCACGAGCTGAGGACCCCGCTCGCCTCGCTGGCCGGCTTTATCGAGACCCTCCAGGGGCCGGCCCGCGAGGACCCGGAGGCGCGCGACCGCTTTCTGTCGATCATGCACGAACAGGCCGAGCGCATGCGCCGCCTGATCGACGATCTGTTGTCGCTTTCCCGCGTCGAGATGAAGGCGCACGTTCGCCCGGCCGAACCGGTCGACGTGTCGGCCGCCATCCGGCACGTCGCCGACTCGCTGGCTCCGCTCGCCCGCGAACTCGACGTAACCATCGAGACCCGCCTGCCGGCCGAACCGGCCGTGGGGGGCGGG
>JBBDMC010000089.1:0-4382 GCA_040878485.1 Bauldia sp. | reverse complement strand
GTGGTCGCCGGCGACCGCGACGAGCTGATCCAGGTTTTCGAGAACTTGATCGAGAACGCCTGCAAGTACGGCCAGAGCGGCAGGCGGGTCATCGTCACGGCCGTGCCCGGCGGCGCCGACTCCGGCCCGACGGTTTCGGTCCGCGACTTCGGGCCGGGCATCCCGGAGGAGCATCTGCCGCGGCTCACCGAGCGTTTCTACCGGGTCGACGTTGATGAGAGCCGCCGCCATCGCGGTACCGGTCTCGGGCTCGCCATCGTCAAGCACATCCTGGCCCGCCATCAGGCCCGGATGAGGATCGACAGCAGGCTCGGCCAGGGAGCCGAGTTCAGTGTGACTTTTCCACAGGCCATTCTTTCGTCGGTCGAAAAAGATAATATAAAACAAATACTTATAGTGTCATAGGACTGTCGTATCTTTGTCATAGGACGATTATCCGAGGTCTCTAGGGTTTGCCGCGCATCCGGGCACCCGTCGGGCGCCCGATCCGAGCGATCCAAACAACGGGAGACATCAGGTGAAAACCAGGATTCTGATGGGCGTCGCCGCGTTGGCCCTGTTCGCCGCGCCGGTCCACGCCGAGACCATCGTTAAAGTGGACGGCTCGTCCACCGTCTTCCCCATCACCGAAGCGATGGCGGAAGAATTCCAGAAGGCGAACGCAGACATCAAAGTGACCGTCGGCATCGCCGGCACCGGCGGCGGCTTCAAAAAGTTCTGTCGCGGGGAAACCGACATCTCGGACGCCTCCCGTCCGATCAAGTCGTCCGAGGTTGAGGACTGCAAGAAGAACGGCATCGAGTTCATCGAGTTGCCGGTCGCCCTCGATGCCCTCGCGGTCATGGTCAACCCCAAGAACGACTGGGTCGATGCCTTGACGGTCGACGAACTCAAGACGATGTGGGTCCCCGAAGCCCAGGGCACAGTCACGAACTGGAGCCAGATTCGCGCTTCGTTCCCGGCCAAACCGCTGGTGCTGTACGGCGCCGGCGTCGATTCGGGCACCTACGACTACTTCACCGCTGCGATCACCGGCAAGGAGCATTCGAGCCGCGGCGACTTCACCGCCTCCGAGGACGACAACGTGCTCGTCCAGGGCATCGCCGGCGATGCCAATGCGCTCGGCTTCTTCGGGTTGGCCTACTACCTTGAGAACCAGGACAAGCTGAAAGCCGTCCCAATCAAGGTCGACGCCAACGCGCCCGGCGTGCTGCCGTCCGTCGAAGGCGCCAAGACCGGCGCCTACCAGCCCCTGTCGCGGCCGATCTTTATCTACGTCAGTAAGAAGTCCGCCGATGAGAAGCCCGAGGTGGCCAAGTTCGTCGAGTTCTACATGGACCCCAAGAACGCCAGTGAACTCGTGGCCGAGGTGGGATACGTCCCGTTGCCCGAAGCCGCCGTCGTGGCCTTTGGCCAACGCTTCAAGAACCGGGACGTCGGCACCGGCTTCACCGGATCGAAGGTCGGCGTTTCGGTAGAGGAGCTGCTTGCCGAGCAACTGGTCTACTGACCAAATGTCTGCGACGAGGGGCGGCGCGGCCGCCCCTCGTTCCGCCGCTCCCTCGGCCCTTTCGGCGCTCCCGACCTGGCTTGTGAGTGTGGCGAAGGGCCTGTTCTCGCAAGGGGGTTGGTATGACGCTGGCGACAGGTTCGACCACTGACGCCGGCTCGCCGCGCGCCCATGTCGAGGTCAACGAGCGGTTCCTCCGGCGCCGGTGGCTGGTTGGCCAGCTCATGCGGGCTCTTCTCTTCGGCACCGCAGCGCTCTCAGTCATGGTGACGGTCGGCATCGTCTACGTATTGCTGAGCGAAAGCCTGAAGTTCTTCGCGCAAGTGCCGATCGTCGACTTCCTGACCGACACCGAATGGACGCCGATTTTCGAGAACCCGCATTTCGGCATCATGACGCTGGTTTCGGGAACGCTGGTGAGTTCACTCATCGCTCTCCTGGTTGCCATGCCCCTCGGCACAATCCTAGCAATCTACCTGTCCGAGTACGCCAACGTCCACGTGCGCGAGATCATCAAGCCGTTCCTGGAACTCCTTGCCGGCATTCCTACCGTCGCCTTCGGTTATTTCGCCCTGTTGTTCGCGACGCCATTGTTTCAAAAGTTCATTCCTGGGCTGTCCGGATTCAACCTGCTGGTCCCGGGCATCGTGATGGGCATCATGATCCTGCCCTACATCGTCTCGGTCAGTGAGGATGCCATGCGCGCGGTGCCGGCCAGCCTGCGCGAGGGTGCCTACGCCCTCGGTTTCACCAGGCTGCAGACCGCTACCCGTGTCGTCATTCCCGGCGCGTTCTCAGGCGTCACCGCCGCCTATATCCTCGGCATGTCGCGCGCCGTGGGCGAGACCATGGTAGTTGCAATCGCCGCCGGTCAGCAGGCAAAGATCGCGGTCAATCCGCTTGAAGGCGCCGCCACGATCACCGCCTACATCGTCCAGATCAGCCTCGGCGACCTGCCGCACGGCTCGATCGCCTACCTCACGATTTTCGCCGCTGGCCTGACGCTGTTCTTGCTGACGCTGGTCTTCAACATCGTGGCGTTCTGGCTCCGCGCCAAATACCGCGAGGTCTACTGATGGCACCTCTGACAGGGGACGAAGCGGTGACCTCCGCCGTCGAGGGCTTCGACGAGGCGACCCTCATCCGCCGCGCCCGTCGCTCCGACGGACGCTTTTCGATCATCGGCATCGGTGTCCTGGGTCTGTCGATGATCGTGCTTCTGGCGCTCATCGCCGACTTCACGGTCGATGGTCTCGGGCGCATCAGCCTCGATTTCCTCATCAACTTCCCGTCCCGTCGGCCCGCCGAGGCCGGCATCCTCTCGGCCTGGGTCGGGACCACTCTGGTCATGATCACGACCGCGATCCTCGCCGTGCCGCTGGGCGTCGGCGCCGGCGTCTACCTGGAGGAATACGCGCCCAGGAACATCATTACCCATGCCATCGAGATCAACGTCACCAACCTCGCGGGCGTTCCTTCGATCATTTACGGCCTGCTGGCGTTGGGCCTTCTGGTCCAGACGTTCCATCTCGGCCAGACGATCCTGGTCGCCGGCATGACCCTTGCGCTGCTGATTCTGCCGATCATCATCGTGGCGACGCGTGAGGCGCTGCGTTCGATTCCGATCGAGGTGCGCGAAGCCGCCTACGGCTTGGGCGCCGACCAATGGCAGACCGTCTGGAGCTACCTGCTGCCAATCGCGCGGCCGGGTATCCTGACCGGCGCGATCGTCGGCATGTCGCGGGCGATCGGCGAAACCGCGCCGATCATCACCATCGGGGCACTCACGTTCATCGCCTTCCTGCCCCCGGCACCGGTTCAAGCGGAATTTCCGTTCGTCAACTTCGACTGGCTGAATTCGCCGTTCACGGTAATGCCGATTCAGATGTTCAACTGGATCTCACGTCCACAGGCGGGATTCCATGTCAACGCCGCGGCGACGGGTCTGATCCTGGTCGCGATGACCCTGATCATGAATGGAGCTGCCATATGGCTGCGCTACAGAATTCGCTCAAGGCACTAACCGACGACGCCGCCGACCGCGGCGATTCAGGCGAGTCGACAATGAGCAGCGCGGCGGGTGGAGGCGCCGAATCAGCGGTTGCAGGGCCTGTCCGCAGCGCGGCCGCCCCCGATCGGGTTGTGTCAGCCGCGGCGGCGGACGCACGCAACCGCGTCGAGGTGAGGAACCTGAGCTTCTTCTATGGCGACAAACAAGCTCTGTACAACATCAATCTGCCAATCGCCGATCGCCAAGTGACCGCGATCATCGGTCCGTCCGGCTGCGGCAAGAGCACGCTGCTCCGCTGCCTGAACCGCATGCACGATCTCTATGCGGGCAACCGGTACCAGGGCGAGATACGCCTCTATCCCGAGGACATTAACATCGTCGGCCGCGAGGTCGATCCGCTGTTCATTCGTCTGCGCGTCGGCATGGTCTTTCAGAAGCCCAACCCCTTCCCGAAATCGATCTATGAAAACGTCGCGGCTGGCCTCTGGGTCCGCGGCATCCGGCAGAAGTCGGTTGTCGATGAACGTGTCGAATGGGCTCTCCGGCACGCGGCGTTGTGGGACGAGGCGAAGGACCGCCTGCGCGAGTCGGCCTATGGACTTTCCGGCGGCCAGCAGCAACGCCTTTGCATCGCCCGCGCCATCGCCACCAAGCCGGAAGTCATTCTACTCGACGAGCCGTGCTCGGCGCTCGATCCGATCTCGACCTCGAAGATTGAGGAGCTGATCGACGAATTGAAGACGGACTACACCATCGTCATTGTGACCCACAACATGCAGCAGGCGGCGCGGGTGTCGGACTACACCGCCTTCATGTTTCTCGGCGAGCTGGTCGAGTTCGACGCCACCGAGCGGATCTTCA
>JBBDMC010000088.1:3312-6176 GCA_040878485.1 Bauldia sp. | reverse complement strand
AACGACGTTGGCGAGCGCGCCGGCCGCGACCGGCGCTGCGGCAAGCGAAACCGGCCGCAGCTCGGCGCCGGCGAAGCGCAGGAGAGCGATGTCGGTCGACGGATCGCGACCGACGAGCGTCGCTGCGACCGTTTCGCCGCCCGCAAGCCCTACGGTCAAGCTGTCATCCTCCGCCAAGGCTTCCTCGGCGGTGACGATGAGCCCCGGCCGCCAGACGAAGCCGCTCGACTTGGCGCGGCGAGAGCCGAGGGAGACGATGCTCGGTGCGGTGCGCGCCACGAGGCCGGCAAGTGCGGTGGAGAGTTCGGTGAGCGGGGTCTTGGCGGGTGATGCGGGCATCGGGGCCTCCGGGGTTGGTGTTGGCAGCCAATGTGTGGACGGTCAGGCCGCCGGGCTACTGCCCAGGTGGGCAGGCGGACTTGCCTTGCCGCGGCGCACTCGATTGGACTGGTGGCGGCTTGCCGGCCGTGGCACAACGCGGGGACGGTCGAGAGGAGGCGTCGGGTCGTGCGTGGATTGTTGGTTGCCGCGGTTCTCTCCGGCGGGCTCGCCGCGGCCGCGTCGGCGATGGATGACATCGATGCGGCGACCCTCGACCGGGTGTTCGCGGCGGCGACCCGCGACTATCCGCAACCGGCCGACGCGGTGGTGCGCAATGTCCACAAGTCGCGGGCGGCCAATGGATCGGGCTACTGCGGCGAGATCGGCGCCGCCGACGGCAGCAGCTTCACCGTCTTCCACGTCCTGCTTGAGAGCGCCCTCGGTCCGTCGGCCCTCAGGCTTGCCGATTTTCCCGAGTCGGATCAGAGCAACGACGTCAGTCTCGTCCGCCTGATGATGAGGAACTTCGGCTGCGTCGAGTGACCATGGGCGGCCCGGAACCGTCGCCGGCCAGGCTCGCGGGCTGGCGCCACCCCTTCCGGATCGAACGATCCGGCGGCGGCCTCACTTACGTCTGGTACGGCATGCGGTTCGGCAGCTGGGTCAAGCTGCTCGCCCGCGGCCGCCTCGACATCACGGTCAATTGTCTGCCGCGCATCCTCTCGGTCAGCCTGATGACGCCGTTCGTTTCGGCGGTCGCGCTGATGAGCGAGGCGATCTACGCACGGCGCGTTGAAGCGACCTACATCAAGCCGCCGGTGTTCATCCTCGGTCATTGGCGGACGGGCACGACGCTCGTTCACGAGTTGTTGGCCTGTGACCCAACGTTGGCATATCCGACCACCCGCCAATGCTTCTTCCCCAACACGTTCCTGCTGGCGGGAAGGGCCTTCAGCCGGTTCTACCGGCCGTTCCTGCCGGAGAAGAGACCGTTCGACGATCTGCCGGTCGGTCTCGAACGGCCGCAGGAGGAAGAGTTCGGCCTGGTCAACATGGGCATCCCGTCGCCCTATCGCGTTTTCGCGTTTCCGCGGCACGGCCCGCCGGACGGTCGCTATCTCGACCTCGTCGGGCTTTCCCAGGCGGAGCGCCAGGAATGGGAAACCGCCTACGTCACGCTGCTCAAGCGGATCCAGCTCGCGGCGAACGAGCCGCTGGTGCTGAAGTCGCCGCCCAACACCGCCCGCCTCGGCACGCTTCTGCGGCTCCTCCCGGACGCCCGTTTCATTCACATCGCGCGGCATCCCTTCGACGTCTATCCCTCGACGCTGCGCATGCTGAAGACACTGGCCGCGGTCCAGGGCCTGCACAACCCGCCCCGCCTCGACGGTTGGGCCAGCGAGTACGTGCTGTCGACGTTCGAGCGGATGTTCGACGCCTACGAGCGCGACCGCCAGCTCATCCCGTCAAACCGGCTGGTCGAGATCCGTTATGAGGACCTCGTCGTCGATCCGAAGGGCGTGCTCGGCGAAGTCTATCAGGCCCTCGACCTCGGCGACTTCGCCGCCGTGGCGCCGCACATCGACGCTTACCTCGCCGAGCGGGCGGACTTTCGCCCGAACGAACATCGCCTCGATGCGGACGCGCGGCGGGCGATCGTCAAGCGCTGGCGGCGGTACTTCGAGCGCTTCAACTACACCTGGGCGTGATCGACGTCGGCGTTTCAATCGCTCGCCAGCGCGCCGGCGATCTCGGCGGCAAGCCGGGCGTTGTTCTTGACCAGCGCGATGTTGGCCACCAAACTGCGGCCGCCGGTCCGCTTCAGGATGGCGGCGAGCAGGAACGGCGTCACCGCCTTGCCGACAATGCCGGCCGCCTCCGCCTCGGCGATCGCCGCATCAATGTGCGGGCCCATCTCCGGCGCCGGGATTTCGGCGGCCGCGGAAATGGGGTTGGCGACGAGGACCCCGCCGGAAAGCCCGAGCCCGTCGCGCGTGCGCACGAAAGCGGCGATCCCCGCCTGGTCGAGGCGGATCGGCGCCCTCAGGCCG
Source organism: Bauldia sp. (assembly GCA_040878485.1). Lineage (GTDB taxonomy): Bacteria > Pseudomonadota > Alphaproteobacteria > Rhizobiales > Kaistiaceae > JBBDMC01. The sequence goes on along the minus strand of JBBDMC010000088.1, from coordinate 3,804 downwards.
CTCTCCCGCGACCAGAAGGCGGGGAACTCGTCGCTCCGGTAGCAGACGACCGGGACGCCGAGGGTCTCCAAGACCTCCAGGGTCTTCGGCAGGTCGAGCAGCGCCTTGGCGCCGGAGGCGACGACGACCACGCCGGTGCGGCCGAGCTCGGTCAGGTCGGCCGAGACGTCGAAGCTCCGCTCGGCGCCGCGGTGGACGCCGCCAATGCCGCCGGTGGCAAAGACGCCGATGCCGACGTGCCTGGCGACGATCATAGTCGCGGCGACGGTGGTGGCGCCGGTGCGGCGGGTGGAAAGGGCGAAGGCGAGGTCGGCGGAGGACAGCTTCAGCGCGTCGCCGGCCTTGGCCAGCCCTTCGAGCTCCGCCGATTCGAGGCCAACCCTGAGGCTGCCGTCGATCACCGCGATGGTCGCGGGAACGGCGCCGCCATCGCGGACCGCGGCCTCGACGGCGAGCGCGGTCTCCAGGTTGTCGGGCCACGGCATGCCGTGG
>JBBDMC010000088.1:0-3302 GCA_040878485.1 Bauldia sp. | reverse complement strand
GGCTGACGATGGTGGTCTCCAGGGCCACGACCGGCCGGCCGGCGCGCTGGGCCGCGCTCACCTCCGGACTGATGGCGACCGGCGGTCCGGTCACCGCCCCCTCGCGGCGTCGACGTTCGAGGTCACCGGAGGCCTAAGCGGCATCCGCCGCCTTGGGATCGAAGCCCGGCTGGACGTGGGGGAAAGGCTCGTCCGGGGCCTCCTTGCCGAGAAAACGGCAAAGTTCCGGCCAGCCGTCTCCCTCGGCGAGGTTCATGACCAGCAGGTCGTCGGGCCGATCGCGGAAATGCCAGCGGACGTTGCGCTCGTGCGCCTGGTAGACGAAGCGAAACCGGGCCGGGTCGAACCCGACGATGCCGTAGGTAGCCAGTCGGACCTCGCGCCCGAAGCCATCGTCGCGCATCGGGCGGCGCAGCCAGTGGCGGTTCGCGCTGTCGAGCCATGAGTCGATGTCGCGGCAGGTGAGGACGAATTTGGAGCCGGGGTAGCGTCGATCGAGATCGTGGAAGTAAGTGGCGACCGGGAGATCGGTGATCGCGTCCCATAGCGTGAGGTAGTCCATCGAGAAATCGCCATTCAACCAACCCGGCACCTCGAGGGCCTGCAGGTGCCGGTAGGTCGCGGCCCGGTAGCCGAGCCGGTGGAGCGCGGCGAACAGCGAAGTCGTGCCGGTCTTCGACAGACCGATCCCGAAGACCTTCGACGCAGACGCTCCGCTCATAGTCGAATCCGATGGGCGAAAGAGGCCTTGTCATTCTCACAGATCGCCGGGACGGGCTCAAGACGGCCAAGCCGCTTATGGGCCCGCATCCGCTCATCTCGGAGGGCGCTCGCTCCCCGAGCCGGTCCGGCCGGCGAGGCTCGTTGGCGTGAATGGGGCGTCGCCGACGCTGCCGGCCTCCAGTGTCATGACTGCCGCGGCGAGGCCGACCCGCACCGCGTCGTAGAACGGCCGGCCGAGGGATAGCCCGTAGATGGTGCCGGCGGCGAGCGAATCGCCGGCGCCGTTGACGCTGCGCACCGCCGCGCGGAGTGGGGCGAACGAGCGCGGCTCGGCGCCGCTCGCCGCAGCGCCAAGCGGGTTGGCACCGTCGGTGACCGTCGCGTTGGCGGCGCCGTGCCCGACCAACTCGCCGGCAAGGGCAACCGGCGTGCGCGGACGGCCGTCAATGGCGGTGGCGGCGATCACTTCGGCCTCCTTGCGGTTGGCGAACAGGTAGGTCAGCCGGCTCAGGACGTGATGCAGTCGCCCGGCCTTTGCCGGTGAGACCGCCAGCGCCGCGAGCGGCCGGTGGTCGGCGCTCGCTGCTTCGGCAAGGAACGCCAGCGTGTCGGCGGCCAGGTTGGCGTCGACGAGCCAGAAATCCGCGGCGGGCGAGACTGTGGTCACAGCGGCGGCGAACTCCGGTGTCAGCCCGTCATAGACCGCCATATCGGAAATCCCGACAATCAACCCGCCATTGTCGTCGAAGGCGCCCTGGTAGACGGCGGTTCTTTCGCCGGGCGCCACGGCAATGCCGGCCGTGTCGATCCCGGCGGCCTTGGCGGCGTCGATCACCGTCCGGCCCTCCGCGTCGTCGCCGACGCGGGCAACCAGGCGCACCCGGACCCCGAGCCGGGACAGCACGCTGGCGACATTGAAGCCGACCCCGCCGGGCGAAAGGCGGATGACGCCCGGGTTGGAGGCGCCCATGACCGGCGGCGAGGCCGTCACCGCCATGCGGTCGATGGTGACACCGCCGAAGACGGTCACCGACCGAAATCCGTCCGCTATGTCGCTCAATGATCCGCCTCCGCCGGGCGCGGGGAATCGCAACCGAACGAATCATCCCAACCCGGCGCCCGGCGCGCAACACAATTGACGCACGACCGGGGAGTTGGCAGTGCGGCAGGACTGACGCACTGCCCGGGAGTTCGCTTCGCCCCTGCCTCCCAAACGTGCCTCCGCCGCCCTAGACTGGCGGAGCGATTCCGTTCTCTCGTCCGGCCGTGCGTCTGAGGCCAATGCGCCCGGGCCAAGTCACCGAAGCAAGCCATGACCAACTCGACCAAATCGACGTTCGGCTCGCGGTCGCGGGTTCCGCGCCCGGCCAACCCCGAGAGGCGGCAGGCGCCGCTGCCATCGGACCGGCCGAAGCCGGCCGAGGAGGACCCGCAGGCGCCGCGACGGCTTCAGGCGATCCTGGCGAGCCCCAGCTATCGGTCGGCCGACAACGATCCCGATTTCCTCGGCCGCTACGACCTCCGCGGCATCCGCCTCCAGCTCGACTACCTGAAGCCGGAGCTGCTGCTGGAAGAGGCCGGCATCGAACACACCATCGTGGTCTTCGGCAGCACCCGAATAGGCGAGCCCGCGGCTGCCCGCCGGGCGGTCGAGGAGGCTGGGGCGGCGGTGGCCGGCGAAGCTGGCAGCGAGGCGGCGAAGCGCCGGCTCATGATCGCCGAGCGCATCCTGGCCAAGAGCCGCTACTACGAGGTCGCCCGGGCGTTCGGCCGCCTCGTCGGCGGCTCCAACTACGGTATCGACAACCACCGCCTGGTGGTGATGACCGGCGCCGGGCCGGGCATCATGGAGGCGGCCAACCGCGGCGCCTTCGACGTCGGCGCCAAGTCGGTGGGCTTGAACGTCAGCCTGGCGCGCGAGCAGTTCCCCAACCCCTACGTGACGCCGGAGCTGTGCTTCCGCTTCCACTACTTCGCGCTGAGGAAGCTGCACTTCCTCTTGCGCGCCAAGGCGCTGGTCGCCTTCCCCGGCGGCTACGGCACCCTCGACGAGCTGTTCGAGCTGTTGACGCTCGTCCAGACCCGCACCATCAAGCCGATGCCGGTGGTGCTGGTCGGCGACGAGTTCTGGCGGGGCGTCGTCGACTTCGACGCTCTGGTCGACGAAGGCGTGATCGACCCGGAGGACCGCGACCTCTTCTGGTTCGCCGAGACAGCGGAGGAGATCTGGGACGGCATCGTCAACTGGTACGCGGAAGCGGGCGCGCCGCTGAGGCCGGTCGCCTAAGGTGAGCAACACTGCGAACCATCGCGGCGGAACGCCATCGTCCGGCCGCAACCAAATCGCTGGAGGCCCCCGTTGAAACTGTCGATCCATGGCGCCGATCGCGGCCGGACATCCGAGAAATTGTGGATGCGTCCGATCTCACTGGTCGTGCTCCCAACGTTCTTGATGGTCAACATGATCTGCCGAGAATTGACTTGCCCGGCGGCGTCCTGAGCCAACGCCACGTCGGTTGTGAGACCTAGCTGTCGTTTCCAAGAAGGTTGTTCAGCCTGAGCCATGGAGTTTGGTTGGC
>JBBDMC010000087.1:0-6182 GCA_040878485.1 Bauldia sp. | reverse complement strand
ATGGTGGCCCTTGACATCTCGCAGAAGAGATTCGCGGGAACGAACGGGGACGGGGCTCGTGCCCGCCGCCCCTCAGGCCGCCCGCTGGCCCTTAGCCGCCTTCGACGTCTTCTTGGGCGGCGGCGCGGCGGCGGCGGCCGCCTTGCTGCGCTTGGCCTTGGCGCCCTTGGCCGCAGCCGAGCCGACGCTCTTCTTCAAGGCGTCCATCAGGTTGATGACCTTGGCGCCGAGCTCCGGCTCCTCGATCTCGTGCGGCCGGCGGTTCTCCAGCTTGGCGTCGATCAGCTCGCGCAGCGCGATGTCGTACTGGTTCTTGAACGCCTTGGCATCGAAGGGCTTGACCTTGCGGTCGATCAGCTCGCGGGCGAGCGACAAGAGCTCCTTCTCCGGCTTTCCCTCGGGCACCTCGGCGAAGAAGGCATCCGGTTTCTGCAGCTCGTCGGCGTAGCGCAGCGTCTCGATCATCAGCCCCTTGCCGGACGCCCTGAGCGCCACCACGGCCGCCTGGCCGCGGGCGACGATCTGGCCGAGGCCGATCTTCTTGGCCGCCTTCAGCGCGTCGCGCAGCACGACGTAGGCCTCGCCGGCGATCTCGTCCTCGTCGGGCATGACGTAGTAGGGCTTCTCGAAGTAGATCGGGTCGATCTCGTCCTCGTCGACGAACTGGACCAGGTCGATGGTGCGCTTGGCCTCGAGCTTGACGTCGTTGATCTCCTCGTCGGTCAACAGCACGTACTTGCCCTTCTCGACCTCGTAGCCCTTGACGATGTCCTCGGGCTCGACGGCGCCGACGCCCGGCACCACCTTCTCGTAGCGGATGCGCTTGCCGCTCGGCTTGTGGATCTGGTTGAAGCTCAGCCGCGCCGCCGTCTTGGTGGCGGAAAACACCTGGACCGGGATCGACACCAGCGCCAGCCTGATCTGGCCCTGCCAATACGCACGCGCGGCCATGCTCGTCTCCTCAACGACACTCGATGTGCGGGGTCTCTTGTCCGGCGGCGCAGCCCACCGCGCTCCGGCTCCGTCACGACCTCCCAGCTTACGCCGTCGCCGGTTAATGCTCAAATACCTGACGGGAAAGTGACTTTTTGTTCCGTGTTTGTTCTACGAGCGGCTACTTCGTCGGGTTCCGAAAACTCGCAAGCAGTCTGTGCGGGACGCGCGCGAACGGATTTGCGACAGTGACGCCGCTCCAAGTGAACCCGTCCTGAAGGTCCTCCGACAGCACCAGCCTGCACCCAGCGGCGGCGGCGGCGGACAGAACCACCGCATCCCACAATTCCAGTCGGTGAACGGTCGCAAGGTCGGCGGCGACCATCATGATCGGCGCGGTCGTCTCGACGACCGGGTATGCATCGTGCCAACTCAATACAGCGTCGCGGGCTCTCTGCCGGGACCGTCCGGCCTTGCGGACCAGAAGGTTGAAGAGCTCGCCAAGAACCTGAACCGGTATGACAGTCGAGTCCGGCGGCAGGCCCGAGAGGAGATCGAGCGCCCCGTCGCGGCGCTTCTCGCCGTTCACTCCCTCGGCATAGGCGAGGATGTTGGTGTCGAGTGCCGCCTTCAGCGTTCGGCCTCGTAGAGTTCGTCGCGCGTCCATCGCCCGGCTTTGACCGTCCGCTGCCGCTTCAGCCGAGCAAGCAAGGTGGCGCGCGCGCCAGCCGCCGTCGCGGTTCGTTCATCGACGGGAATGATCCGCGCGACAGGTTTGCCGTGACTGGTCACCAGGTAGCTTTGCCCTTCGCGAACGGCGCGCAGCAGCCGGGAGAACGTGCGATTGGCAGAGGCAGCGGGTACGGTCTGGTCCACACCGATCTCGAAGTAGTTATATGCACTACTATAGGCCATTTGCGGCCGCCGTGCAATCGGGTACGGCCGCGCGAGCTCCACGTCCACCGAGATCACCTACCGCACCTTCTACGAGCGAAGGTCAAGTGGACAAAAACGCCGGTCGAGTCAGGGAGCCGGCGGCCATTCCTGGCGCGGCCGATCGGCCGCCGGCCGGCTTTTCGACGGCCTGGTCGGCAGATCGCGCGAAACGCCGCTCAGCTCGATCGCCTGCCGGAGGCTCGTATCGGGTTGCTCTGAAACCGCCTCGATAAAGCGGACGAGCCGGCCAACCAGGTCGCGCATGCGCGACGGATCGTAGATCCGCGCGTCGAAGAACACCGTGCAGCCGTTATCGAGTTCCCGCACTTCATCGAAGCGGAAGTGCATTCCACGGTGGGACTTCCTGTCGCCTTCCTCGGATCGGAATTCAAGCCCGGCAAACTTCATCGGCGGCGCCTGCGTCGGCAGATGAATCTCGAAGTGGTGTGGCGGCATCTCGACCTTCTCGTCCGCCATCGCCTCGCGCAGGGCCCCGTAGGGCAGTTCGGCGTGGGCGTGGATGTCGACGATGCGGCGGCGAACGCGGTCGATAAGCTGGCGAAAACTCAAGTCCCAATCGCAGCCGATGATGAGCGGAACGACGTCGGCGAACAGCCCGAACACCGGCTCGAATTCGAGCCGGTTCCGCCGGGTGAAGATGCCGCCGATGACGACGGTGTCGGTGCCGGTCAACGCCGCCAGCAGCGGCACCACGGTCGCCAGCCGGACGGTGTAGTAGGTCGCCGCCTCGCTGTGGGTGAGGTCGTCCAGCCGCCTCGAGGTGTCGGCATCCAGCCCCCAATCGAGGTACCACTCGTCAGGCGCGGGGTTGGCCACCGGTCTGGCGCGCAGAAACGGCATCAGCAGCATCCGTTCGCGCCACGGCGGTGCCTGCAGCAGTTGGTGTTTCCACCAGGCGACCATCTCCCGGTACTTGCGCCCATCGCGCCGCCATACCTGACGCTGCCAGACGGCATAGTCCGGGTATTGGAATGGCAGCGGGGGCAGGGTCGGGGATTTGCCGGCGCTGATCGCCTCGTAGGCAGCGCCGAGGTCGCGCAGGAAGATGTTCCAGGATGGCGCGTCGGAGATGATGTGGTGGCTGGCACGCAAGAGCAGGTGGCGATCGGGCCTGATCTTGACCAGGCAAAACCTCACCGGCGGGGCCTCGAGCAGATCGAATGGACGGTCTCGCTGACGCACCAGGAGCAGGCGAGCCTCCGCCTCGGGATCGGCCGCTGCCGACAGATCGACGAACGGCAGCGCTACGGCCGCCGGCGGATCGACGATCTGGAACGGGACCTCGCCCGCGACGGTGAAGCGGGTACGGAGCGCCTCGTGGCGCTCGATAACATGGCCGAGGGCTTGATGAAGAGCATCCGAATAGAGCCTGCCGCTCAGTCGGATCAGGCCGGCGAAGTGGTAGCGCAAGGCCCGTCGTCGGGAGAGCTTTGAAAGCCTCCACATCGCCTGTTGATGGAAGGAGGAGACAATCGGCCGATCCCGCGGCGCCGAAGTGAGCGCGATTTCGTCCTCGCCGCCCCTCGCCGCGCGCTTTCTGTCGATCTCGGCGGCCAAGTCCTTGAGCGATGGCGCGTCGGCGAAGGTGCCGAGGTCGATCTCGACCCCCACCGCGGCGTGAACCCGTGCGGCGATTCCGGCCGCCACCAGCGAGTCGCCGCCGAGGTCGAAGAAGTCGTCCGACCTGCCGATCCCGTCGACGTCGAAGGCCCCTTCCCAGATGCCCACCAGCAGCCGTTCGGTTTCGCTGGCGGCGGGTTCGGCTTGCCGCTTGGCGGCCGCCGGCGTCATCCCCCGCAGCCGACCGCGGTCGATCTTGCCGTTCGACGTCCGCGGCAGCCGGTCGAGGAAGACGAACGACGAAGGGATGAGGTGCCGCGCCATCAGCCCGCGTGCAACGGTCCTCATCCGTCGTTCCGAGGCGGCGCCGCCGGCGGCCGGCACGATATAGGCGACAAGCCGGAGCGAGCCGTTCGGCTGGGCGATCGTTCCCGCCGCCGCGCTCTCGACCCCCGGCAGATCGGCGAGCCCCTGCTCGACTTCCGACAAGTCGACGCGATCGCCGCGTATCTTGATGGCGGTGTCCCTGCGGCCGGCCAGCACCAGCATGCCGTCGGCGGTGAGGAAGCCGAGGTCGCCGCCGCGGAAGATGCCCATGCCGTCGGCGGCCCGGGAGAAGCACTTGGCGGTCAGGTCGGGGTCGCGCCAGTAGCCGCTGGCCAGGTAACGACCTCTGATCTCAACGTTGCCGACGACGCCGGGGGGACACTCATGCCCATCCTCGTCGAGGATCCGCAGTTGCCGGCCCTCGCACGGCGGGCCGACCGGCAGCAGCCCCTCCCCCACCGGGTGATCTCGGGCGATCGTCATCAGCGCGACGTGGCCGGCCTCCGACGCTCCCAGCACGTTCACCATCCGCGCGTTGGGAAAGTGGTCGCGAAACGCCTGGAAATCCTGCCAGGTCGCGGCATCGGCGGCGAGATTGACGACCCGCACGCCGGCAAACTGCTGCGCCCCGTCGATCGACTTGAGGAAGGTGCGGAGCACCGACGCCGCCGAAACGTAGACGGTGACCCGTCGGTCGGTGATCCATCGGGCGAGCCCGGTGACGCCCTTCTCGGCGATCGGGAACGACATCAAGCCGGCGCCGTTGGCGAGCGCGATCCAGGCCGTGCTCGTCCCCAGGCCGCCGCTCAGCGACGCCAGCATGAGGACGCGGTCCTTCGCCGTCACCGCCATCGCGCGGCCGGCAACGGTCCCTTGGAAGAGAATATTGCCGTGCGACTTCATCACCGCCTTGGGACGGCCGGTCGAACCCGACGTGTAGACCAGGAACGCGATGTCATCCGGCGCGATGTCGATTTCCGGGTTGTCGGGCGACTGGTGGCACTCCGCCCCGAGAACGATGATCTCGGCGCCGCCGCCGATCGTGGCGGCCGCGGCCTGATGCGCGCTGTCGGTCAGGATCAACGCCGGTTCGCAATCGCTGGCGATCTGTCTGAGGCGGTCGGCCGGGTCGGCCGGGTTCAAGACCACCACGATGCGGGCCGCCTTGAGGCCTCCGATCATGGCCGCGTAAAGGCCGGGCCCCGAATTCAACAGCAGCGCCAGGCGATCGCCCCGGCTTCCGCGGCGATCCAGACTTAAGTGGGCCAGGTGATTGGCCGCGGCGTTCAGCTCGGCGTAGGTGAGGTCGCCCCTGTCGGAGCCGATTGCCAGTCGGCCGCCGTGGCGTCGCGCCACCCGCTCGAAATGGGCGACCAGCCGAGGTTCGACGTCAACCGCAGTGCTGTGGAGCCGCGGAGCGGACCCAACGCGAACCGTCATCGGCCCTCGCGAAGACGCAACCTGACCGTCGGTGGAGACCGATGCGCAGCCTCCGGCAAACGCCCACCTTACGCTGTCGCGGGCCGTTGCTCAAACGCCCGGTGGGCAAGCGCTTTTTTTGCGTGTCTGTTGCGGACGCCGCAACCGCCGGCAGCGGCGGCTTGACATATTGGCGCACTCGCCGTATGTCACGACATATGAGCGAACGAACCACCGTCCGGCTTCCCGAGGAGTTGATCGCGCGCGCCAAGCGCAAGGCGGCGGCCGAGGGCCGTACGCTGACCTCACTCATCGAAGACGGGCTGAGGCGCGTGGTGGCAAGCAAACCGGCGCGAAAGGGAGAGCGCATCCTGCCACCAGTCAGCACGGCGACCGGCGGACTGAAGCCGGGAATCGACATCTCGAATTCCGCAGCCCTCCAAGAGATGGATGACCTTGAGTACATTGAGCGGTTGAAACGAGGGTTCCGGTGATCCTGCCGGACGTCAACGTCCTCATCTACGCATTCCGCCATGACGTTCCCGAGCACGCCGTCTGCCGACCGTGGTTGAACTCGGTCGTGGAAGGCAACGCGCAGTTCGGCGTGTCGCCGCTTTCCCTTGCTGCCGTCGTGCGGATAACCACTCATCCGCGGACGCACCCCTCGCCAAGTCCGGTGAGCCAGGCGTTCGCGTTCTGCAACAACTTGCTTGGCCAGCCTCATTGCCAGGTGGTCGAGCCGGGCGAGCGACATTGGGGGATCTTTCAGCGTCTCTGCATCGACACCAATACCAAGGGCCCAGTCGTCACCGACGCCTGGTACGCCGCGCTCGCCATCGAGTGGGGCTGCGAGTGGATCACCCTCGACCGCGACTATGCGCGGTTTCCGGGCCTGAAATGGCACGCGCCGGCGGCGTAGCGCCGCTGCGCCGACCCCCTGGCGCTCTTCCCTACTCGGCCGGCTGCGGCACCGGCACCTCCTCGCT
>JBBDMC010000086.1:2535-6204 GCA_040878485.1 Bauldia sp. | reverse complement strand
TACGATGCTGAGATCGGGCAGCAGCGCGCGCAGCAAATCGAGGACGCGGCGCGCCGCGCGGAAGGCGCCATAGCCCAGGACCTGCGTCTCGCCTTCGCTGTCATTCATGTCGGTGAACGGGGTGTTGTGCATGATGGCGAGGATGGCGTTGGCCCGGCCCACGGCCTGCGAGGCCAGGTGGCGCAGATGCTCGATCGCCACCGGATTGCGTTTCTGCGGCATGATCGACGACATCTGCACGAAGGCATCGGAGACGTGGACCTGCCCGACCTCGAAACTCGTCCAGAATTGGAGATCCTGGATCGGCCGGCCGAGATGCAGGAAGAGAAGCGCGAGCGCGCCGTAGGTGGCGGTCACGTAGTCGACCGCCGCGATCGAGCCGTAAGAATTCTCCGTCGGCCGCGCGAAGCCGAGAAGCTCGGCGGTCCGCGCCCGGTCGATCGGAAAGCCGGTCGTGGTGATCGCCGCCGCGCCCATCGGGCACAGATCGACGATCCGCCGCGCCGCGGCGAGGCGATCCATGTCGCGCAACACGACCTCGACGACCGCCGCCAGATAGTGGCCGAAGGTGGTCGGCTGGGCCGGCTGACCGTGGGTATAGGCCAGGATGATGGTGGCGCTTTCGCGCCTGGCAACCGTGATCAGCGTTCCGGCGAGCCGTCGCGCCGCGGCGAGCAGCGCGTCGATTTCGGCCTTGAGCCGCAGCCGGAACAGCGTGTGGTCGATGTCGTTGCGCGACCGCGCCGTGTGCAGGCGGCCGGCAAGGTCGGGGCCGAGCCGCTTGGTCAGCTCGGCCTCGACCAGAAAGAAGAAATCCTCGGTCTCGCCGGTATAGGCGATCGACGAGAATTCGACCTCCCGCTCGATCGCCGCCAGCCCGCGGGCAATGCCGCCGGCATCGGCCTGCGACAGGATGCCGGTCTCGGCCAGCATCACCAGGTGGGCGCGGTTGATGCGGCGAAAGCCGTCGAGATAGTGGGTCTTGGCGTCCTCAAACAGCGGCGCCAGCACCGTGTCCTTGTAGACCGGATCGGGAAAGCGGGAGCCCTCGCGCGGTGGCGCGTTCATCCGAGCGACGCCCGCTGGCCGCCAGCCACCGCCTTCACCCCTTCAGCCCCGCCAGCATGACGCCGCGCACGATGTAGCGCTGTAGGGCGAGGAACACGATGAGCGTCGGAATCGTGGCGAGGCTGGCGCCGGTCATGATCTTTTCCCACTGGATCGACTGCTCGACGGCGAAGCTGGAGAGGCCGACCGGCAGCGTATAGAGGTCCTTGCTCGTCGTCACGATCAGCGGCCAGATGAAGGCGGTCCAGTTGCCAAGGAAGGTGAAGATGGCCAGCGCCGAGATTGCCGGAATGACCAGCGGCATCGCCACTTTCCACCAGATGGCGAATTCGCTGAGGCCGTCGACGCGCGCCGCTTCGAGGAAGTCGTCGGGCACGGTTTCGAAGAACTGCTTCATCAGGAACGTGCCGAAGGCGGTCATCACCCCGGGGAACATGATGCCCCAGTAGGAGTTCAGCCAGCCGAGGTCGCGCGCCATCAGATACCAGGGGATGACCAGCATCTCGGTCGGGATCATCAGCGTCGACAGAATTGCGATGAACACGAAGTAGCGGCCGCGGAAGCGGAATTTGGCGAGCGTGTAGCCGACCAGGCTGTCGAAGAAGACGTTCGACGCGCACACCGCCGTGGCGATGATCAGCGAGTTGACGAACCAGCGGAAAAAGCGGCCATCGGCGAGCACCGCGACGTAGTTGGCGAGCGTTGGCTCGGCCGGGATCAGGCGCAGATCGTAGATCTGCGAGCCTTCCTTCAGCGATGTCGACAGCATGAACAGGATCGGCGTGATCATGACGACGCCGCCGAGGAAGAGCAGCGTCCAGGCGACGACGCGGCCCGGTCGCGGCGCGTTCATCGGCAGCGTCGCGATCCTGGCAGGGGCCGGCAAGGCGAGGTCGGCCGCCATCGTCAGCGGTCCCTCAGGAGGCGCAACTGCAATAGCGAAATGGTCAGCAGCACCAGGAAGAGGACAACCGTCTGCGCCGCCGCGTATCCCATGTCGAACGAGGAAAAGGCGGTCTGATAGATCATCAGCACCAGCGGCTTGGTCGAGCCGAGCGGCCCGCCGGGATCGTTGGTGGTCATGTTGTAGACCTGGTCGAAGATGCGCAGGAATCCGATCGAGCCGAACACCACCAGGAAGACGATCGTCGGCTTGAGCAGCGGCAGGGTGATCCGCGTCAGAATGCCCCAATTGGCGACGCCGTCGATGCGCGCGGCCTCGTAGTAGGTCGTCGGGATGGCGCGCAGCCCGGCCATGAAGATGACGATCTGAAAACCGAGCCCGGCCCAGATCGCGCAGGCGAGCACCGAGGGCAGCGCCTGCGACGTCGATCTGAGGAACGGTTGCTGCGGCAGGCCGACCGCCGACAGCGCCTCGTTGATGATGCCGATCGGCACCGGCTGATAGAACCAGCGCCACACCCACGCCATCGCCACCGCCGTGGTCAGGAACGGCAGGAAGTAGAGGGCGCGGATGAAGCCGTGCATGAAGCGGATCTTGTCGAGGTGAAAGGCGACCGCGAAGGAGAGCACCAGGCTCACCGGGGTTCCCAGCACCAGGTAAGCGAAGGTGTTGCGAAATACCTTCCAGAACACCGGGTCGTTGACGAGCTTGACGTAGTTCTTGAGGCCGACCAGATGCGCCGGCCGCAGGAGGTTCCAGTCGGTGAAGGAGAGCCACAAGGCGCTGGCCGTCGGCCAGAAGCGGATGACGACGTAGAAAACGACGGGCACGGCGAGAAACAGCCACGCCCACACTACCTGCTTGTGATGCAGGGTCAGACGATTCCAGACGTAACGGCCGGCGACCGCGGTTCGATTCGACTCCGCCGCGGTCGCCATCAGTTCACTCAATTCGGCATGTGCGCGTCGAGGATGGCCTGCTCGGCCTTGGCGGCCTCGGCCAGCGAAGCCTTGGGGTCCTGGCCCTGGAGCAGGACCCGGTTGACCATGTCGATCGCCACCTGCCGTTGCGCCGTCTCGTCGACGAACAGGGTGGTGTGGCCGTACTGCAGCCCCTTGAGGAACGGTCCGTAGATCGGATCCTTGATGTTGGCCTCGGTCAGCGCCAGCGCCGGCTTGGCCGGCAATTCGCCGACCACTTTCAACCAAACGTCCATCGCCTCCGGCGAGGTGACATAGGCCAGGAACTTCTCGGCGGCCTGCAGCTTCTCGCCGCTGGAGCCGGATGCGATTCCGTTGACCCAGTAACTGACGTAGTTGCTGCGCGCGCCATCGGCGGCGGCCGGCAATTCGCTGACGCCCCACTCGAAGTCCTTGATCTGGCCGAACGAGCCGAGACGGAACGACCCGTCGATGATCAAGGCGGCGCGACCACCCTTGAACGCCGCCTGAGCCTCGTCCATGAAGCCGGTCTGACCGACCTTGTGGACGGTCTGCAGGTCGGTGTACCACTTGAGCGCCGCCGCGCCGTGGTCGTCGTTGTACGCGACCTTGCCGTAGTCGTCGCTGTAAGGCTTGCCGCCGAATTGACGAACGAGCACCTCGCGCCACCATTGGTGGTCCTGGGCACCCATGTCGACCGCCAGGCCTTCCGAGGTGATGTTGCCGCCGGCATCGTACTTCACGGTCTTCTCGGCG
>JBBDMC010000086.1:0-2525 GCA_040878485.1 Bauldia sp. | reverse complement strand
AATCAATTGGTCGAGCGTGGTCGGCGGCGAATTGGGATCGAGCCCGGCTTCCTTGAGCAGGTTCTTGTTGTAGAACAGGGCCAGCGAGCGCACCGCCGTCGGCAGCCCCCAGTACTCGTCGTCGTACTTCATCGCCGAGATGATCGAAAAGAAATCCTTCTCGATCTGATCGTGCGGGAAGGCATCCCGCGGCAGCGGCTGGATCAGCTTGCCGGTCCTGAAATTGTCAAGCCAGCCGTAGTAGAACTGCACGACGTCCGGGCCTTGCCCGGCGGTGATTGCGGCGGCCACCTTGGTTTGGTAGTCGGCGTAGGGGAACGTCGTATGGGTGACGGTGATGTCGGGGTTGGCCGCCTCGAAGGTCTCGATCAACTGGTCAATCGCCTTGACGCGGGCGTCGAAGATGTATTGCCAGTATTGGATCTCGACGGCGAAAGCCGATGTCGTGCTCGCGGCCCCGATGGCGAAAGCAAGGCCGAATGCAAGCTTACGAAGGTGGTTCATGATGGTTCCTCCCTGGCGCGCCGACGGGTTTTGGCCGCGACAGGTCCCTGTCGCCCTGCCCCGCCCCGCGCGTTTCTGGGACAAGCGTGCGACTCGTCGCAACATGTTGTCAACAATTGAAATGATCGGTCCATGGGTCGCCCGATGTTGACGGATCGTGACCGGATCGCCCGGCAGATGACAGACATGGCCGCGGTGCGCCTCGCCCGGTCACTGTCGCGGCTGACCTCGGTCATCACCTTCATGAACGTCGGGGCGCACCCCGACGATGAGTCCAGCGGTCTGTTGGCGGCGCTGCGCTACCGCTTCGGGTTCAGGATCGTCATCGCCTGCTCGACCCGCGGCGAGGGCGGCCAGAGCGATCTCGGGCCGGAACGCGGAGTTGCGCTCGCCGCGTTGCGAACCCGTGAAACGGAGGAGGCGGCGCGCCAGCTTGACGCCTCGATCGCCTGGCTCGGCTTCGGCCCGGGCGACGGCGTTTCAGATTTCGGTTTCTCCCGGAACGCCGACGACACGTTGGCGCGCTGGGGCGAGACGCGCCTGCTGTCGCGCTTGGTTGAAGCCTATCGGCGCTGGCGCCCGGATATCGTCGCGCCGACCTTTCTCGACGTTCCCGGACAACATGGCCACCACCGGGCGATGACCCGCTCCGCGATCAAGGCGGTGGATCTGGCCGCCGACGGGAAAGCCTTCCCCGAACAGATCGCCGCCGGCCTCGCGCCGTGGCGGGTGGCCAAGCTCTATCTGCCGGCGTGGTCGGGGGCGGGAAGCTCCTATGACGACGAGGTGCCACCGCCGCCGGCAACGACCGTCGTGCGAGCACCGGGCCGCGACTGGCTGACCGGGGCGACCTATTCGCAGATCGGCGAGTGGTCGCGCTTCTTCCACGCCAGCCAGGGGATGGGCGTGTGGCGCGACCCGGGGCCCGAGGCGTGGCCGCTCCATCTCGCCGTATCACAGGGCGGCTCCGGGCGCGCCGAGCAGGGGATCGAGGATGGACTGCCGCGCGCCGTCGGCGATCTCGCCGCCATCCCCGGTCTCGCCGATGGCCCGCGAAAGCGGCTTCTCGATGCCCAGCGGGCGATCGAAAGCGCGGTCAGGGCGTTTCCCGATCGCGCACAAATCATCGACGGCGCCGCGGCGGCCGCCCGGGCCATCGACGACGCGCTGGCCGGTCTATCGGCGCGTTTGCGTCCGCTTCTTGCGCACAAGCTCGAGCGCAAGCGGCGCGAGATCGGCCAGGTGCTGGTCGAGGCGCAAGGGATCGTCGTTCGGGTGGTCGCTCAGCCCGACCGTATTCCACCTGGCGAAGAAACCTCGGTCGCCGTCACCGTCGATCCGGGTGATCCCCCGGTACCCCTCGCCGCGCGGCTGGAAACGCGCGACGGTTTGGTGGGCCACGGGGAGCCGGCCAGAGCGAGCGCGACATTGACCGCGTCGGCTCGCGACGACGCCGGATTCACCAGTCCGTTCGCGGCCGATTTCGACCCGCTCGGTCCGAATGGAAACATGTCGGTTCGCGTCGACAGCGAACTCGGCGGATTGCGCCTCACCCATCACGTCGACCTCGACAATCGGCTGCGCGTCCTCCCGGCCGCTTCGCTTACGGTCGATCCCGAGGCGCTCATCGTCAATCTGGCCCGGCCGGTCGCCCCGATCATGCTGCGAGCAAGCGCCGACGCGGCGGCGCCGGACCTGACCCTTGCGGCGCCCGCCGGTTGGACGGTGACGCCGCGCCCGGGGAACGCGACGACAGCGGCGTGGACGATCGAACCACCGGCGCACCTGGCGAGCGGCCGGTTCGAGTTCGCTCCGAGGATCGACGGTCGCACCGCATATCGAATCGTCACCGCCTCGTATGCGCACGTCGGTGAAGTCGCCTTCGCGCGGCCCGCATCGATTGCCGGGCTTGCCGTCGACGCCGCCCTGCCCGACGGCGCCCGCGTCGGCTACGTCGGCGGCGGCAACGACAATGTCGCCGTTTGGTTAAGGCAACTCGGTGTCGCCGTCACCGAACTCGC
>JBBDMC010000085.1:1222-6265 GCA_040878485.1 Bauldia sp. | reverse complement strand
GGCGCCGTCGCGGGCGACCAGGTGGGCGCGGATGAGGCCGCCGCGCGCCTTGTGCATGCTCTCGGTGAGATGGGTGCCGGCGGCGATCTTGACGCCGAGTTCGGTGAACTTGCGGCCCTGGCGACGGGTCCACGCCGGATCCGACAGCGCCGCCTCCTGTTCGGCGATCGCGGCAAGCTCGCCGGCGCTGGGCTCGGCGGCCGCCACCGTGACGCCCAGCGCCGCCGCGCAGTGCTTAAGGAACAGCGCCTTGACCCGGTCGCGCGAGGGCACCTGGTCGAGTTCCCGGGTCATCGTCGTCATGTAGTCGTCGAGGGTGGTCTTCAGCTTGTCGCGGAACTTCTCGGAGGGCACCTTGAGGCAGCGCGCCATGGTGGCGGTGTCGAAGTCGAACATGAAGCTGCCGACCATGACGGTGGCCTCGCCGATCGAGGCGGCGCCGGTGCCGCCGATCTTGCGGCCGGCGACCTGAATGTCGTTGATCGGCCGGTACTGGGCGGCGACGCCGAGTTCGCGGTAGGTCCTGACCGCCGGCTCGATGAACATCGGGTAGAGGTTGACCGCGTACTCGGGCGCCTTGGCGCGCGGGTACACGAAGTGGAAGAACATCTGGTTCTGGTCGAGATAGACGGCGCCGCCGCCGACGTGGCGGCGGATGATCGGCAAGTTCGCCGAGGCGCAGAATGCCTCGTCAACCTCCTCGGCGATCTCCTGATGGACGCCGACGCAGACATAGGGATCGGTCGGGTTGACCAGCGACAGCACCGGGTCGTCGTCGGCGCCGATCGCCGCGGCGATGCCGTGGTAGACGGCCTGGCTCCTGAGCGCCGGCACGCGGCCGAAGTCGATGACCCTGAGGCGCATGGCGGTAACTCCTCGATCGGGCCGAAGGCGGCGTCGTCGACGCCGGCGGCGCCGTCAATTCAGCGGACGCAGAACGAACGATAGAGCACGCCGATGATCTCGACCACCTCGGGCCGGGCGATCGAGTAGTAGATGTTCTTGCCGTCGCGCCGCGCTTCGACCAGGTCATCGGCGCGCAGCCGCGCCAGTTGCTGCGAAACCAGCGGCTGGCGCAGATTGAGCTTCTGCTCGAGTTCGCCAACGGTCTTGTCGCCGTCGATCAGCAGGCAAAGAATGACCAGGCGGGTCTCGTGCGACAGCGCCTTGAGGAAAGCGCTCGCTCCGCGCGCGTTGTCGAGCATGTCATCGATATCAAGCGGGGCTTTGGCGAGCGGCAATGCCGCCGCCAATACCGTCGATGGTGATCGCATTCCAGGCACCTCGATTGGGGACCGACCCAGCTTTACTCCGAGCATCTCGACCGGATCAAGCCGGCCGTCGGCGGCCGCGGCCTCGCCGCCGCGCTGCCGCTCCCAGCCAAATCGCGACGCCGCATGGATTTTCCGCCCTGTCGCCGCCATGATCGCGCTTCTATGAGTCGCAGGCGAAGTCAGCCGATCGGGGGCCCCTTGCCCGCAACCCCAACCTTCACGAGCACCACCGAGGGAGACCGGCTGCGGCTGTCGGCGGCCGGGGCGTGGACCATCGACCAGGCGGAATTGCTGCGCACGCTGGTGGCGGGCGCGCCGGCCGGCGCCGGCCGCGCCGAGATCGACATCGCCGGCATCGAGAAACTCGACACCTTTGGCGCCTGGCTGATCGAGCGGCTGATCAGGCAGTGGCGGGACAAGGGCGGCGAAGCCGAGTTGACATCGGTGCCCGATCGCTACCGCGGCCTCCTCGGCGAGGTCGGCGAGGCGAACCGGCGGACGCCGAGCCAGCCGGTCCGGCGATCCGGTCCTCTCGTCCAGGTCGAAAACATCGGCCGGGCAACGGCGCGTTTCGCCGCCGAACTCGGCGAGCTGGTCGGCCTGCTCGGCATGGTCGCCGTCGCGCTCGGCCGGACGATAGTCCATCCGCGCGCCGCGCGTCTGACCTCGATCGTCCATCACCTTGACCGGGTCGGCTGGCAGGCGATCGGCATCATCTTGCTGATAACGTTCCTGATCGGCTGCATCATCTCGCAGCAGGGCATCTACAACTTCCGCCGCTTCGGCGCCGAGGACTACGTCGTCGATCTGGTCGGCATCCTGGTGCTGCGCGAGATCGGGGTTCTGCTCGTCGCCATCATGATCGCCGGACGATCGGGCAGCTCGTACACCGCCGAACTCGGCTCGATGAAGATGCGCGAGGAGATCGACGCGCTGCGCACCATGGGCGTCGATCCGGCCGAGGTTCTCATCCTGCCGCGCGTCGTCGCGCTGGTCATCGCCCTGCCGATCCTGACGTTCCTCGGCTCGATGGCGGCGCTCACCGGCGGCGGCCTGGTCACCTGGCTGTACGGCGGCATGAGCCCGCTGATCTTCCTCGAACGGCTGCGCGACGCCGTGTCGATGGACGATTTCCAGGTCGGCATGATCAAGGCGCCGGTAATGGCCCTGATCATCGGCATCGTCGCTTGCGCCGAGGGCATGCGGGTCAAGGGCAGCGCCGAATCGCTCGGGCTGCAGACCACGGCATCGGTGGTCAAGTCGATCTTCCTGGTCATCGTGCTCGACGGTCTGTTCGCCATGTTCTTCGCGTCGATCGGGATGTGAGGCGCATGAACCGCGGGCCGGCCGATACCGTCATCACCGTGCGCGACCTGGTCGCCGGGTTCGGCGACGAGATCGTCCTCGACCAGTTGTCGCTCGACGTGCGCGCCGGCGAGATCCTCGGGGTGGTCGGCGGCTCCGGCGCCGGCAAGTCGGTGCTGTTGCGCACCATCATCGGCCTGGTCAAGAAGCGCGCCGGCGACATCCGGGTGTTCGGCGTCGCCGCCGAGAAGGCCAGCGAGGCCGAATGGCGGGCGGTCGAGCGGCGCTGGGGTATCCTCTTCCAGCAGGGGGCGCTGTTCTCCTCGCTGACGGTGCGCGAGAACCTCCAGTTTCCGATGCGGCAGTTCCTGCGTCTCTCCGAGGGCCTGATGAACGACCTGGCGATGGTGAAACTCGAGATGGTCGGTCTCGATCCGGACGACGCGGTCAAGTATCCGGCCGAGCTGTCGGGCGGGATGACCAAGCGGGTGGCGCTCGCCCGCGCGCTCGCCCTCGACCCGGAGATCGTCTTCCTCGACGAGCCGACCTCGGGGCTCGATCCGATCGTCGCCGGCGAGATCGACGTGCTGATCCGCACGTTGCAGCGCACGCTCGGCATCACCGTGTTCATGGTCACCCACGATCTTGACAGCCTCAACACGGCCTGCGACCGCATCGCGGCGCTGGCCGACGGCAGGATCGTGGTCGAGGGGCCGATGGCGACTATGCTGGCGTCGGACCATCGGTGGGTGATGGCATATTTCGGCGGCGGCCGGGCGCGCGTCAACCGCGCGGCGCCGGGATCAACCTCTGGACGGACGTGAGCCATGGAAATTCGCGCGCGCTATTTCTTGATCGGGTTGTTCGTGCTCGCCGTCGTGGCGGCGGTGGTCGGCTTCGTCTACTGGCTATACAACACCGGCGGTCTGGTCGAGCGGACGGCCTACCAGGTGCGCTTCGACGGCTCGGTTGCGGGCCTGTCGCCGGGTTCGGGGGTCTTGTTCAACGGGATCGAGGTCGGCGAGGTGACCCGGCTGCGGCTCAGCCCCGACCAGCCGGGCGAGGTGATCGCCACCATCGCCATCGACAAGCAGACGCCGGTTCGCGCCGACACCCACGTCGGCCTGGCGTTCAGCGGCCTGACCGGGACCGCGACGGTGGCGCTGTCCGGCGGCACGCCGTCGGAGGGGCCGCCGACCGGGGTCGACGGCCAACCGCCGCTGCTGGTCGCCGACAGCGCCGCGCTCAAGGATCTGACCCAGGCCGGCCGCGACGTGCTGACCCGGCTCGACGCGATCCTGTCCGAAAACGCCGAACCGCTGAAAAGCGCCATCGCCAACATCGACACCTTCGCCGGGGCGCTGGCGCGCAATTCCGACAAGGTCGATACCATCCTGGAGGGCTTGCAGCGCCTCACCGGCGGCGGCGCCGCCAAGGGCGAGAACCTCGTCTACGACCTCACCGCGCCGGCGGATTTCGCGCCGATCGCCAAGCTGCCGGCGGGCCAGCTCGTCGTCGCGCGACCCACCGCCGTCGTCGCGCTCGACACCCAGCGCATCATCCTGGAGCAGGCCGGCGGCGAGGTTCCGGTGTTCGCGGAGGTGCGCTGGGCGGACAGTCTTCCCCTGCTCATTCAGGCGCGGGTGATCCAGGCATTCGAGAACGCCGGCGATGCCCGCGTCGGCGCCGATCTCGGTCCGGTGGCCGTCGATTTTCAGGTTCTTCTCGACCTTCGCCAGTTCCGCATCAGCGCCGCCGGCAAGGCGGAAGTCGCCTACATGGCAAAGGTTCTCGACGCCGACGGCAAGGTCATCGACGCCCGGCTGTTCCAGGCGAGCCGACCGGTGGCGACGAGCGAGGATGCCGCGGTCGCCGCGGCCGGGCTTGACGCGGCGTTTGGCGCGGCGACCACCGACATGATCGTGTGGGCGCTGAAGGCGATGGCGGACGGCGAAGCCGGGTCGGTCGACGATGGCGCAACGGCACCGGCGGGGGCCTCGACCGGGCCCTGACCGCCCGCCGCCGTCAACCGTCCGCCAGGACCGTCCGAACAGGCAGCGGATCAGCCGCCGGTTTCACCGACCTGGCGTCCTGTCATTTCTGGTTCGTCGGCCGCCATGCTCGCGGATTCGATCAAGAACTCGAGGCCAATGCTCCTGCCCTGTTGCCATCGCCTGATCGCCGCATACACCTCGCCGGTATCCAGGATCGCGAAAGAAAATTTCGACGGCACGGTGAGTTGATCCTCGACCGATATTCGCGCGCCCCGCTGGGAAAGATCGCGGATCATGCAGTCGAGCGTCGAAAATCCGTCGCCGAAGATAATCCTGCCGCGCTTGAACACGCGGTTGCGGCGCTCGGCGCGGCGGTTTCCAACGCGGTGGCCGATCCTCGACGGCGGATTGCCGATGGCCGCATCCGGGCGCGACGCGGACGGCGCGCCAAGCGGCCGCTTCACGGCGGC
>JBBDMC010000085.1:0-1212 GCA_040878485.1 Bauldia sp. | reverse complement strand
CCGGCGGCCCCGGCGGCCCCCGCGGCCGCCGCCGCGGCCCCGTTCGGTGGTGAATCCGGCCCGTTCAACCGGGCATCGCCGGAAGCGACCGGAGCCGACCGGCCGGCGCCGCCGGCGGAGGCCTTGGCGGCGCGGACGAGGCAATAGCCGGCGTCACTGGCCTTGGCGGTGTACATCGCGTGGTCGGCGGCGGTGAGCAGATCGTCGGGCGTGGTGCTGTCGGCCGGGAAGATCGCCGCACCGATGCTCGCCGACAACGACAGGCCGACGGCGTCAAGCTCGACGGTGAAGGACAGCGCGCTGGCCAGCCGATTGCAGGCGCGCTCGACGGTCTCGTAAGAGACGTCGCGGTCGACCAGATAGAGGAACTCGTCGCCGCCGAAGCGTCCCAGCGCATCGGACGAACGCGCGGCGAGCATGAGTTTTCTGGCGAAGGCCTTCAATGCCTGGTCGCCGACCGCGTGGCCATAGATGTCGTTGATCTGCCTGAAATTGTCGATGTCGATCAGGAACAACGAGAAGTCGTTGCCGTGCCGCGCACCGCTGGCGATCAGGCTCATGATCCGATCTTCGAGAAACTTGCGGTTGGGCAGGCCGGTCAAGCGGTCGTACTTGGCCATTCTCGACAGGGATTCCACCTCGTCGAACAGGAACTGCGCCTTGCGATGGCGCCGGACGGACCGCCGGATCGCCTGGATCAATTCCTTGGCGTAGTCGTGGTCGCGCGAAACACAGTCGCTGATGCCATTGCGAAAGGCCGCGATGGCGGTGTGGGCGTCGATTTCGCGGGTCAGCATGATCATCGGCGGCGGATTGGAATACCTGGCCGCGATCGTTTCGTTGAGCATCAGGCTGCTTTGCCGGCCGAGATTCTGGTCGACGACAACGCAATCGAAGGCGGCCCCGGACAGTTTCTCCATCAGCGCCTCGCCGGTTCGGGCAAGCTCGATCAATGAGATTTCCTCAGCGTCGAGGGCCTCGCCGATGCTGTCCCAAAGGTTCTGGTCGCCGCCCACCAAAACCCGGATGGACCGATCGTCGTCGGCGTCGTGCAGGGGCGACAGCCGTGTCTTGCTGGTAGCCATTGGTCACCGCCTCCGTCTTGGGGGCTCGTAGTCCGTGTACGCCCGTTCGTACGCAACTTTGGCGGACGTGGGTTAAGAAAATACCCTATGAATACCCTGTGTTTCATGTTGCGAGACTGCCATGACC
>JBBDMC010000084.1:0-6271 GCA_040878485.1 Bauldia sp. | reverse complement strand
CCCGGGCGCAGCGCAGCACGCAGTGGTGCGCCGCATCCGGGACCCAGACCGATCCGGCCTGGCAACATGGGTCCCGCGTCTGCACCGCACCGCTCCGCGCTGCGGCGCGCACGGGATACGTCGAGCGGTTGAAGGGCTCTGAGCATCACCCGCCGATCCTCTCCAGGCCGCCCATGTAGGAGCGGAGCGCGTCCGGCACGGTCACCGAGCCGTCGGGGTTCTGGTAGTTCTCGACCACGGCGATGAGGGCGCGGCCGACGGCGACGCCGGAGCCGTTGAGGGTGTGGACCAGGCGCGTGCCCTTGCCTTCCTTGGGGCGGTAGCGCGCCTGCATGCGACGGGCCTGAAAGTCGCCGCAGCGCGAACAGGAGGAGATCTCGCGGTAGGTCCCCTGCCCCGGCAGCCAGACCTCGATGTCGTACGTCTTCTCGGCGGCAAAGCCCATGTCGCCGGTCGAGAGCGTCACCACGCGGTAGTGGAGGTCGAGGCGCTTCATCACCTCCTCGGCGCAGACCAGCATGCGCTCGTGCTCGTCACGGGAGGTTTCCGGCGCGGTGATCGACACCAACTCGACCTTGTCGAACTGATGCTGGCGGAGCATGCCGCGGGTGTCCTTGCCGGCCGCGCCCGCCTCGGAGCGGAAGCATGGCGTGAGCGCGGCAAAGCGGAGCGGCAGCTCGGCCTCGTCGCGGATCGACTCGCGGACGAGGTTGGTGAGCGGCACTTCGGCGGTCGGGATGAGCCAGAGACGTTGAACGACGCTGAGAAGCTTGTTCGGAAATTCGTCGAGGCGGGATATGCGCGGTCGCCCACGAGTTAGAGCCTCTTGATACTTTTGCCGTGTTTCTGGTTCGCGAACGATGGCCGGTTCCCAAATATTGCCGCCTATGTCGAATTCGACGGTCTCAAAAATGGTTTGGCTTGTCTGGAACATATCTTCCGCCGCCTTTGGCAATTGCCCCGTGCCGAAAGCAACCTTGTCAGCCACCAACAGCGGCGGGGCGACTTCCGTGTAGCCGTGCTCGGTGGTGTGCAGGTCGAGCATGAACTGGCCGAGGGCTCGTTCCATCCGCGCCAGCGGTCCTTTGAGCACCACGAACCGCGCGCCTGAGAGTTTGGCCGCCGTCTCGAAGTCCATGCCGAGCGGCGCGCCGATGTCGAAATGCTCCTTGGCGTCGTTCAGCCCCGGCTTCTCGCCCCAGCGGCGGTATTCGGCATTGGCGTTGGCATCGCCGACCGGAACGTCGTCTGCCGGGACGTTGGGGATGACGGCGAGGGCGTCGTTCAGCTCCTTCTCGATCCGGCGGCGATCGTCCTCGGCCTGCTGGAGGAACACCTTCAGCGCCGAGACCTCCGCTTTGAGCTCGGCCGTCTTCGCCTGGTCCTGCTCAACCATGGCGAAGTTGATCTCCTTCGAGGCGGCGTTGCGGCGCGCCTGCGCCTGTTCGAGTCTGACGATCAGCGTCCGTCGCTCCTCGTCGAGGGCAGCGAGCCGCGCCGCCGCCGGCTCGGCGCCGCGGTTCCTCAGCGCCCGGTCGAGCGTCTCCTGGTTGTCGCGAATCCATCTGATGTCGAGCATGGCTTCCACCAAGCAGATTGAGGCGCCTCTCCTCGCCCATCGAAGTCGGATATATCCGACTTCGACACTATTGACCGCCAAACGCGGGTAGACCCGCGTTTGGTGGGAGAGGGCATTGCGCCTTAGCGAGGCGATAGCCAAGCTTAGGCGAAAAGGGTGAGGGGCTGAGCCCGGTCCGGAGAAGTCAGCCCCTTACCCTTCGCGCCTGATTCCCCCGGATCAAGTCCGGGGTCATAAGGCGCGAAAGCCCTCTCCCCATGGGAGAGGAGTCGCCCTACCGGAATCGCGGAACGTCTTAGCCGCACGGAGCACGCGATGGAAGAGCGCCCCTACGCCGCCTCCTCGGCCGTCTCCGGCGCCGCGTCGGCCTCGGCGCGCTTCTTCTCGACGTAGCGCACCGAGAAGATCAAGCCTCGTAGAGGACGATGGTCGGCACCGCGAGGCCGCGCTGCGGGATGTCGTCAGGCGGGGTCAGGTCAGCCTGGGAACCATTCACAAAAACTGGCGGTAGAATTCCGACGACGCGACGATCTCTTCAAATACCCTAGAGCTGATGGCTTCTACTTCGCTCAATCGTTCGGCTTTCGTACTGACTTGGACCTTGCCAGTATTTACGCCGAACAAACCGGGGAGGAGTTGTCGCTGGCTGCCCATCTCCCCTCTGAACTGCGTCGCCTCACGCCGACTCAAACCACTGCGCGAACCAGACCCGTGATGGTAGATAATCCCGTCATAGACCCCAAAAAACACCGGGTGCAAGTTCTTTTTGTTTGATCTAAGTATAGTAAACCAGACGATATTCTTTTCTATTAGACTCTGAAGGAGAATCCCCCCAACATCAGCTATCCAATCTCCGGCGTTATTCTTCCACTTGAACCCAGCCTCCCAAGTTCCTCGGATTTCTCTCCAGAACCCGACTGTCGTAACGCAGAAACACGGGTGCGGCTGGGGATCACCTAAGTTTTCATCTCTACGCACAGCAATGAGTGGATAATCCTCGAGGAGATCAGCGATATAAGGTATCCATTCATCAATGAGAAACGCGTCGCTATCGATGAACACAAGCCAGTCACTTGCGTTCATCGCTCGCGTGCACGCGATATCCGCGAGCTTGTTCAGCTTTCTTGGATGAGATTTATTTGGCCCTTCCGACACATGATAGAACTTATCTTTGAGGCATTCGTAATTAACATCCGTGAAAAATGCGTATAGTCGATACTGACTATGCGTATACTTTTCTATGTATTGGATTTGGGGCATGATCCACTTGTCTGTCTTCCAGTGGACCGTCATGAAGTGGATCAAGCTTGGTGGCGTTGCAATCACTAGGCCGCCCTAGAGGTTGCTCGACGGATGAGGTCGCGAATCTAAGTCGCCTGTGGCAGGCATGCGCGCCGCCCAAGCCGGGTGTCAAGCTGCCTTCTCGGCCGTCTCACGCACCGCGTCGGCCTCGGCGCGCTTCTTCTCGACGTAGCGGACCGAGAAGATCGAAGCCTCGTAGAGGAGGATGGTCGGCACCGCTAGGCCGAGCTGCGAGATGACGTCCGGCGGGGTCAGGATCGCCGCGGCGATGAAGGCAAGGACGATCGCGTAGCGCCGCCCGCTCCTCAGCATCTGGCTCGACACCACCCCAATGCGGCCGAGCAGGGTCAGCACTACCGGCAACTGGAAGACGATGCCGAAAGCCAGGATCAGCGTCGTGATCAGGCTGAGGTACTCGTTGACCTTGGGCAGCAGCTCGATCGAGGCCTGCCCCGGCCCGCCCGTCTGCTCCAGCGACAGAAAGAAGCGCAGCGCCAGCGGCATCAACAAGAAGAACACCACCATGGCGCCGACGACGAACAGCACCGGCGTCGCGATCAGATAGGGAATGAACGCCTTGCGTTCGGTCTTGTAGAGGCCGGGCGCGACGAACTTGTAGATCTGGGCGGCGATCACCGGGAAGGCGAAGAACAGCGCCCCGAAGAGGGCGAGCTTCATCTGGGTGATGAAGAACTCCTGCGGCGCGGTATAGATCAGGCGGATGTCGCGGCTGGGGCCGGACGCCCATTCGTAGGGGAGGACGAGGAGGTTGTAGATCGGCTTGGCGAAGGCAAAGCAGACGACGAAGGCGATGAAGATGGCGATCAGCGCCTTGATCAGCCGGCCGCGCAGCTCGATCAGGTGGTCCATCAGCGGGGCGCGGCTGGCCTCGATCTCCTCGTCGTCGCTCACGGCTTGACGTCCCCGCCGGTCGGCGCCGGCCGGGCGGCCGGCGACGGCGCAACGAGAGCCGCGGCCGGCTCGGCCGGGACGCCCCTTGCCTCGGCCTCGCCCGGCTTGTCCAGCCCTTTGCGGATCTCGGCGCTCGTCTTGGCCAGCTCCTTGCGCACGCCGGCCGTGGGGTCGATCTTGCCGATCGCCTCGACTTGCTTCCTGACGCCGTCGAGCTCGGCCTCGCGCATGGCCTCGTTGAACTGGCCCTGGAAGTCGCGGGCCATGCGCTTCATCTTGCCGGTCCACTGGCCGACCAAGCGCATCGCCTTCGGCAGGTCCTTGGGGCCGATGACCACGATCGCCACGACGGCGATCACCAGCAGTTCACTCCAGCCGATATCGAACATGGGATCAGCGCTCGCGGCCGCCGGCTCCGGCGGGCGGGGTCAGAACCCCGCGCCCGGCGCGGGTCAGCCAACCTTGGTCTTTTCTTCCGAGGCCTTGCTCTCGATGGGCTTGGCCGGCTCATCGTCGTCGGCAAGCCCCTTCTTGAAGCTCTTGACGCCCTTGGCGACGTCGCCCATCAACTCGGAAATCTTGCCGCGTCCACCGAACAGGAGGGCGACGACGGCGATGACGACCAGCCAATGCCAGATGCTGAGAGAACCCATCAGCCTTCTCCACGATCATTCCGCTCGGGCCGGCGCCAAGGCGCAACGGCCCGCAACCGCTCGACTCAACCATGTAGGCGCAATCGGCCGCCTTGGCAAATACCGGAGAACGGAGGACGGAGGACGGAGGAGAGGCAAAGCCTTGAATCACCTAGCCTTTCCCACTCGCCCGTCCGTCTTTTGTCATCTGTCCTCGGTCGTCTGTGATCCGTCATCCCCGTCGAGCGGATCCTCGTCCGGCGCCAGCTGATCGCCGCCGCCGGGCTCGGGGATGGCAAAGTCGGCCGGGACGCGTGAATCGAGCAGCCCCGCCGCTTTCAGCTCGTCGACGCCGGGCAGGTCGGAGACGCTGTCGAGACCGAAATGGGAGAGAAACGCCTCGGTGGTGCCGTAGGTGACAGGCCGGCCTGGCACGCGGCGGCGCCCGCGCATCCTGATCCAGCCCGCCTCGAGCAGGACGTCGAGGGTGCCGCGGCTGGTCGTGACGCCCCGGATCTCCTCGATCTCGGCCCGCGTCACCGGCTGGTGGTAGGCGATGATCGCCAGCGTCTCCAGCGCCGGGCGCGACAGCCGCCGCTGTTCGACCGCTTCGCGCGCGAGCAGGAACGACAGGTCGCCGGCGGTGCGGAACGACCATTTGCCGGCAACCTGGACCAGGTTCACGCCGCGGTCGGCGTAGAGCCCTTGCAGCTCGCGCAGCAGTCCGGCGATGTCGGTGCCGGGCGGCAGCCGAGCGGCGATCTCGTCGGCCGCCAGCGGCGCGGCGGAGGCGAACAGCAGCGCCTCGACCATCCGTCGACTCTGTCGGCGGTCCTCCATGGACCGATCTCCCGCCACGGCGTCGTTGTCGACCGCGATGGCAATGGCTGCGTTGGCGTTAGCCATTTCCGGCCTCCGGTGCTCGCCGCGCCACCGGCTGACGGTCGCGGACGTAAAGGGGGGTGAAGGGGGCACTCTGGCTGAGCTCGATCAGCCCCTCGCGGGCAAGCTCGAGGCTGGCGCCGAAAGTGCTGGCGGTCACGCTCCGCTGCATCTCGGGCGGGGTGAGGTAGGCGGCAAGCAGCGTGGCGAGTGGCGTCCACTCGGCGATACGGCCGATGACGCGGGCGAGCGCCCGGTGGGCATCCTGTAGCGACCAGACGGCGCGCGGGCGAACATGGATGACGGCGATCGCCCGCTCCTGGCGCCGGGCGGCGTAGGCCGACAACAGGTCGTAGAGCGTTGCTGTGTAGCGGCTCACCCGGGTGACCTCGACCGGCTCCGGCCAGCCTCTGGCGAAGACGTCACGACCGAGACGGTTGCGGTTGGCAAGGCGGGCGGCCGCCTCGCGCATCGCCTCAAGACGCCGGAGGCGGAAGGCCAGCGCGGCGGCCAGTTCCTCGCCGCTCGGCTCGCTGTCGTCCGCGGCCTCGGGCAAGAGGAGCCGCGATTTCAGGTAGGCGAGCCAGGCGGCCATTACCAGATAGTCGGCGGCGAGCTCGAGACGCAGGCCGCGGATGCGCTCGATATAGGCGAGGTACTGCTCGGCAAGCGCCAGGATCGAGATGCGGGCGAGGTCGACCTTCTGGGTGCGGGCGAGCGCCAGCAACAGATCGAGCGGGCCTTCGAAGCCATCGACGTCGACGACCAGCGCCGGCTCGTCGCCGACCCGCTCGACCGCCGCGAAGGCCTCCCACATCCGGTCCTGATCGCGCTCGTCGACGGCCATCGCCTCAGGCCCCGACCGGCCGGTCGACGCGCGCCACAAGCGCGCGATATTCGTCGCGGGCGGATTGGCGATCGAAGGGCCCCGGCCGCCTCAGCTTGGCGAGGGCCCGCGACCCCC
>JBBDMC010000083.1:0-6293 GCA_040878485.1 Bauldia sp. | reverse complement strand
TCATTCGACCTCAGGCCCCAAAATAGGCGCGCCGGATGGCGTCTTTGGAAAGGCTCGCCGGGGCGCCCTCGAGGGTCACGCGCCCTTCCATCAAGCAGTAGACCCGATCGGCGGCGTTGAGCGCGGCGGTCAGGTCCTGTTCGACGATCAGAATCGTGGTGTCGTGCTTCTTGATTTCGGCGAGGGCGGCGTAGACGTCCCGAATGATCGCCGGGGACAAACCGAGACTGATCTCATCGCACAGCAGTATACGCGGGTTGGCCATCAAGGCCCGACCGATCGCCACCATCTGCTGCTGGCCGCCGGAAAGCGTCGGCGCCATCTGGTGACGGCGTTCGCGTAGCACCGGAAAGAGGTCATAGACCGTATCGAGGTTCCAGCCGCGGTCGACGGTGCGGCCATGCGCGCCCATCAACAGGTTTTCCTCCACGGTCAGGGACGGAAACAGCCGGCGTCCCTCCGGCACGAGGCCGATGCCGAGCTTGACCATGTTGAAGGGCGAAGTACCGCCGACCGGCCGCCCTTCGAAGTAGATATGATCGGCCCGCGAGGGCGCCAGGCCCGACAGCGAGTTGAGAAACGACGACTTGCCGGCGCCGTTGGCCCCGATAATGGCAATCGTCTCGCCTTCGTTGATGGTGACGTCCACTCCGAACAGGGCCTGGAAGTTGCCGTAATAGACCTCAAGGCCCCGGGCCTGCAGGAGCGGGTTCATGCCAGGGTCTCCTCGATGCCGAGATAGGAGCGCCGCACTTCTGGCAGCGCCATTACCGCCCTTGGTTCGCCCTCGGCGATCTTCCTGCCGAATTCCAACACCACCAGCCGGCTGACCACCGAGATGAGCGCAAGCACCACATGTTCGATCCAGACGATGCTGATGCCCCCGGCGTTGAGCGCGCCGATCAGGGCGACCAATTCGGCGCATTCGGCCTCGGTCAGGCCGCCGGCGATTTCGTCGAGCAGCAAGATGCGCGGCCGGCCGGCCAAACCGCGGGCGAGCTCGAGTCGCTTGCGGTCAAGCAAAGTGAGCTCGCCGGCGACAGCATTTGCTTTGGCGAGCAATCCTGTCCGCCCGAGTATGCCGGCGCAGAATTCGACCGGGTCAGCGTGTCCGGCACCGCGGCCGAATTGGACGGCGACCAGCAGATTCTCGAACACCGTCAGACTCTCGAACGGCTGAGGAACCTGGAAGGACCTGCTGATCCCGGCAAGGCAGCGTTGGCGAACCGGCGTCCGCGTAATGTCCGCGCCGTCGAAAAAAATGGCGCCGGCATCGGGTCTGAGGACGCCGGTCACCAGATTGAACAGGCTCGACTTGCCAGCGCCGTTGGCCCCGATAATACCCAAGGCTTCGCCCTCGGCGACCGACAGGTTTACCCCATCGGCCGCCGCGATTGCCCCAAAGCGTTTTGAGACGCCGGAAAGTTCGAGCAGCATGGGCGCCTTCTAGTAGGCGAGGGCCTCCATCGTTCCGCCGGCCGGGATTTCGGGCGCGTGGCTGTTGTCGACGACGACGAGGTCGAAAGTGCCGTCGTCTTTCCTGCGCCACTGCCCGCCGACGAGCGGGGTCTTGCAGACGTTGGCGCCGATCGGCCCGAGAGGAGTGTCGGTGCCCCATTTGACCTTGCCGGTCAGCGTATCGAGGTTGGTCGCCCTGATGCTCTCGAGGACCGCCCCGGGATCGGATGCGTCGGCCGAGCGCTTGAGGACGTCGAGGGCGACTTCGAACAGCGAGTAGATGAATCCGATCGGCTGCGTCCACGGCCGCCCGGTCGCCGCGGTGAACCCGGCGGCCACGTCCTGCCCGTTCGAGCCGTCGAGCGAGGATGTGAACGGATGGTTGGGCGTCCACCACACCTCGGACGACAGATTGTGCCCTAGCGGTCCCAGCGCTTCCACCGACGACGGAAACAGGATGGCCTTGGCCACCGTCACCGCCTTGGGGTTGTAGCCCTGCTGGTTGGCCTGGGTCCAAAAGGTGGTGAAATCGGGCGGGATGATCACGCCCGTGACGATCTCGGCATTCGCCGCCTTGAAGGCGTTGATTTGCGCCGAGAAATCGTCCTGCAGGTTCTGGTAGCGGCCTGGGTCGACGACCGTGAAGCCGCCCGTGGCCTTGAGGCCCGGCGCGATGCCGACATTGATGTCGCCCCAGGCGTTGCCGTCGCCGTCGTTGGGGAACAGCCCACCGACCTGCTTGTTGGTGTCGAGCTGGCTCCACATCGCCGCGAACACGGCGATGATGTCCTCGAGGCCCCAGAAATAGTGATAGGTGAACTCGAATGGCGTCCAGCTCGCCGGATCGCCCGGATTTCCCTGCCTTCCGATGTACCAGGGCTGCCAAGGCGCCATGGTTGAGACGCACGGCATCTCCTCGATTTCGCACTGGGTCGAAACCGGGTTGGTGGTTTCGGGCGTCGAGGCGACGACGATCAGGCTCACCCCGTCATCGACGATCAGATCGCGGGTCACATCCGCGGCGAGATTGGGATTGGACTGGCTGTCACGCACCAAGATCTCGACCGGCATGGTGCCGCCGGCTGTCTCGATGCCCGCTCCGATCAATTGGGTCATGGTGCTGACGATGAAATTGTCGGCTTCGGCGAACGCCGCCAACGGTCCCGATTGCGGTGACACATAGCCGATTTTGATCGCCGATTGGGCGCGTATCGCCGGGGCGGCAAGCGAGCCAATGGTCACCGCGGCGGCAGCGCCGGCCCCGGTTTGCAGCAGGCGGCGGCGGTTGATGCCGCCTTTTTGTGAAGGTCCTTTGATCAGGTCGGTCATTTGCATCCTCCCTTGAGAAAAATTGTGTCAGTTGCGCGGACGGGGCGGCGGACGGCCTTCAAACGCGTCCTCCAGCATGGCTACAATGTGCTCGCGTACGAGCGGTCTTGGGTTCCAATAGGGATTTTGAAGAATGAGATCGGCGGCGCGCCCGATCGCCGCCTTTGCCATGCCGAGGTCCCCGAGCCGGGTTGGCGCGCCGAGCGAAGCGGCGAGGTCATATAGCCCGCGCGCCGCCGACGGCGCGCCGAGACATTGGGCGACCGGTGCAAGCAAGTCGCGGACGATCGCCTCATTGTAGGCGGTGGTGTGCGGCAGCATCACGGCGTGGGTCTCGGCATGCGGCAAATCGAAACTGCCGCCGAGCGTGTGGCAAACCTTGTGGTGGAGCGCCATTTCGACCGCCCCGAGACATGTCCCGCAAGCCCAGGCACCGTAAAGCGCGTCGCTGCGCGCCATCAGATCCTCCGGATTGCGGACGATCCGGGGCAGCGCGCCGGCCAGCGCCCTGATGCCTTCGAGCGCCAGAATTGAAATCAGCGGATTGCGGTCGCGGGCGTAGCGGGCCTCGACGGCGTGGGCGATGGCGTTCAGGCCCGAGGTCACGGAGAGTCCGACGGGCAGGGACGCAGTCAATTCGACGTCGTAGAGAATGGTTTCGGGCAGAACTTTCGAGGTGCGTTGGGTGGTCTTCCTGCCGCCTTCCGTCTGACCGATAATGGAGGTCGCCTCGGAGCCGGCATAGGTCGTGGGCAGCACGATTTGCGGCAGGTCCGAGCGCAAGGCGATCGCCTTGCCGAGCCCGGTCGTCGAACCGCCGCCGACCGGGACAAGCCCGTCGACCGCCGCCGCGCGCACCTTTTCGAGCGCCTTCTCGGTCACCTCGACCGGGGTATGCATGGCGGCCGAGGCCAAAACGCCGGCGCTCTTGCCGCCCAGAAGCGCCGACAATTCCCCGGCCATCGCCGCCTGCTCGGGGGTCGACAACACCATCACCCTCGTCAGCCCGAGCCGGTCGACCTCCTGCGGCAAGGACGTGCGCGTGCCGAATCCGAACACGACTCGCTGCGGCAACGCTTCGTACACAAAGGCTTCCATCAGTCAGCGCCGCCCTCTGCCGGCGGCTCGCGCAAGCCCGCTCATGCGGCAAGCAATAGCGCGGATGCGTCGGCTTTCCCTGCACAAAACCATCAGGGCAGGACTGCCGACTGCCCTTGACGCGCCTAGTTCTGGCGGGCGCGGCGGTAGGCGGCGGGCGTTGTCATGTAGTTGCGGCGGAACAGGCGCGTCAGATGTTCCTGGTGCGAGAAGCCGCATTCAAAGGCGATCTGGGCGATCGGCGTGTGCGAATTCGCCAACAGGCTGCGGGCCAACTCGAGTCTGAGACCGACAAGATACCGGTGCGGCGGCAGATTCAAATCGTTGCGGAACTGCCGCGCGAAGTGGCTCGCCGAACAGTTCATCGCCTCGGCGATGTCATCGAGGCTGATGGAGGCGGCCAGATGCTCGCGCATATAATCGATACCGCGGGCGGTCAACGCGCTGACGCGACCGCCGCTTGCAGCGGATGGCCGGGTGGTAACCTGCCGGCCGGCGTGGGCGCGCACCAGGTGCGACGCGATGGTGCGCGACAGATAGTCGACGTAAAGTCCGCTCGCCGGGTGATCGTCGAACAGCGCCAGGTTCATCGCCTCGAGCAGCCGCTTGAGCGTCCGGTCGTCATCCAGAAACTGGGCGGGAATCTCGACCTCGGCCGGATCGCCCGGGACAATATCGGCGGCAATCTCCTCGATCACCGCGCGCCGGATGTAAACATGCAAGGTGTTGAGCACACCGGAGAGGCGCACGCCGAAATCCATGCCGCCGGGAACAAGATGGATGCCGCCCGCCGGCACCAGGTGCCGGGCTGGCGCCTTCGCGCGCATCCGGTCGATGGTGACCGGTCCGTCGAGATGCAGCACCAGAAGCTGGTCCGGAACAGCGCTGAAATAGCCCTCGTACGGCAGTTCCTTCTGCGCCGACGCGTAGGCCGAAATCCAGCCTCGCCGGTCCGAGCTGGCCCGGATTTCGTTCTCCGGGCGCCAGAGAATGCCGTGTGTCTCCCGGACGCCGAACGGCGCACCCAAGGGCATCTTCCCTCCCTCGCCGACGTTGCGGCGCTCTTTGCCCAAAACTTATGCGCCTTGGCGCGCCACGGCAAGCTGCGCCCGCCGACGGCGTGCGCACGGGCGCCTGGAGCCGACGTTGCGAGTTCCGGTGCACGGGGAGTCTCACAGTTGTGTTATCCGTCTTGACCAGCCCAGCCTTGGAACAGGACATGGATTGAGGGAGCAGAAACAAAGGATTCCGCAGATCAATGTGGGTCGCAGGCGAAAGGGGGCGGCTGCGCGTCGAAGTGACATCGCAATGTGCAAATGAGTGCAGTCCGCGACGGCCGGGCGGCGCCGCTAAACCGAGCGCCAAAATTCCGCAAGAATGTGCAGGACGCCGATGGCGGCGGGCGAGACTATCCATGATCGCGAAATCAAACGGCGCCGGGCCAGGTTCCGGGGCAGGGTAATTTGATGACAAGAGTTGCTCGACGCTCTCCCATTCCGTCCAACGCGGTGGACTTTGACGCCGAAACCGACATCGTCGTCGTCGGCGGCGGCGGCATCGGTCTGGCGTCCGCGTTGTTCTCGAGATGGCTCGGCAATCAAGTTGTCCTGCTCGAGAAGGCCGACAAGCTCGGCGGGACAACGGCGAAGGCGGCGTTCTGGTACTGGGTGCCCAACAACCAGCCGATGCGAGCGCTCGGCCTAAAGGACGACCGGGACGGATGTATCCGCTACATGGCACGCCTGTCGCGACCGGAAGCCTTCGACGCGGACGATCCCCGGTTCGGCCTCGACCGGTGGGAATACGACGCCTGCGCGGCGATCTACGACAACGCGTCCGTTGCGAGCGAACTCTTGGCCGAGAAAGGGGCCCTCGAATACCGCCATTGCGCGTCAGTCTCCGACTACTGGGCCGAACTCCCCGAGGATGGGGCGCCGACCGGCCGGGTGCTGTTGCCCAAAGAGGCGCGCGAATCCATGTCGGACGGCGGCGAGGTGGCCATTCGCACGATGAGCGCGGCGGCCGAGCGCGCAGGCGTCGACTTGCGCACGGGCCATCGCGTGCAGCGCGTCATCATGGACGCCACCCACCGCGTCGTCGGCGTTGAGGCCGATGCAGGGGACGGCAAGAGCCTGAGACTAAAGGCACGAAAGGCCGTAATATTCGCTTCGGGCGGGTTCACTCACGATGAGGAGATGCGCAAGAATTACCTCAGCGCGCCGGTGCTCGGGGGCTGCGCGGCACTGACCAACGAAGGAGATTTCGTCCTTATCGGGTCAGCAGCCGGCGCGGCCTTGCGCAACATGAACTACTCGTGGATGTGTCCGATCGTCCTGGAAAAGGCCCTGAACAAGGACCCGGCGCTGATCGGCACATTTTCGCCTTCCGGCGACTCGATGATCTACGTT
>JBBDMC010000082.1:4347-6325 GCA_040878485.1 Bauldia sp. | reverse complement strand
CGATCTGTTGAACGGTGGCGACAAGACCTGGGGCGAGGAGCCGCCGTACCGCCGGCTTGGCCACAGCGCACTCGAAGCCGCGGGCGCGACCTTCGCCCTCGGCTCCGCCGGCGCCGGGGCCGGCGCGACCACCGCCAGTCTCAAGGGCGGCCTCGGCTCGGCCTCGGTCCGGCTCGACGACGGCATCACCGTGGCGGCCCTGGCGGCGGTCAACGCGGTCGGCCAGGCAACGATCGGCGACAGCCCTCACTTCTGGGCGGCGGCATTCGAGGTCGGCCGCGAGTTTGGCGGTCTCGGCCTGCCGCGGACGTTTCCCGCCGGTGCCACCAAGCTCGTCCACAAGGCCCCGCCGCGCGCCGGCCAGAGCACGACCATCGCCGTCGTCGCCACCGACGCGCCGCTCACCAAGGCCGAGGCCAAGCGCCTCGCCGTCATGGCCCATGACGGCTTCGCCCGGGCTCTGTGGCCGGCCCACACCCCGTTCGACGGCGACATCGTCTTCGCGCTCGCCACCGGGCAGGCGAGGGCCGACCGGCCGGTCGACATGGTGGAGATCGGCTCGGCCGGCGCCGCCTGCGCTGCCCGCGCCATCGCCCGAGGCGTCTATGAGGCGACCCCGGCCGCGGACGACCGGCTTCCGACCTGGCGGCAGCTCGTTGCCGGCCGGCTCCCGATCAGGTGAACGGCGCCGGCCGCCGCCGCGATTGCACCCCTCCGGGGGTCATGATACGCGCCTGCCCATGAGCCGGTCCGTCGTCATCGCGCCATCGATCCTGTCGAGCGACTTCGCCCGGCTGGGCGACGAGGTGCGGGCGCTCGACGCCGCCGGCGCCGACTGGATCCACGTCGACGTCATGGATGGCCACTTCGTCCCCAACATCACCATCGGGCCGGGGGTGGTCAGAGCGATCAGGCCGCACACCGCCAAGCCGCTCGACGTCCACCTGATGATCGCTCCGGCCGACCCCTACCTAGCCGCCTTCGCCGAGGCGGGCGCCGACATCATCACCATTCATCCGGAAGCCGGGCCGCATCTCCACCGCTCGCTGCAGGCCATCCGCGGGCTCGGCAAGAAGGCTGGCGTGGCGCTCAACCCGGCAACGCCCGTCGACGCCGTGGCGCACGTCCTCGACGTCGTCAACCTGGTCCTGGTGATGAGCGTCAATCCGGGCTTCGGCGGCCAGGAGTTCATCCCCGGATCGCTCGACAAGATCCGGCAGGTCCGCGACATGATCGCCGGCCGCAACATCGCCATCGAGGTCGACGGCGGCGTGTCGAGCGCCAATGCCGGCGACCTCGCGCGCGCCGGCATCGACGCATTTGTCGCCGGCTCCGCCGTCTTCGAGGGCGGCGGCGCCGCCTACGCCGCCAACATCACGGCGCTGCGGCGGGCGGCGACCACCATCGCGGCTTGACTCGCGGACACCGTCGCCGCCGGCTTCGCCTGCCGCCCGTGATTGAGGCCACCCCTCCCCTCTGCTAGACCGCAGCCCAGAGGAGGACCGACCGCCGATGATCCCCCGTTACACCCGGCCCGAGATGGCGGCCATCTGGTCGCCGGAGGCCAGGTATCGCATCTGGTTCGAGATCGAGGCCCATGCCCTCGACGCCATGGCCGAAATCGGCGTCGTCCCGAGAGCAGCGGCGGAAGCCGTCCGCCGCAAGGGCGCCGCCGCGACCTTCGACCTCGCCCGCATCGACGAGATCGAACGGGAGACCAAGCACGACTTCATTGCCTTCCTCACCCACGTGGCCGAGATCGTCGGGCCCGAGGCGCGCTACCTCCACCAGGGCCTCACCTCGTCCGACGTCCTCGACACCTGCTTCGCCGTCCAGCTGGTCCGCGCCGCCGACCTCTTGATCGCCGACGTCGACGCCCTGCTGGCGGTTCTGCGCCGGCGCGCCCGCGAGCACAAGAACACGGTCTGCATCGGCCGCTCGCACGGGGTCGGCGTCGGGGAAGACGAGCATCGGGTTC
>JBBDMC010000082.1:0-4337 GCA_040878485.1 Bauldia sp. | reverse complement strand
GCTCGCACGGGGTCCACGCCGAGCCGACCACCTTCGGCTTGAAGCTCGCCACCGCCTACGCCGAGTTCGCCCGCGCCCGCCGGCGCCTGCATGCCGCCCGCGAGGAAGTGGCGACCGCCGCCCTCTCCGGCGCCGTCGGCACTTTCGCCAACGTCGACCCGCGGGTCGAGGAGCACGTCGCCCGCGCCATCGGGCTGCGGCCGGAGCCGATCTCGACCCAGGTCATCCCCCGCGATCGCCACGCCGTTTACTTCGCCACCCTCGCCATCGGGACCTCTTCGGTCGAGCGGCTGGCGACCGAGATCCGCCACCTGCAGCGCACCGAGGTGCGCGAGGTCGAGGAGTTCTTCTCGCCCGGGCAGAAGGGCTCCTCGGCGATGCCGCACAAGCGCAACCCGGTGATTTCGGAGAACCTGACCGGCCTTGCCCGACTGGTGCGCTCCATGGCCCAGCCGGCGATGGAGGACGTCGCCCTCTGGCACGAGCGCGACATCTCACACTCATCGGTCGAGCGGGTGATCGGGCCGGACGCGACGATCGCGCTCGACTTCGCGCTTCATCGCCTCGCCGGACTGATCGACAAGCTGATCGTTTACCCGCAGCGGATGAAGGCCAATCTCGACGCCCTCGGCGGCCTCGTCCACTCTCAGCGGGTGATGCTGGCGCTGACCGCAAAGGGCATGAGCCGCGAGGACGCCTATGCTGCCGTCCAGCGGAACGCCATGAAGGCGTGGTCCGGCGAGGCCGATTTCC
Source organism: Bauldia sp. (assembly GCA_040878485.1). Lineage (GTDB taxonomy): Bacteria > Pseudomonadota > Alphaproteobacteria > Rhizobiales > Kaistiaceae > JBBDMC01. The sequence continues at coordinate 3,584 of JBBDMC010000082.1, read as the reverse complement.
TCGCCCTGCTCAAGCAGGATCGTGCGGTGGCGGAGGTCCTAACCGAGGCCGAGATCGAGAGCGGTTTCGATCTCGCCTACCACCTCAAGCACGTCGATATGATTCTTCGCCGCGTCTTTGGTGCCGAATCCGGCTAGTTGCCGCTGAGCGCCGACAGCGAGGTCGAGATCGCCAGCGACACGACGAACATGTCGGAGTCCGGCCCGCCATGATAGCGCCCGTCGAGCGTGAGCCAGTCGAGCGGGCTCCACGAACCGCCTGCGTTCCACGAGAAGTCGTCCGCCGAACCATCGCCGTAGGTCTGCACGCCGGCGGCGCCGGAGATCGAGAAGTTGTGCGGCAGGTCGATCGACGCATTCCCCTCGAAATAGGCGTTCGATGAGTCGGGATCGAAGAACGCCGCGGCGCCGACGGTCAGCGGATCGGCCGGGCTTACGCTTGCCTTGAGATAGAGCTCACCGCAGCAGTCGCCCGAGTTGTAGAGGTAGCGGACGTAGCCGAGGTCGAGCGAAAACGGTCCGATCTCCGGTCTGAAGCCGACCGACAAGTCGTGCTCCCAGTCGCCGACGACGTTCGAGCCCCAGTAGCCGACATAGAACATGCCGTAGTCGAACTCGACCCACGGTTGGACGGCGATGCCGTCGCTCAGCGCATAGCCGCGCGAGACGTATTCGGAGGTGACCGTCACGCCGAAGGCGACGTCGAACATCGACTCGGCGGCGGCCTGATCCACCGCTGCGCCGTCCTCGTACACGGTCGCGTCCGCCGCGCGCGCCAGCCCGGCTCCCGCCAAAACCATCACCGCGGCCGCCGCCGACCGTCCGTATCTGGCGATATGCATTGCCCACCTCCAGCCCGACCGAGGTCCCAAGCGGGCTATTTTCTCATACCGACCGATTCGCCGTCCAAGGGAAATGCTGCACTGCCGCAAGGATTTTGCCGGGAGTTGCAGTTTTGCGACACCGCTCAGCGTTGGATTTCCGCGTCCGAGCCGCGGAGCATCGCCTCGATGCCGGCCGTCAGGTAGGCCTGGTCGGTGCCAAGCGCGATGAACCGGTAGCCGATGTCGCGGAAGAACCTGAGGCGCGCCCCGCCCCAGGCGAACGCGCCGGCGATCTTGCCGACCTTGAGCGTCCGCTCGCCGATGAGACGGATCGGCGCGTCGATCGCCGGATCGCCCGGTGCAATTGCCCCACCATCCGTCAGCGTCACCGACAGGTCGGAGGGCCCGACGAAAATGCCGTCGATCCCGTCTACCGCCAGGATGTCGTCGAGCGCCGACAGCGCCCGCTTGGTCTCGACCATGGCCAGGGTCAGCGTTGCTCGGTTGGCGACCCGGAGCTGGGTCGGCGCATCGATGCCCTGAAGCGTCAGGGCACGCTGCGGCCCCCAGCTTCGTTCGCCGACCGGCGGGTACTTGGCAGCGGCGGCGAAGGCCCGCGCCTCTTCGGCGGTGTTGATCATCGGCGCGATCACTGCCGCCGCCCCCATGTCGAGGGCGCGGCTGACCATGGCGTTGTCGCCGACCGGCACCCGCACCACGGCCGGTTTGCCGGCGAGCGCGACCGCTCCGATGCCGCGCATCACCGACACCGGGTCGTGCAGCCCGTGCTGCATGTCGAGGGTGACGCAGTCGAACCCCGAGCGGGCGGCGATCTCCGCCAGCAACGGCTCGGGCCAGATGTTCCAGCTGCTGATCAGCGTTTCGCCGGCGCCGAGGCGTTGGGCGAGGTCGGGCGCGGCCATGGCGGCAGCCGTCAGACCTCGCTACGGATCTGGTCGATCGCCGTCTGCATCATCTCGTCCATCGTCCGCCGAAGCTGGTGATCGGATTGGGCCACGCCGGCGGCGTCGAAATCGGTCCGGATCTTGTCGAACACGTCGCCGTCGCCGGCCCGTTCGAAATCGGAGGCGACCACCGCCTTGGCGTAGGCCTCGGCGTCGGCGCCGGTCTTGCCGAGCAGGCCCGCGGCCCACAGCCCGAGCAGCTTGTTGCGGCGCGCCTCCGCCTTGAACTTGAGCTCGGCGTCGTGCGCGAACTTTTTCTCGAAGGCGTCCTCGCGCTTGTCGAACGTCGTCATGTCGCCGGAATCTCCTTGCCCCGCCAACGGCGGCAGGGGACCTTGCATATCGTCTGACCTCGCTTAAATCAACGCTGCGGCGGGACGGCGACGCGCCGTGATTGTGCAACGTCAGCCGATCGAATAAGGTCCGCCGCGTGGCGCTCCTCCCGCCGCCCGAGTCGGCCACAGGCCGCTGTCGCGACACTGTTTTCTTGCTCAGGAACCGCGACCGATGGATTTCCTCAAACCACGGTATGTCCCCATGAACCGCCGACGGCGCATTTATGAAGGCAAGGCCAAGATCCTCTACGAGGGACCCGAGCCGGGAACGCTGGTTCAATTCTTCAAGGACGATGCCACCGCCTTCAACAAGAAGAAGCACGCCGTCGTCGACGGCAAGGGCGTTCTCAACAACCGCATCTCCGAGCACATCTTCAACCACCTCAACAAGATGGGTATTCCGACCCACTTCATCCGGCGCCTGAACATGCGCGAGCAGTTGATCCGCGAGGTCGAGATCGTCCCGCTCGAGATCGTGGTCAGGAACGTCGCCGCGGGGTCGCTGTCGACCCGCCTCGGCGTCGAGGAGGGCACCGTGCTGCCCCGCTCGATCATCGAGTTCTATTACAAGAACGACGAGCTCGGCGATCCGATGGTGTCGGAGGAGCATATCACCGCCTTCGGCTGGGCGACGCCTCAGGAGATCGACGACATCATGGCGCTCGCCATCCGCGTCAACGATTTCCTCTGCGGCCTCTTCCTCGGCGCCGGCATCCAGCTCGTCGACTTCAAGATCGAGTGCGGCCGGCTGTGGGAGGGCGAGATGATGCGCATCGTCGTTGCCGACGAGATAACGCCGGACTCCTGCCGGCTGTGGGACATCCAGACCAAGGACAAGCTCGACAAGGACCGCTTCCGCCTCGACATGGGCGGGCTGCTTGAGGCCTATCAGGAGGTGGCGCGGCGGCTTGGCATCCTGCTCGAGCAGGAGCGCCCGAAGGGCGCCGGTCCGGTTCTCGTCCAGTAGTCTCGGCGGGACTGGTGAAGGCTCGCGTTGTCGTGACGCTGAAAGCCGGCGTCCTCGACCCGCAGGGCAAGGCGATCGAAGGGGCTCTCGCCGCCCTCGGCTTTGCGGGGGTCGGCGGCGTCCGCCAAGGCAAGGTCTTCGACGTCGAGAGCGCGGAGACCGATCCGGCCAAGGCTACCGCGACTCTGACCGCGATGTGCGACAAGCTCCTCGCCAACTCGGTGATCGAGGACTACGATATTGCCTTGAACTGACCGTCGGAGCGAGCCCCGGTGGCCGAAGTCTCCATCGAGATGATTCATGAGATCCTGATGCGGATTCAGGACCGAGTTGAGACGACCGTCAAGAAGGTCGACGAGCTCAAGGCCGAAATGCAGGCATTCCGCAGCCACATGATCTCGCTGCAACAAGACGTCCACAACATCTACGACGTCCTAGCTGTCGTTACCAAGGACGTTGTTCAGCCTTGAAGCAGGTGGAAGTGCCTTGAGGGC
>JBBDMC010000081.1:0-6354 GCA_040878485.1 Bauldia sp. | reverse complement strand
GTGTTTAATGAAGAGATGTTCCGAAATCAGGTTCGAAAGATGGGCTTGGAAAAAGACTTGCGTAAAGCGTTAGCACATCAGGAGTTTCTAGTCGTTTATCAACCAAAGTGGGATTCGCTTAACAACCGGATGATCGGGATAGAAGCGTTGCTGCGTTGGAACCACCCGGAATTCGGTATTATTTCACCAGGGGAATTCATTCCGATTGCGGAAGCCAACGGCACCATCCTGCCGATCGGACGCTGGACCATCGTGGAAGCCTGCCGCCAGATCAGAGCCTGGCAGGACGAGGGCATCACGCCGCCGGTGGTCGGCGTGAACATCTCCGCCGCCCAGCTCAAGCTTTCCCCGGACTTCGATGCCCTCGTCGCGCGAAGCCTCGCCGAATACGACGTCGCTGCCAGCCAGCTGGAATTGGAGCTCACCGAATCGGTTCTGATGGAAACGACCAGGAGGAACAAGGAGCTGTTCGAGCGTATCGAGCGGATCGGCGTGCGTCTGGCCATCGACGACTTCGGCACCGGCTACTCCTCGCTCGACTATCTGGCGACCTTTCACGTCAGCCGCCTCAAGATCGATCGTCGATTCATCAGCGGCGTCGCTACAAACCCCCGTGACGATACGATCGTGCGGGCAACGATCAGCCTTGCCCATGAACTCGGCCTCGAGGTCGTGGCGGAAGGCCTGGAAAACGCCAAACAGAAGGCTTTTCTGATGTCGGTTGGCTGCAACGTCGCGCAAGGCAATTACCTGGCCGTGCCGATGCCGGCCGCCCGGGTGAGTGCGCTGCTGCGACGATAGGGCGCCGCGATCGGCGGTTGCGTGGCCGCCGGTCGAAACGCCTGGCCGGTGACCGAGCTAGTTGTAAATGATCCGCGGCAGCCACAGAATGATCTGCGGGAATATCACGCAGATCGCCAGGCCGAGCGCTTGCAAAATCAGGAACGGCAGCGACGAACGGAAGATTATCGCCATGGTGATTTCTGGCGGCGAGACGCTCTTCAGGTAAAACAGCGCGTAGCCGAAGGGCGGACTGAGAAACGACATCTGCATGTTGATCATGTAGACGACGCCGAACCACAACGCGAGGTCGGCCGCCGGGACGCCGGGCAGGCCAAAGACGCCATCGAAACTGAGTGATTTCACGATCGGCACGAAGATCGGCACCGCCAGGAAGAGGATGCCGACCCAATCGAGGAACATGCCGAGGACGACGAGGATCACCATCATGACGATGAGGATGCCGTAGGGGCCAAGTCCGGCGCTGATCAGCATTTCCGAGACGAAACTCTGGCCGCCGTTGACGATGTAGAAGCCGACAAAGATCGAGGCCCCGAAAATGATCCACAGCACCATCGCCGAGGCCCTGTGCGTGGTCAGGGCGGCCTCGCGGATGGCAATCCAGGTGAGCCGGCGGTGCAGCGCGGAGACTACCAGCGCTCCGAAGGTGCCGATTCCGGCCGCCTCCACCGGCGTCGCCACGCCGGTGAAGATGACACCGAGCACCAGCACCACCAGCGTGATCGGCGCGATCATGGCCGACAGCACGTTGAGCTTGCCACGCCAGTCGAGACGCTCCTCGACGGGCAGCGCCGGCCCGTCCTGCGGGCGCAGGTAGCTGCGGGTGACCACGTAGACGATGTACAGGCCGGACAAGAGCAGCCCCGGGAGGACCGCGCCGACGAACAGCTCGCCGACCGACTGGCCAGCGACCAGCGCATAGAGGATGGCGAGGATCGACGGCGGGATCAGAATGCCGAGCGTGCCGCCCGCCAAGATCGAGCCGCAGGCCATCGACGGGTTGTAGTGGCGCTTCAGCATCGCCGGCAGGGCGATCAGCCCCATCGTCACTTCTGTGGCGCCGATAACACCAACCATCGCCGCCAGGATGGTGGAAGCCACGATGGTCGCCGCGGCCAGGCCGCCGCGCAGGCCGCCGAGCACCTTGTAGATGGCGTCGAACAGCTCCTCGATCAGACCGGCCCGTTCCAGCATCGCCGCCATGAAGATGAACAGCGGGATGGCGGAGAGCTGGTAGTTGGTCATGAACGGAAAGATGCGCGCCGGCAGGATATTCAGAATCTGCGGCGTGCCGAACACGAACAGGAAGACAACGCCAAGGCCGCCGGTAACGAACGCCAGCGGCAGTCCCGCCATCAGCAGGATGGCGAGGGAGCCGAACATCAAAACGGTCAGCCAGGCGATGTCGATCTCGACGCCCATGGATCAGGGCCCCGTGCCCGCGACGGCGTAGGCGTCCTTGGTGAGCCTCGAAATCCCCTGCAGGAGAAGCAGGAAGGCGCCGACGGCGATCATCGACTTCACCGGCCAATACTGGATGCCCCACTCGGTGAACGAGACCTCCATGTTGCGGATGGCGCGACGGGCAAACACCCAGCCGGTCCACAGCAACACGCCGGTGAAGATGAAAAAGGCGATCGAGGTGACCAGATCGACGACGGCCTGGGCGCGCCGCGGCAGCATCCCGTACAGCACGTCAACCCGTACATGGGCGTCGACGCGCAGCGCGTAACCGCCAGCAAGCAGATATTGCATGCCGAACAACAGGAACATGCTTTCATGCGCCCAGTTGGTCGGCGAGTTGAAGACGTAGCGGGCGATCACTTCGTAGTAGTACACGAACACCGCAATGACCGACCAATAGGCGATGAAATGGCCGACGCCGGTGTTGACGGCGTCGATCAAGCGCACGAACAATGGGTAGCGGAAGCCGTCAGCCGGCGCCGGCTCGGCCGGTGGCACCAGGTCGGGAGGGATCGGCCGCGCCGCTTCGCGGAGGCGGCAGGCGCGCACGAGCCGCGGCAAGAGGACCGCGTCGATCACCATGAACGCGCCGATGACGATCGCCAGGCTGAACGCGAACGTGTGCCAAGCGTCGAGGCGCTGGGCCGCCGCATCCATCGCCGCTTGCGCCGTCGTTACCGCATCCCGGGCCTGGCTCAACGTATCGGCGGCTCCGGCGACTCCCCTGTCGACTCCGGTTTGCGCCCTGGTCACGGCGACGGTCGCCCCGCGAAGATTGCGTCTGGCCTCCGACACGCCGTCGAGCGCCAGTCGCTGGCGGAAATTTCCGTAGAGGATCCCGACGAATATCGGGATGTAGAGGATCCCCCAGTAGCTTCTCACGTAGAACCGGTGAAGGCCGACGAACCCCCCGGTGAGCCAAAGAAAGTAGGCGATCGGCAACGAGGTCACCATCGCCGGCGGCCGCAAACGCTGCCGCCTGTACATGAAGGCGGCGACCAGCGGAAAGGCGATCAGGCCGAGCCAGTACAGCCAGTGGGGCAGGATGAAGGTCAGTTGCGGCATCGAGTCACCACGGCGGGGACCGCGCAGGCGAGAGGCGCCCTCTCATGGACACGAGAGAGCGCCCCTTTCGCCGCGACTGGCGGTAGATAGCAAGACAATACTAGAGATCGAGCGTGTGACCCGCTACCATGCCCTCGGTCACATAGCCCAAACTGCCGGATATCATGTAATCGAGCTGAATCTTGAAGATGCGGGCGGCGGTCTTGTCCTTATTGGCCCAGTTGAACCACAGCGGCACCGCTAACCGGGTGAAATCCTCGACATCGAGCTCGGAAAGCCGGGTGACCTCGGTGCCGGCCGAATACATCTCGGGCCAGGCCTCCTGATCGGCCTTCTGGATGGCGGCGTGGTGGTGATCCGAGTAGATTTCCACCTCGTCCAACATGAACCGCTTGATGCTGTCGGAGGCGTTGTTCCACACATTCAGATTCACGGTGAAGTCCATGAGGTCGACCGGCTGGTAGATCGACATGAAGCCGGGCGGTCCCATGGAGACGTAGTTGGTCACCTGATGGAGGCCGAACTGCATGTTGATGGCGGGCCCGACGTAGTCGGCCACGTCGATGGTGCCTCTTTCCAGCGCAGCGAAGATCTCGCTGCCCGGCAGGAGCGTCGTCTCGGCGCCGGCGGCGGTGAACAGTTCGGCAACCATGCCGCCCGGCACACGCATCTTGCGACCGCGGAAATCCTCGATGGAGCGGATCGGCACCTTTGAGTGAATGATGTTGGGACCGTGGTGGATCGGTCCGACGTAGAACAAACCCTGCTGCGCATAGAGCTCGCGGGCGATCTCCAGGCCGCCGAGGCCGTAGTAGAAGACATCCCACTCGTGTGGATAGCGCGGCCCAAGCGGATAGGAGCTCAGGAACACTGTCGCGGGCATAATGCCGGCACCATAGAGCGTGAACCAGTTACTCGCCTCCAAGGCGCCGGACTGAACGGCGTCGAGAAGTTGGAAGGTGCCGGCGAATTCCTGATCGGAGAGAGGCTGGATCGCCAGCTCGCCGCCGGTGCGCTCGACGACGCTGTCGGCCCACGCCTTGAAGATGCCGTATGCCAGCAGGCCCGAGGCCCACGAGGTCTGCATCCGCCACGTCGTGGTCTGCGCCTTGGCGGTGCGGATGAATGGCGAGCCGAGTTGGGTGACGGCCACCGCGCCGGCGGCGACGCCGGCACCCTTCAGGAATTTGCGACGTGACTGTGATGCTTTGTCGTTGGTCATTGTTTCCTCCCTCGCGTCGCCGCGCCCTTGTTGGGCAACGGCTTGCAGCCGGTACTTCGATCTGCGCCCAACCATTAAGCCACATCATGACGATGGAGGCCACCCGCAAACGCGGCGCCGCTGCGCATACCCAACACACGGGAGCGACCGATTATTCGGTGGCAATTCGTGGGATGACGGGCCCGGCCCGGCGGGAGCGCGCCTACAGCCTCACCCGGCGCAAGCGGAGCGCGTTGCCGATCACCGAGACCGAGGAGAAGCTCATCGCCGCCGCGGCGAAGATCGGCGAGATCAGGAGGCCGAGGAACGGATACAGGATTCCCGCCGCCACCGGCACACCCGCGGCGTTGTAGACCATCGCGAAGAACAGGTTCTGGCGGATGTTGCGCATCGTCGCCTTCGCCAGTCGCCGGGCGCGGACGATGCCATCGAGATTGCCCTTGACCAGGGTGAACCCGGCGCTCTCGATCGCTACGTCAGCGCCGGTGCCCATGGCGATGCCGACGTCGGCCTGGGCGAGCGCCGGGGCGTCGTTGACGCCGTCGCCGGCCATGGCGACCTTGCGGCCCTCCGCCTGCAGCTCCTTGATGATGCGGGCCTTGTCCTCGGGCAGGACCTCGGCGCGAATCTCGTCGATGCCGAGCCGCCCGGCGACGGCCTTCGCCGTGCGTTCGTTGTCGCCGGTGGCCATGATGACGCGGAAGCCCCGCTTGTGCAGGGCTTTAAGCGCCGCCGGCGTGGTCTCCTTGACCGGATCGGCGACGCTGACGAGGCCGGCGATCTCGCCTGCGAGCACGACGAACATCACCGTCTCGCCCTGGTCGCGCCGGGCGTCCGCCGTCTTGGATAGAGCCCCGCCATCAAGGCCCAAGTCGGCCATCAGGTGGGCGTTGCCGAGCGCCACGGCCTTGCCATCGACCACGCCCGTGACGCCCTTGCCGGTGATCGCCTCGAAAGATCCGGCCTTGGCCAATTGGATGCCGCGCTCCTCGGCGCCGGAAACGATGGCCTCGGCGAGCGGATGCTCCGAGCCCCGCTCCAGGCTCGCGGCCAGCCGCAGGACCTCGCCTTCGTCGTGTCCGGGTTCGGGCAGCACGGCGACCAGCTTGGGCTTGCCGACGGTCAGGGTGCCGGTCTTGTCGACGATCAGCGTGTCGACCTTGGCGAACCGCTCCAGCGCCTCGGCGTCCTTGATCAAGACGCCGGCCTGGGCGCCGCGTCCGGTGGCGGTCATGATCGAGATCGGCGTGGCCAGTCCCAATGCGCACGGGCAAGCGATGATCAGCACAGCGACCGCGGCAACCAGCGCGTAGGCGAGCGCCGGCGGTGGACCCCAGAGCGACCAGGCAAGGAAGGCGACCGCCGCAACGGTGATCACGGCCGGCACGAACCTGCCGGCAACCGCGTCGGCGAGCTTCTGAATGGGCGCCCGGCTACGTTGCGCCTTGGCAACCATCTCGACGATCTGGCTGAGCATGGTTTCGGCACCGACCCGCCGTGCTTCCATCACGAAACTGCCGGTGCCGTTGATGGTGGCGCCGGTTAACGGTTCGCCGGCGACCTTTTCGACCGGCAGCGGCTCGCCAGAGAGCATCGATTCGTCCACCGAGGAGCGCCCCTCGACGACGACGCCGTCCACCGGCACCTTCTCACCCGGGCGTACCCGCAGCCGATCGCCGACAACCACCTCGTCGAGTGCGACCTCTTCTTCGCGGCCGTCCGGTCGAATGACCCGCGCCGCCTTGGCGGCAAGATCGAGCAACGCCCGGATTGCCGAGCCGGTGCGCTCGCGCGCCCTCAGC
>JBBDMC010000080.1:2585-6360 GCA_040878485.1 Bauldia sp. | reverse complement strand
GTACCGCGGAAGTAGAACACCGCCTTCCACGTCTTGGTCCCGCGCGGGTTGACGAGGACGGCGAGGCCGCGCGCCGGGTCCGGTCCGCTCTTCCGCCGGTGGTCGCCGATGTCCCAGACCATGTAGGCCGTCGGCCTCGGCCTGAGGTCGGCGACGACGGTCGCGGTGAGGTACTGGCGGTTGGCCTCGGCCTTGGCGGTCGGCTCGGCAGCCTCCAGGCGCGCCAGGGCGGCGGGCGACAGACGTCGGCGTTCCATGATTCGGCTCCTCCCAAAGGGAATTCGTTAAGGAAACGTTAAGGCAGCGACCTCAATTAGCCGCTCGCGGCCACTCCGTAAAGGCCCCGTGGATGCCTTTGATGTAATTACAGAATCTCGCCAGGATCGGCCGGAGAGCCAAGGAGCGCTAGGGCGGTCAACTTAATCGTGCATTAAGGCGGCCGATGTGATCTTGCCGCGCAACCTCAGGCCGGATCATGCCTCCACCCGCCGAGAACGGTCACGAATTGTCGTCCGCTCCGCCGATTTCACCGTTCTTGGAACGGATCGGCGCCGGCGTCTCGACTTGGGACAAGGACCTGCGGCTGGTCGCCTGGAACCGCGCCTTCCGCGACCTGCTGGTCCTGCCGGACATCGTTCTGAAGGTTGGGGCATCGCTCGCCGAGATCGTCGACGGTGGCGCGCCCGGCTTCGGCGATCGCCCTGACGGTCAACAGATCGAAAGCCTGGGCCGCAAGCGGCTTGCCGCCGACCGTCGCTTCACCTTCGACCGGAGGTTCGCCGACGGGCGCTGCGTATCGCTTACTTTTGCGCCATTCGCACCGGACGGCTGGATCGTGGTCTGCCACGCTGTGACGCGCGGCGAGATCGAGGAGAACCAGAACGAACTGCAGCGCCAGAATGCCCGGCTCGACGCGGCGCTTGACAGCATGCCGGGTGGCTTTTCGATCTGGGACGACGACCTGCGACTTGTCCTCTTCAACTCCCGTTATGCCGAGATCTACGGCATGCCGCGCGACCAACTCCGCGTCGGCATGTCATTGCTCGACATCTGCGAGCTGACGGTGGCCGTCGGCAACCATCCCGGCGTGATGCCCGACGAGTTGTTCCGCCGCTATCGCGATCGCCTGCGCCAGAACATGGATCCGGCGATCACCCGCCGCTACGAGAAGGCGATTCGCCGACGCACCATCCGCTCCAGCTACACGCGCGACCCGCGTCTGGGCTGGGTAGTGACCCACGAGGACATCACCGACGACATCCGACGCATCGAGGAGTTGGGTGCCCGTGAGGCGGCGCTCGCCCAGCAGAACATGCGTCTGGATGCCGCGGTCAATAACATCTCGCAGGGACTGTGCATGTTCGACGCCGACCGTCGCCTGGTCATCTGCAACCGCAACTACGCCACGCTCTACGGTCTGCCAGCCGAACTGGTGCGGCCGGGAACGCATCTTGCTGACATTCTCAAACATCGGATCGCCAACGGCGTTCCTCCGCTCGGCGACAAGCAGGCCTATCTCCAGCGTCGTCTCGATGTCGTGGCCGCTGGCAAGCCCGAAATCGACACGGTCGAGCTGCGCGATGGCCGCGTCATTTCGATCCGCCACCTGCCGACCGCCGACGGCGGCTGGGTGGCCACCCACGAGGACGTCACCGAACAACACGGCGATGAGCTGCGCATCCGTCATCTCGCCCGCCACGACCCGCTGACCGACTTGCCAAACCGTCTGGTTTTCCGCGAGTCGATGACGGCCGCCGAAGACGGGATCGCCGATGGGCGGACGTTTGCCGTCCTCGCCATCGACCTCGATCGGTTCAAGTCGGTCAACGACACGCTCGGGCACGCCGTCGGCGACGCGGTCCTCAAGATGGTCGCCGATCGCCTGAAGGCCGCGGTCCGGGACAGCGACGTCGCGGCCCGGCTCGGCGGCGACGAATTCGCCATCCTCAGCAGCGCCCTGGCCCATCCGGAGGACGCCGCCGTCCTCGCCGAACGCATCGTCAGGCAGATCGGCGAGCCGTTCGTCTACGACGGACACAACATCGAGATCGGCGCCAGCATCGGCATCGCCGTTGCGCCCGGCGACGGAAGGAACGCCGACACGCTGCTCAAGAATGCCGACCTGGCGCTCTACCGCGCCAAGACCGAGGGTCGCGGCGCCTATCACTTCTTCGAGCAGGACATGGACGCCGCACTGCAACGGCGACGCGTGCTCGAGACCGGCCTTCGCCAGGCGATCGCCCGCAACGAGCTCCGGCTCGTCTTCCAGCCCGTCTTCAATCTCGCCGACAACCGCGTCAGCGGCCTCGAAGCGCTGGTGCGCTGGTACCATCCCGAGCGTGGAACGATTTCGCCGGCCGAGTTCATTCCGATCGCCGAGAGAAGCGGCCTCATCATTCCGATCGGCGAGTGGGTTCTGCGCCAGGCCTGCGCCGCGGCGGCCTCCTGGCCCGACGACATCACCGTCTCGGTCAACCTTTCGGCCGTTCAGTTCCGCAGCCGTGGGCTACTGCAGCATGTCAGATCGGCGCTGCAGGACTCCGGGCTGAGACCCCAGCGACTGGAGCTTGAGGTCACCGAGTCGCTGCTCTTGGCCGAGGTCGAGTTCACCTTGCCGACCCTGCATCAGCTGCGCGGGCTCGGCGTCCGCGTCTCGATGGACGACTTCGGCACCGGCTATTCGTCGCTCAGCTACTTGCGTTCCTTCCCGTTCGACAAGGTCAAGATCGATCAGTCGTTCGTCCGCGATCTCGCCTCGGGCGAGGGCGGCCGCGCCATCGTCAGCGCGGTTATCGGCCTCGGCCGCAGCCTCGGCATGTCGACGACCGCCGAAGGCGTTGAGACCGAGGACCAACTCGATCTCGTCCGCGACCAGGGCTGCACCGAGGTGCAGGGCTTCCTCCTCAGCCCGCCGCTGCCCGCCTCCGCCGTCGACAAGCTCTTCGCCAAGGCCACTGGCACGCACGAGTGGACGCGTACCCTGGCTAGACGATCCGGGGCCACCCGCCGCCTTCCGAATTGACTTGCATCGCGGCGGATCGCGCCCAACATTCCGGGCGGCGATGTTTCGCAACGAGGCGCGCCGACCACCAGCGGAGCGAGAGCACCAGCATGCCTTGGTCGATAACGGTGGCGCGGGTTGCCGGCAGCGAAATCCGCGTCCACCTGACCTTCCTAATCCTCCTCGCCTGGATCGGCATAGCCCAGTACGCCGCAGGCGGCGCCGCGGCGGCCCTCGACGCGGTGCTGTTCATCGTCGCGGTGTTTGCCTGCGTCGTCCTCCACGAACTCGGCCATGCAGTCGCTGCCCGCCGCTACGGCATCACCACCCCCGACATCACGCTCCTGCCAATCGGCGGGCTGGCGCGTTTGTCGCGCATCCCCGACAACCCGACCGAGGAGATCGTCATCGCCGTCGCCGGGCCGCTGGTCAATGTTCTCATCGCCGCCGTCCTCATCGTCATTCTCGGTGCCCGGCCTGACGCCGCGACGATTGCCGCCATCGAGGACCCGGCGCCGGGCTTCCTTGCCCGCCTCGCCGCGGTCAACATATATCTCGTCCTGTTCAACCTGATCCCCGCCTTCCCGATGGACGGCGGCCGCGTCCTGCGCGCCCTCCTCGCCTTCCGGCTCGGCCGCCGGCGCGCCACCGAGATTGCCGCGCGCATCGGCCAAGGGCTCGCCTTCGCCTTCGGCTTCCTCGGCCTGGTCTACGGCAACCCGATCCTGGTGTTCATCGCCATCTTCGTCTACCTCGCCGCGGCCGGCGAGGCCG
>JBBDMC010000080.1:0-2575 GCA_040878485.1 Bauldia sp. | reverse complement strand
CCGGCGAGGTTGGCCTGCGCGACGTCGCCCGCGGCGTTCCGGTCGACCGCGCGATGGTGCGAGCTTTCGAGAGCCTTGGGACCCAGGCGACCGTTGACGAGGCCACCGAAGCGCTGATCCGCACGACGCAACGCGAGTTTCCGGTGGTCGACGGCGGCGGCCGCCTGCGCGGCTTCCTCACCCGCGACGCCATGATCAGGGCGCTGAAGGCGACCGGCCCTGGAACGTCGGTCCTCGACGTCATGAATCGCGACGTGCCGACGGTGCGCGCCGGTCAGTCGCTCGAACTGGCGCTCCGCCTCATGCAAGAGCGCTCCGCTTCCGAGGTCGGCGTCGTCGGCGAGGGCGAACGCCTGGTCGGCTACGTCAGCCGCGAGAACCTCGCCGAGTTCATGATGATCGAAGGCGCCGACGAAGCACGGACCGGCAGCCCCGCCGGGCGACGCGCAGCCCTGTGAGCAGCTATTCGGGGAGCCCAGCTTTGCGCAGCCCTGCGAGGTACCGCTTGAGCAGGTTGGGCTCCATGAAGCTCAGCGCCTCCGCCACGTCGCCGACGGTGATGTGGGGATAGGCCTGCCTCAGTCGGCCGGCCGCCGCCTTGGCCTCGTCGATCCTGCCGGCATCGGCGAGAAACGTGGCCAGATCGCGGTAGGCCCAGGTCAACCCGACCTTCTCCCGCATCGCCAGCCGCGTCCATTCGGCCGCCGCCTCCGACTGACCGGCGGCGAAGCGGGCGAGCCCGAGGCCGATGTAGCAGTTGAAGCTGAACGGATCGAGGGGGCTCAGCCGGATCGCCCGTTCGAAGCATGCCGTCCCCGCGTCAGGATCGCCGCGGTAGACGTTGAGAAAGCCGCGCCGCGTCCACGCCCAGGCATGGTTGGCATCGAGGGCGAGCGCGCGGTCGACGAACCGTTGCGCCCGATCGAGGTCGCCGAACAGCAGCATGATCGCCGTCGCCAGCGCCGTCAGCGTCGTCGGGTCGTCGCTCGCCGCGTCCGCCGCCAGCCCGATCAGCCGCTCACCCTCGGCCCGCACTTTGGCGAAGTCGGAGGTCCAGTTGTAGACCACGTGCTGGGCCCGCGCCCAGGCGGCGAAGGCCGCCGCCCCGCGGATAGCTCGGGTCGATGGCGAGCGCCCGGTCGAGCAGGTCGATCGCCTCGCCGTTGGCATCGCCGCGATGCGACCACAGGAGCGGCAACGCCTTCAGCACGAGGTCGTACGCCGCCAGGCTGTTCGGCCGCTTGCGCTTGGCCTGTTCGATCTCGGCCGCCCGGATCGACGGCCGTAGCGCTCCGGCGACCGACTCGGCGATGCGATCCTCGAACTCGAAGATGTTGTCGGCCTTGCCGCGGAACGAATCGGCCCAGATATGAGCCCCGTTCTCGGCGTCGATCAGCTGCGCGGTGACCCGCACCTGGTCGCCGGATTTGCGCAGGCTGCCCTCCAGCACGTAGCGCACCCCCAGCGCCCGCGCCACCTCGCGCACGTCATGCGGGCGGCCCTTGTAGACGTAGGCGGAATTGCGGGCGATGACCATGAAGTCGCGGATCCGCGACAAGGTCGCCGTGATCTCTTCGACGACGCCGTCGGCGATCGAATCGGCCTCCGGGTCGACCGACAGGTTGTCGAATGCCAAGACGGCGATCGAAGGGCGATCCGGCGCCGGCACCGGGATCGCGACCGTCCCGCCCGGCTTTGGGCCGGTCGGGCGATCGGCACCGCCCGCGGGCATCCACAGCCAGGCCTCGACTGGCTCGTCGACGTCCCTGAGCGCGATCGGATCTATCTTGGTGAACTGCGCGGCGAGGCTTCTGGCCAGTTGGTGTCGAGCCGCCAGCGTGATCAACACCCCTCCCGGCGGAGCGGCATGCTGCAGCCGGTCGACGAAACCAACCGCCGCGCCGAAGCGATCCTCGCCCTCGACGAAGACGTCGGCGAGTGCGATGGCCAATCGCACCGGGACCTGCCGGTCGCCGCGTCCGGCGTTGCGCTCGGCCATTGCCGTCTGGAAGCCGATCGCCCACCGCACGCTGTCCTCGACGTTGGGGAACTCGATGAGGCCGCCATCGCCCATTGTCTTGAACAGGAACCCGCCGTGCGTCTCCAGCGACGGGTCGATGATCGTACGGCGAATCGCGGCGATTTCGT
Organism: Bauldia sp.; assembly: GCA_040878485.1. GTDB lineage: Bacteria > Pseudomonadota > Alphaproteobacteria > Rhizobiales > Kaistiaceae > JBBDMC01. The sequence continues at coordinate 427 of JBBDMC010000080.1, read as the reverse complement.
CGAGCGTGCCGCGTTCGTCGCGGCCGATCAGACGCGTGTAGCCGGCGACGTCAAGCGAGACGAGAACCGTGAGCTTGCGGGTCGCCCGGCGCATGGTCCATCCTTGGCGGTTGTTAGAGCGGCACCCGATTCAAGGGTTGCCGGATAAGCAATAGATCGGTCGTCCTCTGGCGCCAAGCCGCGGGCCGCCGAAGCCCAAAAAAACGAGCGATTCCGCCCCCGGCCTCGCAGCCGCGGCGTTCCGGCTCGATTGTGTTTGCCGCACCGCACCCTATATTGGCTCCGCAACCGCTTCGAGCGTCCATGAACCTCCGCAACATCGCCATCATCGCCCATGTCGACCACGGCAAGACCACCCTGATCGACGTGCTTCTGCGCCAGTCCGGCGCCTTCCGCGACAACCAGCGTGTCGCCGAGCGGGCGATGG
>JBBDMC010000079.1:0-6364 GCA_040878485.1 Bauldia sp. | reverse complement strand
GGCGGGCGGCGTGGGCGGCCGGCCGCCGATCAATGCTACATCAGAACGGGAATGGTGATCTTCTTGAACACTTCGTTGGTGACGCCGCCGATCAGGTCCTCGCTGAACTTGCTGTGCTCGTAGGCGCCCATCACCAGAACTCCGGCCTCGCTCGCGCGGCAGTAGTCGGCGATGGTCGCGCCGATCGAGCCCTTGCGGGGCAGGCGCGTCCATTCCGTCGGAACGCCATGGCGGGCCAGATGCGCCGATATGTCGGCGCCTTCGATGCCGTCCCTGGGCGTGTCCTCGCCGACGGTGAGGATGGTGACCAGCGTCTTGGTTTCGAGAATCTGCATGGCGTCGGACATGGCCCGGGCCGCGGCCCGCTTGCCGTCCCAGGCGAAGACGGCATGTTCCTTCAGCGCCGCGACCTTGTAATCCTTGGGGATGACGAGCACCGGCCGGCCGCTCTGCAGGGCGACGATGTCGGGATGGAGCACCAGCTGCTCCTCGCCGGGGACCGGCGTGTATTCCCCCATCAGCGTGATGTCGAAGCAGCGCGCGATCTCGACGATCGTCCTGTCGGGGGCGCCGTAAATGTTGATCCAGTGAACCTTGTCGGCGCGGCCCGATCCCGCCGTGATCTCGCCGAACCGCGCGGCGATGCCGTCATGGACCTCGCTCTTCACGCGGGCGACGACCTCGTTGATCTGCCGGCTCTGCCGCTCGCTCAACCAGGAACCGGCGGCGGAGAGGAATTGCGGCACGCCGTGGGCGAGGACGCCGGTCACGTGGGCGTCGTATTTCTTCGCCATCAGCAGGCCCATCCCGACCGCCGCGTCGGAGGACGGGGTGCCGTTGTAGGCGACGAGGATATTCTTGATCGACATGGCAACTGCTTCCCGCCTGCGGTGATCACGCGCGGTCCGGTGCGGGCGGTCCCCGGCGAGCGCCGCCCGGAAAAATCGGCCGCCGGCACCAACCCGCCGGCGGCCGCACGCCACTATTTCAATATTTCCGAGATGCGTTCGACGATCGCCGGCGAGGCCTTGTAACCGTCGGCGACCAGTTGCGCGACCTCCTCGCCCGAAACCGGCGTGATCTCGAGTTCCGACTTCTTGGCATCGGCGAGGAACTCGGGATCCGACATCGTCGCCATGAAGGCGTCACGCAGCGCCTTGACCCGGTCGGCCGGGATGTTGGGCGGCGCGACGAACGGCCGGCCAAGGGCCTGGCGGGCGAAAACCAGGGTGAGCAGGGCCTTGTCGTCGGCGCTCTTGGCGAGATCCATCACCAGCGGCAGGTCGGGCAGATCGGGATGCTTGGCGGTGGACAGCTGGACGAGCAGGTTCACGGTCTTGTTCTCCAGCCACTGGGGGCGGGTGGAGACAACGCTCGACCACGACCAGCCGCAGCGGCCGCTGACCTCGCCTCGCTCCATCGCCAGGTTGACGCTGTTGCCGTCCGGATAGCCACCGATGATCTTCATCTTGGTGCCGAAGACCGCGTTGAGCACTTTGGGAAACTGCTCGGTGTCGGCCGTGGGCCCGGTGCCGCCGACGATCAGTTCCTTGCTCTTGAGGTCGTCGAACGTCGCGACGCCGGTGTCGTGCCAGGCGACGCAAACGCTCACCTCATTGTTGGCCGAGCCGATGTAGTTGAATTTCTGGGGGTCGAAAGTGGCCGCCTGGTTCCCGAACAGGGGATCGAACGGGGCGGCGCGGGCGATCGTGCCGAACACCGTCCCGTCCTGCGGCGCGGCCTCATAGAGCCAGTTGGCGAGCTTCAGGCTGCCGGCGCCCGCCAGATTCATCGGCACCAGCGTCGGGTTGCCTGGAATGTGCTTGCCCATGTGGGTGGCGAGCAGGCGCGCGTACAAGTCGTAGCCGCCGCCGGGGCCGTAGCCGATCTGCACCTCGACGGTCTTGCCCTTGTAGAATTCTTCCACGCTCTGCGCCGATGCCGCGGATACGCCCGCGGCCGCCGCGATTGCGCAGGCCAAACCGATAGCCTTGAATGTCATGAGTGTTCCCTTCCTACCGTCGCGTGGTGTCTTCATGGTCAGGCAGGCGCCGAGCGGTGCGGCGACCGCCCCGCGAAGCCTGCATCATAGCCGCAAGTCGCTCAACATCCCAACCGGCGTTCCCCGATGCAGAATGCCGGTCGTCACCGTGGTTGCCGGCCGGCGGTCGCCAGGCGGGGCAGGCGTTCGGCCGGGTGCCGCCGCCGGGTCGCGGCCAGCGGCCAGGCAATCGCCGAAAAATCCAGCCAAACACGTCACGGATTGCACCGGCAATCTTTACCGCCCCGACACGGTTGGGCGCGACCATGGCGACCATGCGGGTCATTGTCTTCGTCGTTTGCATCTTCGTGTTCGTGGCCGCGGACATTACCGTGAACAATGGTGCGTCGTTTCGCGGCTGGCTTTACTATCTGGCCACGCTGATGCGCACCAGCGGCGTGCTGTGAGGCGCCGACTTTCTTGATGTCCGACTGGCGCCGGCCGGTGGGCGGCCGTCCGCGCGATCCTACTCGGCCGGGAAGACCAGGGCCGTCTTCACCGCGACCGAGATCGCGACCGCGTGGCCGGCTTCCGGCGTGGCGTCGAGCGGTGCCTCGACGGCGAGGTGGGGGGAGAGGCCGTCGACGGCGACGGTGACCAGTTGGGCGTCGCCATGGAAGGCGCGTGAAACCACCCGGCCGGCAAGGCCGCCGGCGCCGGGCGACAGGTCGAGCACGAGATCGCGCGGGCGGATGCAGACGGTCGCCAAGACGCCGTCGGCTAGCCCGCTGGCGGCAAAGTTGCCGAGGGCGGTGGCGACCATGCCGTGACGGCAAACGCCGTCGATCTCGTTGAAGTCCGAGAAGAAGCGGGCGGCCAGCAGCGAGGCCGGCCGATGGTACAATTCCTCCGCCGTGCCCGTCCCGGCGATGCGGCCGGCGTGCATCAGCATGATGCGATCGGCCATGCGCATGGCGTCGTCGGGATCGTGGGTCACCAGGATCGCCGTGGCGCCGCTCTCGCGCAGAACCGCGGATGTCTCGTCGCGGACCAGGTCGCGCGTGCGCCGGTCGAGGTTGGAAAAGGGCTCGTCCATCAGCAAAATCTTCGGTCGCGGCAGGAGCGCGCGGGCGAGCGCGACCCGCTGCTGCTCGCCGCCGGACAGCCGGTGCGGATAGTCGGCCTGGCGCCCGGCCAGTCCGATGCGGGCAAGCGCCCGGCGGGCGCGTTCGGCCGCCTCCGCCCGCGGCAGCCGGTTGAGGCCGAACGTCAGGTTGGCGAGCACCGTCAGGTGGGGAAACAGGGCGTAGTCCTGGAACATCATGCCGACGCCGCGTGCCTCCGGCGGAACGAAGGGACTGTTGACGTCGCGCCCGTAAATGACGATGCCACCGGACTCGCCGCGGTCAAGGCCGGCGATCAGGCGAAGCAGGGTCGACTTGCCGGAGCCGGAGTGGCCGAGGAGCGCGATGATTTCGCCCGGCGCCATCGACAACGACACCTCCACCACCGCGCGCACCGGGCCGAAGCTCCGGCAGAGGCGGTCGACGACCAGCGCCGGCGTCGCCGCCACCGCGGCGGTGGCACGGTCGCCCCGATCCTCGCCTGGCGACGGCGGGCTCGGGTGGCGGTGAAGCACCTTGTCCATTGCGGCGGGCGATCCGGTGGTCGGCCGTGCGGTTTGCAACGCCATCTGCCATCCGGGCCGCCCCGACGCAAGCCGGCTTGGCGCGGGCGGCCTGCGGGCGGCGTCGATCCGGCTCATGGCGTCGGCGTTCGCGCGCGCACCGCCGGCCGGCTCAACCGGGCGAGCAGGGCCACCGGCACCAGGCCGGCGACGACGATGGCGAGGGCGGCGATGGCGCCGTCCTCGTAAGTGCCGCGGGCGGCCTCGCCGTAAAGATGAGTGGCGAGCGTCTCGAAGTTGAGCGGGCGCAAGAGCAGCGTCGCCGGCAGTTCCTTCATGCAGTCGACGAAGACGAGGATGGCGGCGGCAGCGAGCGCCGGGCGGATCAGGGGAAGATGCACGGCACGGAGGGCGCCGGCGGCGGTGCGGCCGAGCGTGCGGGCGCTGTGATCGAGCGAGGGCGCGATCTTGTCGAAGCCCGCCTCGATGCCGCCGGCGGCGATCGCCAGGAAACGGGCCACGTAGGCGTAGACCAGGATCGCCAGCGATCCGGACATCAACAGCCCGGTGGAAATGCCGAACGCCCGCCGGCTCCACCCGTCGACCAGGTTGTCGAGACCGGCAAGCGGAATGAGGAGGCCGATCGCCAGCACCGTGCCGGGGAGGGCGTAGCCGAGACTGGCGAGGCGGACCAGCGTGGCGCCGCGGCGGCCCTGATCCAGTCGCGCGGCGTAGGCGACGACCAGACCGAAGGCGAGGGCGACGAGCGTGGCGATGGTGGAGACGGCGAGCGTGTTGATGGTCTCGGCGACGATGGCGTCGGAAATGCCGGCGAAGCTGATCCGCTGCATGGTCTGGTTGACGAGGTGGGCGGCCGGAATCAGGAAGCCGAGGAGGATGGGAGCGGCGCCCGACAGGAGGGCGAGGAAGGCGCGCGCCCCGGTCAGCCGCTTGCGCGCCGGCACATGCGGGCGCTGGGTCGGCGCGGCGTAGCGCTGGCTGCGGCGGGCCACCCGTTCGAGGAACACCAGGGCGACGACGACCGCCAGCAGGAACAGCGCGATCCCGGCGGCGCCGGCCAGGTTCGACTGGTTGACCCAGGTCGAATAGACCGAGAGGGTCATGGTGCGAATGCCGAGAAACTCCGACGCGCCGACGTCGTTCAGCGTTTCCATCAGGGCAAGGCTGGCGCCGACGGCGATCGCCGGGCGGGCGAGCGGCAGGGCGACGCGGAAGAATACCCGCTGGCGCCCGGCGCCGAGCGTGCGCGCCGCCTCGATGAGGCCGGCGGCCTGCATCAGGAACAGCGCCCGCGTGGTCAGATAGACGTACGGGTAGAGCACCAGCCCGAAGAGCAGGATCGCCCCCGGCAGCGAGCGGATGTCGGGCAGGCGCAGGCCGCGCGGGTCGGCGATCCCGAGAAGGTGGCGGATGGCGGTTTGCACCGGCCCGATCGGGTGGAGGAGGTCGAGGTAAGCGAAGGCGACGACGTAGGTCGGAACCGCCAGCGGCAGGAGCAACGCCCAGTCGAGGATGCGGCGGCCGCGGAAGTCATAGGCCGTCACCAGCCACGCCGATGCGGTGCCGACGGCGACGGCGACGACGCCGCCGCCGGCGAGCAGGATGGCGGTGGTTGGAACCACCGACGGCAGCACGTTGGCGAAAAGGTGTCGCCACACCGCGCCATCGCCGCCGAGGGCGATGACGACCAGCGCCGCCACCGGCGTCAATACCACGGCCGCGATGGCCGCCGCCGCGGCCAGCCATCCGCAATACCCGGCGCAACGCCGCCGGAGGGGAGTGAGCAACCCCATCCAACCGGGGGCAAACGACGTGGCGCTCACGGCAACAGACGTGGTGGCGGCGGGATCATCCGGCTCCGGTTAGTTGTCGAACCCGACCTTGTCGACGAGTTGGCTGGCCGTCTTGCGATGGGCCGCGATTTCGGCCAGAGGCATCGGATCGGGCTGCAACGCGCCGAAGCTGGCGATGATCGGGTCGGCCATCACGCCGGGCTTCACCGGGTACTCGAAGTTGGCATGAGCGTAAAGTTCCTGGCCTTGATCGGAAACAAGAAACTCGAGGAAGCGGACGGCGTTGTCCCGGTTGGGCGCGTGCTTGGCAACCGCCGCGCCGGAGACGTTGACGTGGGTGCCGCCGCCGGCGAACGTCGGCAGAATGACCTTGATGGCGGCGCCCCAGGCTTCTTGGTCCGGGCCACCGGCGCCGCTGCGCATCAGCCCGACGTAATAGGAGTTGGCCAGGCCAATGTCGCAGAGGCCGCCAAGAATGTCGCGGGCGACGTCGCGGTCGCCGCCGCCGGCCTTGCGCCCGAGGTTGTCCTTGACCGCCGCCAGCCAGGTTTCGGCCGCGGCGGCGCCATGCTTGGCGATGTAGGCGGCGAAAAGCGCCGTGTTGTACGGGTGCTGACCGGAGCGGATGCAGACCTTGCCCTTCCACCGCGGGTCGGCCAGGCCCTCGTAGGTGAACGCGTTGATGTCGACGCGGTCCTTGGAGGCGTAAAGGACGCGGGCGCGCATCGACAACGCGAACCAGTTGCCGCCCGGGTCGCGCATGTTGGCCGGGATGGCCGCCGCGAGCGCCTGGGAGCGGACCGGCTGGGTGACGCCGGCGTCGACCAGATCGATCAGATTACCGATATCGACGGTCATCAGCACGTCGGCCGGCGAGTTCGGGCCTTCGGCGGCGACCCGCTCGGGCAGGCCGGCCTGGATGAACACCGTGTTGACGGCGAC
>JBBDMC010000078.1:0-6410 GCA_040878485.1 Bauldia sp. | reverse complement strand
CTTGCGGCCGAACCGGCCCATCTCGCACAGACGGTCGGCCGCCGGGAAATAGCGGGCGCCGGGATCGCGCGTCGCCGCCCGCCGCCGGCGCATCCGCCAGGCGATGTCGAGGCCGGCCAGATCGGCGACCGCATAGGGGCCCATCGCCATGCCGAAGCCGGTCAGGGCGGCATCGATAGCCTCGGGGTAGGCGCCCTCCTCCAGCAGGAAATCGCATTGCTGGCGATAGGCCGACAGGATGCGATTGCCGATGAACCCCTCGCTTGCCCGCGCCACCACCGGCACCTTGCCGAGGCGGCGGCCAAGGCCGACCAGTGTGGCGATCACCTCGGGAGCGGTGGCGGCGCCGCGCACCACTTCGACCAGCCGCATCACGTGCGGCGGGCTGAAGAAATGAAGTCCGGCGACGTCGGCGGCGCGGTGCGTTGCGGCGGCCATCGCGTCAATGTCGAGATAGGAGGTGTTGGAGGCGACAATCGCCCCCGATCGCAGCAGGCGATCGAGGTCGCCGAACACCGCTTTCTTGACCTCGAAGTCCTCGACCACCGCCTCGACCACCAGATCGACCGCCGCCAGGCCGGCGAGGCCGGCGACCGGGTGAACGCGCGCCAACGCGGCGTCGACCCGATCGGCCGACAGCCGTGTCCGCTTGCCGATGCTGCGGATCACCTCACCGGTCCGTTCCATTCCCCGGCGGAGCGCCGTCTCGTCCTCTTCGACCGCCAGCACCTCGAGACCGGCGACGGCAAAACCGGCGGCGATGCCGCTCCCCATCAGCCCGAGACCAACCACGCCCGCTTGCTCGACCGGCCTGGTGGCGACGCCGGCCGGTCCGCGCAGAGCCCGCCGCTCGGCGAAGAAGAGGTGGCGCAGCGCCCTCGATTCCTCGCCGTTCCTCAGCCGTTGAAAGGTCTCGCGCTCCTTCGCCAGCGCCTCGGCAAACGGCAACGTCGCCGCCATTCGCACGGCGGCGATCGCCTCCCGCACGGCACCGATGCCGCGGTTTGCCCGCGCCGCCGCGGCCGCGGCCTCCTCGATCGCGGCGTCATCCTGGCGCGCCACCTCCATCGCCGAGACCGGCCGCTTGGCGGTCAGCGTTTGCGCCAGCGCCACCGCCGCGGCGCGGAGATCGCCATCGCCGATCTGGTCGACGAGCCCGATCGACAGCGCCTCGCCGGCCGGCACCCGGCGGCCGGACCCGATCATCTCGACGGCGCCGGCGACCCCGATGAGACGCGGGAGGCGCTGCGTGCCGCCGGCGCCGGGGATCATGCCGAGTTTGACCTCCGGCAACCCGACCACCGCGTCGGCGGCGGCGATCCGCGCGTCGCAGGCGAGCGCCACCTCGAACCCGCCGCCGAGCGCGGCGCCGTGGATGGCGGCCACCACCGGCTTCGGGCACGCCTCGATCGCCGCGATCACCGCCGGCAGTTGCGGCTCCACCAGCGGCTTGTCGAATTCCCTGATGTCCGATCCGGCGATAAAGGTTCTGCCCGCCCCGATGAGGACGGCGGCGGTCACGTCCTGGAGCCTCGCCAGCGATGTGACGGCGTCGACAAGGCCGCGGCGCACGGCCGTCGATGCCGCGTTGACCGGCGGATTGTCGATCACCACGACGGCGACCGACCCCTCCATCTCGACCCGCACCCTGGCGGCGTCCGGCTGCAACTCGTCGATGATCGGTGCCTCCACGCGTCGCCGGGGTGGCGGTTGGGCTGGGCCGCGCCACCGGGCAGCCGCGTCCGGCCTACAGCGTTTTGAACAGATCGACCAGGAAATCGATGAACACCCGCACCTTCGCCGACAGGTGCCGGTTCTGCGGATACACCGCGTACACCCCGTTCTCGAATTCTATGTGGCTGACGCGATAGCCGGGACACAACCGCACCAGCCGCCCGGCCGCCAGGTGTTCCTTGACCGCCCAGTCAGCCATCAAGCCGATGCCGACCCCGGCGATCGTCGCCATCAGCAGAGCCTGGCCGTTGTCGGACTGATAGTTGCCCGACACCCCCATCTCGGTGAGCACGCCGTCACGGTCGAGAAAGCGCCACGTCGGCTCACCAAGATTGATCCGGTAGCTCAGGCAGTTGTGATGAACGAGGTCCTCCGGCCTGCCGACCGCGCCGTGGCGTTCCAGATACCCCGGGGTCGCGCACAGCACGCGTTCGCTGGACCTCAGCTTGCGGCTTATCAGGGACGAGTCGGTCAGGCTGCCGATGCGGATATCGACGTCGAGATTCTGCTCGATCAGATCGGCCGGGAAATTGGACAGCCGCATGTCGACGTCGATGTCGGGAAAGGCCTGCATGAAGCGCGGCAGCGCCGGCACGACGTGCAGGATGCCGACCAGCATCCGCGAGTGCACGCGCAGCGTGCCACGCACCGCCCGCTGCATCTGGGAGACCGTTTCATGGATGTCCCTGACGTCGGCCAGGATGTGCTCGACCTTCTCGAAATACTGCTGACCGGCGTCGGTCAGGGTCAGATTCCGGCTGGTCCGATTGAGCAACCGCACGCCAAGGCTGTTTTCCAGCGCGTTCATGTGGCGCGACACCGAGGCGGGCGAGAGACCCAGATGCCGCCCGGCGGCGGAAAAGCTGCCCCTGTGGATGACCTCCACAAACAACTCCATGTCCCGGATCGTCGTCACCGCGCGCTCGTTTCCACCGATGTTCCGCCGAAATTAGTCACTCTGCCGCCGAGCCGGAAAGCACGTGGCCGGGGTGTGACACGACGCCACGGCGGACGAGCGCCCCGATCACCCTTGAATCACGCGGACCGGGGCACCGGCGAGCCAGGCTTCGACATCTTCAAGTGCCTGACTGAAATAGATCGCGTAGTTGCGCTCGGTAACGTAGCCGATGTGGGGCGTTGCCACCACGTTGTCGAGCATCCGGAACGGGTGATCCTTCGGCAGGGGCTCCCGGTCGAAGACATCCAGCGCCGCGGCGGCGATGCGCCGCTCCGTCAACGCCCGAACGAGGGCGGCTTCGTCGATGATCGGGCCGCGCGCGGTATTGACCAGCTTCGCCGTCGGCTTCATCAGCGCCAGTTCACGGGCGCCGATCAGGCCGCGGCTTGTCGGGCCGAGGGCGAGATGAACCGACACGAAATCCGAGGTGCGCAGCAGGTCGTCGAGGGTGCCGGCAAAGGCGACGCCGGCCTCGCGGCAGCGTGCTTCGGTCAGGTTGCGGCTCCACGCCGCCACCTCCATCTCGAAGGCCCGGGCGATGGCGGCGACGCGGGAACCGATGCGACCGAGGCCGATAATGCCGAGGCGGGCGCCGGCGAGATCGGCGCCGACCGACACCTGCCAGCCACCGGCGCGCACCGCCGCCGTCTCCGCCCCGATATTGCGGGCGAGCGCCAGGATGAGCGCGAAGGCGAGCTCCGGGGTCGGCGAGGCGATCGAAGCGGTGCCACAGACCACCACGCCCCGCGCCCGCGCCGCGGCAAGATCGATCCCGTCGTTGCGCGCGCCGGTGGTGACCAGCAGCCGCAGCTTCGCCAGTCGGTCGAGGAGCAGGCGGTCGAACGGCGTCCGATTGCGCATGGCGACGATGATCTCGAAGTCGGCGAGCCGCGCGGCCAGGTCATCGAAGTCGCCGACGTGATCGTCAAACGTCACGACCTCCACCCTGCCCGCCAGCCTCTCCCACGCGGCCAGTCTCAACGCGGCCTTCTGATAGTCATCGAGAATGGCGCAGCGGTACATCGATGTTCGCTCCCCACCGACGGCATTGCCGTCCATGTAACCAGCTTTTCCGCGTCGTCGTCAGCGGCTTTTCGCGGTCCGCATAGGTGGTCATCATCAGCTAAGCCTATGAAACCGGGCGCTGGAAAGCGTTCAATCGGCCAGCTACAACGTCGGGCCACGGCCGGCCGATGCCAGAGCATTTGCGTGACCCATGAAAGTGGCAGGAATCCGTTGCGGAAAGCCAGGTTTGCGGCCTGATCCCGGGGCGTTGGCCGCTCGCGCGCCGACAATCGGCGGGAAGTAGCCGATGCCGCCGCCCGCCATCCTCGAGGGCATCCGGGTCCTGGACTTTTCCCGGATTTTCGCCGCGCCCGCCGCGACCCAGATGTTCGGCGACCTCGGCGCCGACGTCATCAAGGTCGAGGAGCCCGCCGGCGGCGACGACACCAGAATCCTCGGCGTCGACACCACCAAGCCGGTCGATTTGCCCGGCTTCAGTCCGTCGTTCCTCGCGCTCAACCGCAACAAGCGCAGCGTCGGCCTCGATCTGCGCAATCCCAGCGGACGTGACGCGGCGCTGAGGCTGGCGATCGCCTGCGACGTGCTGGTGCACAATTTCCGGCCGGGCGTCATGGATCGCTGGGGCCTCGGTTACGAGGCCGTGGCAAAACGCAATCCGCGGATCATCTACTGCGAGTTCTCCGCCTATGGCGATCGCGGCCCCCTCGCCGAGGTTGGCGCCAATGACGTGGCGGTCCAGGCGCATTCCGGCCTGATGAGCATGACCGGCCCGACCGGCGGTGAGCCGGTACGCTGCGGGACGTCGGTCATCGACCTCACCGGCTCGCTCGCCATCGTTTCCGGCGTCATGGCCGCGCTCTATCACCGCGAGCGCACCGGCGAGGGCCAGAAGATCGGCACCTCGCTGCTGATGAGCTCGGCCCATCTGATGAGCTACTTCTACACCGAGTACTGGATGGACGGCACCATCCGCAAGCCGATGGGCACCGCCAATCACCTCAGCGTTCCCAATCAGACCTTCCCGACCAGCGACGGCGCCGTGGTGATCATCGCCTATGCCGACGACATGTGGGCGCGCTGCGTCAAGGCACTGGATGCCGGGAGCATCGACCGCGCCGAATACCGCACCGCCGCCGGCCGCCGCCGCCATCGCCAGCGCCTGGTCGCCGATCTCGGCGCCGTCACCGCCACCATGACCAGCCAGGAGGTGATGGCGCGGCTGGGCAAGGTGCGTGTGGTCGTCGCCAAAGTGAATTCGGTCGGCGAGGCCGCCGATCACCCGCAACTGGCGGCCGTGGACGGGGTTGTCGACTTTGAAGTTGAGGGCAGGCCGGTGCGATCGGTGATGGCGCCGTTCACGCTGTCGCGGACGCCGACGACCTTCCGCCGGGCGCCGCCGCGGCTCGCCTCCGACACCGCCGACGTCCTGCGCGAGTTCGGCTTTGCCAACGACGACATCGCCGCCCTGCGAAACGCCGGCGCCTTCGGCACGGTCGAGAGCCGAGCCGAGACGGAGAAATCCGGAGCGGACTAGGCGGTGTCCGTCGCGCGCCGCCTGTCCCGCCAATCGAGCACCGCGTCCCGGTGGCACGACCGCCGGCGATCGCCGCGCGCGGCCCGCGCGGTCTGGCAACGGCAAGGATCAGCCTAGTGACCCTGCCGGCGGCCGATTGCCATGCCCACGTCTTCTGTCTCGGGCGCTACGCCTTCGCCGCCGACGCCAGCTACGTGCCGCATCCCGCCCGGCCGGGCACCGCGTCCGCTTTCGCCGCCGTCCTCGACGCCCACGCCATCACCCACGGCCTGCTGGTCGCCGCCGAGCCCTACATGACCGACCTTGGCTGCATGCTCGACGCGATCGAGGCTTACCGCGGTCGCTTCAAGGGCGTCGCCCTGGTCGCGCCGGACATTTCCGATCGCGACCTCGATGCGCTGGCCGCCAAGCCGATCGTCGGCATCCGCTACAACCTTTCGAGCTTCGGCATGCGGCAGTTCAATCATCCGGCGACCGCGCGGCTGTTCGCGCGTCTCAACGAACTGGGCTGGTTTCTCCAGATCCATTGCGAGCGGGATGAGCTGGTGGAGGCCATGCCGATCATCCGGCGGACACGCGTGCGGGCCCTGATCGACCATGTCGGCCGGCCGGACCCGCGTCGCGGTCCGACCCAGCCCGGTTTCGCCGCCCTGCTCGAACTCGGCAGATCGACCGAGGCGGTCGTCAAACTCTCCGGACCGTTCCGCGCTTCGGTCGCGGGCTATCCGTACCGCGACGTCGAGCCGTTCATCGCCGCCGCCATCGACGCCTTTACCCTTAACCGTTGCGTCTGGGGCTCCGACTGGCCGTTCGTGCGCCACGATGCACGCATGGACTACGGGCGCGAGCTTGCCTGCGTCGAGCGCTGGCTGCCCGCCGAGAAGGACCGGCGCAAGGTCACGTGGGAGACCCCGAAGGCCCTGTTCGGTTTCCGCTGATCGGTCGGGCGGCCGGCCGCGGTGGACCGCCTGGCGCCGCCCGCCGACCCGCGCTTTCAAACCGCCGGCCCGCCCAGCCGGCCCATGGTGCGCCGGACCGCGTCCCGCCAGCCGGCGCGCCTGCCGGCGCGGTCGGCCTCGCCCATGCGCGGCGAAAAGCGGCGTCCGCGCTTCCACATCGCGGCGAATTCGCCGGGCGGCGGATAGATCCCCGCCTTCA